>JAUIHN010000051.1 GCA_030432305.1 bacterium | reverse complement strand
CTTAAGTATACCAGCGAAGCACGAGGCGTAAGCCGAGCTTCAGCAGGGTGGAGTGCATTTTCGAATTTACTCCAAAAATGTGCGGAGGGGCTTGGCCCCTCCTAGCTCTCTTGTTGTTTGAAACACTTGTGTTTTAAGCTACAATAGAGCCAACATGGATGAACAAAAAATTCAACAGCAGCGCCGTGAGGGTGAAGAAAAAGCCACGCGCGAACGAGCCGCAATAGTTGGCTTGCAGTATCTTGATGCCCGTGAAGTTGAAGAAAGCCTCCCGCTTGCCGAAGACGTACTGACAACCGAACAGATGTACAAAGGTAAACTCGTGCCACTGGGAATTGGTGCCGAGGAGAAGCCATACCGTTTTGGCGTCACCACGCAGACGCCGCAATCTCTCGTCAATACCCTGCAAAAGGACTATGGTGACAAGGGGTTCGGCACTCAGTTTCTGTTGATTAGTACCAGCGGGTTTAAGGCTTTTATGCGTCGCTATGATCCACCAAAAGTAGTGGTCTATGATGATATTAAAATAGCCAAGGAAGGCGACAGCGATACAATTTCCAGTGTCAGTGAAACGCTGAATAGCGTCAGCACCGATCGACTGTTTGACTACTTGCTTACCCAGGCTGACAAGCTCGGCGCCAGCGATATTCATATCGAAAACGAGCGCAATCAAATTCGTATCCGTATGCGTATTGATGGTGCTTTGCATGCTGTGGCCACACTCGAAAAAGAGCGATACCGCACAATTATTGGTGAACTAGCCAGTCGGGCAAATGTGTCTTCTGCGGCGAACGAGCCGCAGTCGGGTCATATTCAAAAGGAGATAGAAGGCGAAGACGGCGCGCAGCACCTGCTGAATCTTCGTGTCGAGACAGTGCCGACCATGTATGGCCAGGACGCCGTGCTTCGTCTCTTCAATTTTAACGAGAGCTTGCTTAATCTCGATCTATTAGGGATTCCTGAAAAGCAGCGAAAAGAGATCGATGAAATCGTCAGCCATCCGCGCGGTATGGTGTTGATGGTCGGGCCAACCGGGTCTGGTAAATCGACCACGCTCTACAGTATGCTCAATGCACTCAATACTCCCGACCGCAAGCTTATAACGCTCGAAGATCCTATCGAGTATGGGTTGCCGGGCATTACCCAGATTCCTATCGATACGACAGGTGGCCAGAGCTTTGGCGAATCACTTCGTTCGGTGCTTCGTCTCGACCCGGATGTTGTCATGGTGGGTGAAATTCGCGATCAAGACACGGCGCGCACTGCCATCCAGGCCTCGATTACCGGTCACCTGGTACTTTCTACCTTTCACGCCAACAGCGCCAGTGCCGCCTTTAGCCGCATGATTGATCTTATCGGCGTTAATCCGATTTTCAGCTCGGCGATACGACTGGTGATTGCGCAGCGGCTGGTGCGGCGCTTAGTCGATGAGACGAAAGAGGAGTACGAGCCCGACGAGGCCACCAAAAAGTACGTGCGTAGTGTACTTGAAGGCGTGCCAGACGCGCCAGATCTTGAGAACATTAAACTGTGGCGACCGCGCCCATCTGATGATGCACCGTTTGGCTACAAGGATCGGCTGGTAATTATGGAGCAAATGGTCGTATCAGATCCCATCCAGGCATTTTTACGAGGTGACGTAGCAGAGGTACACACCGAGCTTATCGAAAAGACCGCGAAAGAAAATGGTATGCAGACCTTGCTGCAGTCAGGTATCTTGGCGGCGCTTCGCGGCGAGACTACCATCGAAGAGGTAAATAGAGTTATCTAGGGCTTTAAAAAAGTCCGATTCCATGATACAATTTGTAGTTGATTGTATTAATAAAGTACTAAGTGAGTAAAAAATGAGTTTTGCATTAATTCAAAAAGTGAACGAAGGGCAGAAAAAGTCAGCCGTTGTCGATGTGCGCACCGGCGACACTGTTCGTGTTTCACAGAAAATTCGTGAAGGTAACAAAGAGCGTATTCAGGTGTTTGAAGGCACCGTTATTCGTACCGACCGCAAAGGTTCGCACACCGCACGCTTCACCGTTCGCAAGGTAAGTAGCGGCGTTGGTGTCGAGAAAAGTTTCTTGCTTCATAGCCCGCTTGTTGATAAGGTGCAAATTGTACGCCGCGCTAAGGTTCGCCGTAACTATCTATCATTCCTGCGCGACCGCAGCGGTAAAAGTGCACGCCTTCGCGCACAGGACTTTGACCGCGAAGCTGCCAATACGCTTCCTGAGGCACCAGCTGCAGCGGAGCCTACCGGCGAAGAGGCTGCTGAAGAAAAAGCAGAGTAAATACGTATTCTAAAAATCGAAAATCGCCTGCCACTGCGCCCAGGCGATTTTTGCTATTATGAGGGTATGATTTTAGGGATTGATGAGGTCGGGCGCGGGCCATGGGCTGGGCCGATGGTGGTCGGAGCGGTTATTCTGGGCTGCGAGATAGATGGCATTACTGACAGCAAGAAGCTGAGCGCGAAGCGGCGCCTAGAGCTCGATGGGGTGATTCGAAAAGAAGCAAAAGCTGTGGCGCTTGGCTGGGTGTATCCAGTCGAAATCGACACGCTAGGGTTAGCGCCGGCGCTAGAACTAGCGTGCAAACGAGCGCTTGAAGAAATCGACACGCTAGGGGTAGCGTACCATGAAATTATTATTGATGGCACGGTAAACCTACTGAAGAACACTACAAAAGCTGGGTTTGTCACGACCATGAAAAAAGCCGATGCGCTGGTGCCGAGCGTCGGGGCGGCGAGTATTGTTGCCAAAGTTGCCCGTGATAACTATATGAAGCAACAAGCCGAGCGGTACCCAGAGTATGGGTTCGGCTCGCATGTTGGCTACGGCACTGCGGTGCACGCGGCGGCGATAGAAAAGTACGGTGTTACGCCGCTACATAGACTGAGCTTTGCGCCGATAGCGAAATATAGGGCAGCTGCTCCGGCTGATGCGTCGCCGAAAAAATCTCGTCTGCGCCAAGTATTCTCGGTCTCAACATCTCGGTTGCCTCCGGAACTCCCCGCTACGAAGCGGGTCAAACAGCCCTCGGCAAGGCGGGATGTTAATCCCAAGAATACTGGGCAGCCTCACGGTTTTTCGGACAACACACCAGCCGAAGCAGATAGTACCAAGTCGATTGGCGATAGAGCAGAAACAACAGCGGCAGAGTATCTAGTAAGTGAAGGCCATACTATTCTCGAGCGCAATTGGCGAACAAAGTTCTGTGAGATAGATATTGTGAGCCAAAAAGATGATTGTGTTTATTTTGTCGAGGTGAAGCATCGTAAAAACGACAAAGCTGGCAGCGGATTGGTATACATTACGCCCAAAAAACTGAAGCAAATGAAATTCGCCGCACGGCTGTACGCGCACAATCATCGGCTGAAAGACAGTAATCTGAAACTGGCGGCTGTTGCTACGAATGGCACGCCGCCCCAAGTTACTGATTTTATTGACTCAATCTAGAGCTTCATAAGAGCAGTACGGACGGCGTCGGCGTCTTTTTCAAGAATCTCGAGTCGCCCCTCAATCTCAATGATACCTAAATCGATTGCTCGCGTGAGAGCAGGAATTGAGCGCTTCGGTGTAAAGAACTCGCGGTAGCTATCGAGCTGCTCGCGCGTCATCAGGCCACCAGCAGCGTATTGCGGGAAATAATCATAGCTTTTGTCGCCAGCGAATGACGTTTCTATCCACTCCCAGTTTGTCGTCATCCATTTCCAGGTAGCGTCGCGGGCGTAGCGGCTGCGAATGAGGTACGCAAACCAACGAAAAACGTCTTGTTTTCGAACTATCGCGTCATTCATAACTGCCTCAAGTAGTAGCTGTATGTAATCTGGCTGCTTTGCACTCACCAAGCCAGCGCATACATCCTCGCGAAGGTCGGCCGAGTGAGTTGTTTTATAGATATCTAGAAGTTCATTAATAGTCGTTTCGTCAGTGGCTTTCTTGACGACCGTACTAATAGCAAGAGGTCGCAGCTCTGGGTCGATCGTTTCTACCCCTTGTTTATAGAGCTGAAGACAGTACTCTTCAACTTCCGGATCTTCGCCGTAGAGCATGAGGCCAATGATGAGCGAGCGAAGCTTGGTGTCGCTTTCGACTTCGCCGGGCTGCACTTCCCAGCCGAGGCGCTCGAATTGTGGCTTCGCAAGGCTGGCCGTAAAGCTGCGCAGCCTGTCTTCGGCCTCCTCATCTGTTTCGACGAATTTCCGAAGCTCTCTTAGTGTAATTGCCATGATATCCCACACGCTTTCGGCTGACTCTGCTCGATAAGCTTGAAGCAAAGGGATTAGTTCTGCGCTCGGCACGATAGCTCCACGAGCCAGTAGTGACTGCTCGTGCAGTAGCTGAAGGCGGCCGATTTCATCGTAGGTAGTAAGTTTGGCGAGCAGACGTGCCAGGTGTTCGGGGGAATATTGGGTGATAAAATGACTGGCGTCTTTTATATTCAACCTCTCATCGTCAGCAATCGGCGCGCGTAGTTCTTTCGTTTCCAGAAGCTCCGGTGTATCTTCGCTGCCTTCGCCGCCAAGAGGTATGGGCCAGAGCTGGCTGGATTCGTCGTGCGGCCCGATGAAAAATTGCTGTTGGCTGATACCATCAGGCGAGACGCTTACGACCGGGTAGCCACTCTGTGAAATCCAGGTGTTCATGAGTAGTGCAACGTCTTTTTTGCTAGCATTAGACAGGTGTCGCCACAAATCATCCTCGTCAGTGTTTTGGTACGCGAATTCTTTGAAGTAGCTGGTCAGACCTTTTTGAAACGCTTCGTGGCCTATGTATTCCTGGCACATGTGCATCAAGCGAGCACCTTTGGCGTACACAATCGCGCCGTCGAATAGACTGGAGATTTCGTCTGGATGGTTGACATCGACCTGTACGGGCTGTACGCCTTCTATGGCATCGCGCCGAAGAGCCAAAATGCTTTCATTTGAGGCGAAGTCAAGCCAGGCGTTCCATCCCGGGTGAATCGCATCGACAGCAATATACTCCATCAGGGTGGCGAAACTTTCATTCAGCCAGAGGTTATTCCACCATTTCATGGTCACAAGATTACCAAACCACTGGTGGCTGAGCTCGTGGCTGATGACGGTAGCAATATAGTGCTTG
>JAUIHN010000050.1 GCA_030432305.1 bacterium | reverse complement strand
GGTGTCACCTTTAGCGCGCAGGTATGAAAACATCATCTCGCCGCCAATGTAGTACACCAGCAGCTGACCAGGAATGAGCAAAAGAAGTATCCAAATATTAACGCCAGCTAATAAATCCCACGCCCGCAGCAGCTCCCCGCGCGACAGAAAGATAATAATTGCAACAAGCGCAAACGTAGCAAGGCTCAGCCAGGTTTTAAACGACATACTCACACCAGTATATATCAATTGCTCTGGCTGGCGTAACCCTCGGCGTTCAGGGTGTTATACTGTAGGCATGTATATCGCTATCTTGGGACGCCAGCCAAAGCTCAGTGTAGCTGAGCTCGAAAGCTGTTTTGGAGCCGAAAACGTGCGCTGGTTCTCGTCACAGGCAGCGACGATTAATAGCGAAAACGTAGCCATCAGCCGACTCGGTGGCAGTCAAAAAATAGGACTTGTCGCCACGACCATCACCCATGGCAACTGGCACAAAATCAGCCAAGAAGTTATTACTCACTACACGGACAAGTGGAGCGCGCATGAGGGCAAAATCACGCTCGGCATTAGCTGTTACGGCTTTGATACGTCGGCTCGCGACGTTCAAAAAATCGGTATTATCATCAAGAAAAACCTCAAGAAAAGTGGCGTCAGCCTCCGGCTTATCCCGAATGCCGAACCAGCGCTAAATACCGCTACGTCACACCACAACAAGCTTGGCCTCTCGCCGAATAAAGTAGAGTTACTCATCATCAAAAGTGAATCGGGTGCGGTTATTGTCGCCGAAAGCACCGGCGCGCAAAACATCACCGCCCTCGCCCGCCGCGACCAAGGACGACCAAAACGCGACGCGTTTGTAGGTATGTTGCCGCCGAAACTGGCGCTAATGATGATAAATCTTGCCAGCGGAGGAATAAATGAGCGGGTGGCGCGCGGCGGGGCAGCACCCGCCTCACGAGAAATCTCTGATTTTCGTGAGGATGGGGCGGACCGCGTGACAGGACCCGCGGGTAGCGACCTACGTAGCGAAGCGTACGACGGGAGCGGTGATGATGGCAGCAGGCCGCGCCTCCTCGACCCCTTCTGCGGCACAGGCGTCATTCTACAAGAAGCTGCCCTGCTCGGGTACGCCGTGTATGGCACCGATCTGTCAGAAAAGATGATTCGCTATTCGCGCGATAACATAGGCTGGCTCGAGCAGTCCCACCGCATCAGCATAGACTGGCATCTACACGAGGGTGACGCCATGAAAACAAAATGGCAGCCACCTATCGACCTCGTCGTAGCCGAAACCTACCTCGGCCAACCCTTCAGCGCACCTCCCGCCCCCGCCAAACTCGACGAAGTTAAGCGAAACGTCGATCACATCACCACTAGTTTTTTAAGAAACATCCATCCACAACTAGTCCCAGGCACGCTGCTTTGCCTAGCCGTGCCCGCCTGGCGAGACGCGAGCGGTACATTCACCCACTTGCCATTCCTTCGCTCGCTCGATAGCCTCGGCTTCAAACAAGCCGAGTTTAAACATGTAGACGCCCGCGATTTCGTATATTTTCGCGAAGATCAGGTGGTGGCGCGCGAGTTACTGGTGCTCACCAGGGCTTGACCTCTTACCTCTGATACGGTACAATGGTCTAGATTTTAGGTTATACGAAAAGTAAGGAAGTTTCATAAATGGCACATGTCAAAGCTGGTGGAACCAGTAAAAACAATCACAACAACGCCGGCGCTCGCCTTGGCGTAAAGCGTTTTGGCGGCCAAAAAGTAAACGCTGGCGAAGTCCTAGTGCGCCAAACCGGTGCCTCGAAAATTGCCGGCCCTGGTACTTTTATGAGCAAAAACTTCACCATTCACGCTGCCACAGCTGGCACCGTCTTTTTCGAGAAGGTAAAAAAGCCAAGCTTTACTGGCAAAACCGTCCCGCGCACACGCGTTGGCGTTAAATAATAAAAACCTGCCAGGTGGCAGGTTTTTACATTTTGCTTAGAAGTATAATGAAGAGAAAACGACCCCTCGACAAAGAATTCTGGACAGACCTGTTCTATTATCTGACCGCGTTTATCCGCTAGTTTTGAGCCGACACGCCCAGGTGGTGCTTAATCCGCTCCACAACATCACCAATTACAACCTGAGATTTCACCAGATAATCATCAACGCCGAGCGATTCGGCCTTTTCTTTGTCTTTTGGTTGGCTAAGCGCTGTCAGCATTATGACACGAATGTTAGCTGTCTCAGGAGTGTTTCGTAGGATGTCGAGCACATCAAAGCCGCTGATTTTTGGCATCATGACATCAAGCAAAATAAGGTCTGGCTTGAACTGTACCGCCGATGACAGTGCATTCTCGCCGTTATTAACTTCCATCGTCTCAAAACCTTCAAGCTCAAGGCGCGATTTATACACCGCCGCGAGCGCTTCGTCATCCTCGACTAGTAAAATCTTCTTCTTTGTATCCATAGCTGTCCTTATATTACTTAATCACTCCAAAATACACAAGAACTACTTACGTTAGCCTCCCAAGAATGCTTTGGCCGCATCTAGCTGCGGATCTTCACCTTCGTTCGCGTCATCAGCCGTCAGCTCAACGTCTTGGTCAGGCGCAATGCCTTCGCTGGTAATATTACGACCCTTCGGTGTGTACCAGCGCGCTATAGTTACCTTTAGCTCAGCACCACGCTCTAGAGGCACTAGTTTCTGTACAGTTCCCTTGCCAAAGGTTTGGGCGCCGATGATTTCGGCCTTGCCATAGTCCTGCAAGGCTCCCGCCACGATTTCGCTGGCACTGGCGCTCGATTCATTAACCAGCACAACCGTCGGAATATCCGCCAGTATCGAGCTGCTGCCTGATTTTAGCTCCTCGACCACTTTGCCGCCCTGCCGTTCGGTGACAATCACCTGATTATCAAGCCATATACCAGCTACATCTTCTGCAGCCGTCAGGTAGCCGCCGCCGTTACCTCGCATGTCAACAATCACGCCGGTGACATTTTGCCGTTTTAAATCTTCTGCCGCTTGCTCGGCCAGCGACGAAGTCTCCCCGTCAAAGCGGCGAATCGTTACTATCCCTATGCCGCCCTGCACCTCAGATTCGACGCTCGGGTTGGTGATTTCCGCCCTGGTAATCGAGAATTCCTGCTCTTCGCCTGGCTCGCGGTACACAGTAATTTTCACTGTTGTACCAATATCGCCCCTGATAGCCATGGCGGTATCGTGCGCGTTCCAGCCACTGACATCTTCGCTATTCACCATGCGAATAACATCGCCAGCCCTAAGGCCTGATTTCTCCGCTGGTGTATCCGCCAGTATACGCAGAATCGTCGGCTGGTCGCTCCTGACACCAATCTCCGCACCGATACCACCGCCAATATTGCCACTCAGATCTTTATCGAATTGCTCGGCCTCTTCTGCCGACATGAATACCGTGTACTCATCGCCAACCGCCTCGACAAGCCCTCTGTTTGCGCCTTCGATGAGTGATGGCACGTCTAGCTCGCCGTCGTAATTCTCCTGCAAGCGCTGGAATGTCGTCTGTAAGGACGACGTGTCTATCGTATCGGTCGAAATCGTAATACCAAAAAGCGAGCCGACCGCACTATACATCTCGTTTTGGCGCGTACCGGCCACGAAACCAACCACCGCCACAACCGCGATGGTTAGAAAATACATGTTTTTTGAAATACCACGGTTCGGCTGCTCCGACGGCGACGCCACAGGATTATGTACTGCCACTCTCTTGCCCCTCATTTTAGTCATGTTGCTTATGGCTATTGTACCAAAAACTCCCTCGCTTTTCGCTATCTTTTCGAGCAGATACTAAAAGCGAAGTGCAGCCCTATTGTTCCTGCCATTGCAGTGAACAATAGGCGCGAAGCGGTATCTGGGAGAAAATGGTGGCGAAAAGCGAGGGAGCTTTAGGCCGACCTAGAAATAAATATACGTGTCATACGTGCCAGGATGCACATTGTAGCGCTCTGAGTAGTGGCCCCAGCCTGCGCCGCCGGCATTGAGCTCGTTGTACTGGCTGATGTTTATCGTGCCGTCAGCGTTAACACTCTCAACCCATACCGTGTGCCCGTATTGCCCGGCCATAATCACACCGACAGAGCCAGCTCGTGGCGTCGAACCGCGGGCGATTCCAGCCGCATCGGCATTACCTGGCCATTGGTTGGCGTTACCGACACCGCCCCAGTACGGCATGTAGCCATTCTTCTGGTAGACTTTCCAAGCTGTATAGCTAACGCACTGACGCGAGTACATGCCCCACGGGTCAACCAATGGATTGTAGTAGTCGGAATTCGCGAGATTGTTAGGATAGCCACCCCGACCCGGGTCGCCCGGTACGGCCGTACCCGCTGAGCCAGCGTAGCGCCGAGCAATTTCGATCTGCTGTAGACGCTCTAGTTCGCGACGCTTGGCCTTGCCTTCTTCGCTCAGCTTCTGATAAGCAGCTTCCTGACCTTTGGTCTGATTCAACAAACTTTGCTGTTCAGCCTCTTTGGCCGCTAGCAGATTGCGCTGCTGCGTCTCGTCATCAATCCTGTCCTGGGCTTCTGCTTTCTTCTCTTCGAGCTCGGCTTTCAGACGCTTGATTTCAGCTATCGTATCAGATAACGAATCGCGTATCACGGAGCGATGGGTTTGTTTATCGATGTAATCAGCAATATCGTCGCTACTAGCCAGCATCTCAAGCGGCGAAATATCGTCGTCGACATACATATCCGCCATCGTTTTACCAAGCAATTGCTGGTTGGTGGCTATTTTCTTTTCGTTTTCCTTAATTTCAGCGACTAGCCTATCGTACTCGGCCTGGGTTTTCTCGAGTGACGCCTGGATAATCCGCTTCTCGTAGTTATATTGAGCAACCTTATTCTCGAGCGTATCTGCCTCGTCAGCCAGGCGCGCTGCCTGGGCTGTGTATTCGTCTATTTGTCTTTGGACAGCCTGAATCTCCGCATCATAGTCACGAGCCTTCAAAGGGTTGCCCAGAAATGCCGCCGGAGCAGTTGCAATCATTAAAACAGCGATTACCAAGAGCGAACCGCGCACGACGAATGATTTTGAAACCGGTGTGGTGGACCGTTTTTTCATTGCCTTGATTTTAGCATAAGCACTCTGCGGTGTCAATACTATTCTCCCCTTAAAAATGTTGTTAAATTCTAAGATATCGCCGCGTCGCCAGCAGCGACGAAATAACGCCAATAATCGCGCCAATAATCATCATG
>JAUIHN010000004.1 GCA_030432305.1 bacterium | reverse complement strand
AGCCAGGCCGTCTATATCTATAACTTCGCCGCTACCGAACTGGCTGGAGCGAACTTTGTCGCCGATATCGAAATCAGGAAATTCTGGCCAGTCATCTTGTTGAACCGACTGCTGGAATGACGGAGCCGCCATCAGTTCGTGCCCCATGTCGCTAAGGAATCGTGATGGGTTGTTATAATTTCGCATGCCGAATTGCGCCCGAGAGGCTGCGTAGCTCAGGTGCAGTTCTTCGCGCGCCCGCGTCATGCCGACATAACAGAGCCGCCGCTCTTCCTCGAGCTCAGCTCGCCCGGCTTCGAGCGAGCGGCTGCTTGGCAGCACGCCGTCTTCCATGCCGACAATGAACACGACTGGGAATTCAAGACCCTTGGCCGCATGAATTGTCATCAGCGTGATTTTCTCTTTATTCTCCGGCGTATCGACACTCGACATCAGGGCGGCTTCTTCCAAAAAGTCCGCCATGGCCACGTAATTTTTAGCGTCAGACACCAGCACGCCGAGATTGGCTTCGCGCTCTTCAGCCTGCGGCGTGCCGTCTAGGATATAGTCCCGATAGCCTGTTTTCTCGATAAGTGTCTCGATAGTATCACTCGGCGACGCATCTGAAAGCACCTTTGCCTGCAAGATTCTAAGCGTCTCGCCGAGTTTACCAAGCGCCGTCCTAGCGCGCGGCGTCAGACCACTCGCCAACTCAACGTTTGTAAGCGCCGCGATAATATCCTGTCGGCTGTCGCTTTGCCATAGTAAAAATTTCTCGAGACTTTTTTCGCCAATTCCGCGCGTCGGCACATTCACAATCCTACTAAAGCTCATCCGGTCGCTCGGTTGGTACAGCAGACGCAGGTAAGCGATGACGTCTTTTATTTCTTTACGATCATAAAAACGCACGCCGCCAACGATTTGGTAGGGAATTCTCTGGTGCAAAAACGCACGCTCCAGATCAAAACTCTGAGCATTTGTTCTATACAGCACCGCAAAGTCGCCGTACTCCCGCGCACCCATCATCACCTGGCCACCAATTCGGCTCGCCACCAACTGCGCCTCCTCGGCGCCATCGTAGACCGAATGCACCTGCACCGGCAAGCCGCCCGGTGCGTCCGTCCAGAGTTTTTTATCAGTACGGTCAGTGTTTTTGCTTATGACATTTTGCGCCGCCTCGAGAATTGCCGAAGTGCTGCGGTAATTTTGCTCGAGCTTGATGACAGTCGCGCCCGGAAAGTCCCGCTCGAAATTTAAAATATTCGTAAAATCCGCCCCGCGCCAGCTGTAAATCGATTGCCAGTCATCGCCCACCACGCAAATGTTGCGCTCATCACCGACCAAACTCTTAACGATGGCGTACTGCGCGGCGTTGGTATCCTGATACTCGTCTATCAGAATGTGTTTGAACTGCGAGCGCCATTTCTGCTTGATGTCCGAGTGGTCGTTTAGCAGCATCACAACTTCCAGCAGCAAATCATCAAAATCAAGCGCACCGGCATCGCGG
Source organism: bacterium (assembly GCA_030432305.1). Lineage (GTDB taxonomy): Bacteria > Patescibacteriota > Saccharimonadia > Saccharimonadales > Saccharimonadaceae > JAUIHN01. The sequence continues at coordinate 28,817 of JAUIHN010000004.1, read as the reverse complement.
CGCAGCGTCTCGTAGCGTTCATAAATAGTGGCGACTTGTTGCTGAAATGGGTACCGAGCGGTCGCTTGATAGTCGACCGGGCTTAACAGTTGGTTTTTGGCCGCAGAAATCGCGCTCGAGACAGCCGAAGCTTTGACTTGTTTGTCAGTGACGTGCAGTTGCTTCATGGCTTGCTTGATAAGTCCCTGGCGGTCGCTTTCGTCGTAGACTACGAAATTTGGCTGAACACCGACAGCAGCGCCGTCAATTCGAAGGAGGCGGACGCAGATACTATGGAATGTCCCCATCCAAGGCATGAAAGACCTGGGAATATTCGTCGCGCTTCTCTGCTGACGAGCTGAGCTCGTCACTCCAGAAACGCTTGCGGCAAACTGCTGCGTCCCTGGCTGCGCTGCTCCTTCTCCGTATTGTCCATACGGCTCTGTCCGCTGCTCGCCAGCTCCTTGCATTTTGCTCGCACGAATCTCCCCAGGGCTCTCGAGCAGATTCCACAACCGTTCGCGCATTTCGCGGGCGGCTTTGTTGGTGAAAGTCACGGCCAGGATTTCGTTTGGCCAGACGTTTTCGTGCTGGATGAGGTGAGCGATACGATGCGTCAGGGTTTTGGTTTTGCCGCTACCAGCGCCTGCAAGTATCAAAACAGGGCCAGTCGATGTGGTAACAGCCTGCTTTTGCGCAGGATTAAGACTTTCATGCATATCCATCTACGTCTATTGTACTACGAGCTTGAAGGAGTGCCGAAGCTAGAGAAGCCCGAGATAATAGACGGCAGCACCGCCAGCAGCACCAAGAATAAGAATGGCAACAATCGCTACGATCAGCATCCAGCCTGGCTTTTTCTCGGCCGGATGAGCCAGAGGCTGCGTATCGTAAATACCCCCGACAGGTGACTCTTCTTTTGCCTCAGTTTGCAGCTTGTACTGCTGCGGAATTGAGGTCGATGGCATCGTCCTGATAGGATCTGGCATCGTGGCCGGTGGAGTTGAACCAGCGCCCGACGCCTCTGGGGTCGCAGATGTAGCAGGAGGCGCTTTTTCAGTGTTCGTATCTGGAGTTAGTGCAGCTTTGGTCTCTGAAGTCTCCGGTACTTTCGGTGCCTCGGCCGCTTCTGCTGCCGGCTTCTCCTCTGGCTGAGTCGCTGTAGTTGTATCCGTTTCAATGCTAAGCAGGCTGCTGTCGAGCTCTGCCGGTAGTGGCTGTTCAGGAAGCTGAGCGTCTTTATCTTTTGCTGGCTCAGTAACCGGAGGAGCGTCTATAGACGGAGTTTCCGTATCGCTCTTTTCCTTTGCCAGCTCACCAGACAAATCAACCGCTGGCGCTGCTGGCTCGGCCGGCTCAGCTGGTCGCCCAAGCGGGCGTTTCTCTACTTTGGCGTCAGGCAGGAAAGGCGAATCGAGAGGTGCCGTGTTATCGGCTGGCTCGGCTGGAGTCTTGGCCGGAGCTGTCGTCGTATCCTCCATCGGCTCAGAACCAGCAGTCAAGCTCTCGATGTCTTGAGCAGGAGTCGCCGCAGCAGATTGATCACTGGCTGTATCAGTAGGCTTTTCGGTAGAGTCAGAGGGCGCGGTCACCATCGCTGAAGCACTCGGCTGCAAGGTGGTGCCTCGACGAGATATCGGCAATGAAGGAGCTGGTCGATTAGTATCGCGCGCCGACGGACGCACCATATCCATGAATCGTCCGCGGCTTGGTACCGCCGCCGAAGCAGCAGAAGCTCTAGGAGTCTCGGTCGCCTGCGTATCAGGTTCAGCTGCTGCCTCTTGAAACGCTTTCTGTTCATTGTGTTCACCTTCAGCCGAAGGGGTTGGAGCGGGCGAATCAGCGGGCTCAGGCTGTGGCACCAGCTCCGGCGTTGGAGTTACTTCTTCAGCCGGCTTACTCACTTCGGGCTCACCGGGAGTAGAAGACGGCGCAGGGACTTCTGTGCCCTCTACGGTAGTCGCACTGGTAGTTGCATCATCAGACGTGGCAGCCTCATCGGCATTTTTTGTCGGCTCACCTTTCGGAGCGGTACCCATAAGTGAGTTTACTGCTCGGTCAAGTTCATCAAAATCAATATCTTTCATCCCCACCCCTATGTTTTTGCTTCTGTAGTGCTTTCGTGAGCTTTAGTAACAATTTCCGTGAAAGCATGGCTATCTAGGCTGGCGCCACCCACTAGAAGACCATCAACACCTTTTACGGCCAGATAGTCCGCTGCACTAGAAGATTTCACACTACCGCCATACAGCACGCGCACGGCTTCAGTCGCCTTCGTGCCGTACAGATGCTTGAGCTCGTTTCGGATTACCTTGACGGCACCATGCACATCACTCGGATTGGCATTATCACCCGTGCCAATCGCCCAGACTGGTTCGTAGGCAATCACGAGCGTCTCGAGGTCATCGCTCGTGAGATTTGCCAGGCCACTTGTCAATTGGTCACGTAGCACATCATTCGTTTCGCCGTACGAGCGCTCACTGGCTGTCTCGCCAATACAGAGAATCGGCTTGATGCGATTTCTAACCGCTGCCTGCACCTTACTTCTGATATCTTTTTCAGACTCATGAAACGTATGCCGACGCTCCGAGTGGCCAATAATCGCGTAGTCAGCGATGCTGTGCAGCTGCGCCGCCGAAACTTCACCTGTATACGCACCGTGATCACGCCAGTAAAAATTCTGCACCGCTAACTTAAATTGGCGACGATTTACTTGCAGGCTAAGTGGCTGCAACGCCAAAAGCGTCGGGGCAAGCACTACCTCAACATCACGCCGTACTGGTATTTTGTCTGATAGTTTATGCAAATACAAACTCGCCTCGTGCACCGAGAGGTTCATTTTCCAGTTGCCAACAATGAGTTTTTTACGCCCTGGAGTCATCCCTACTATATACCTTGATATAACGCTTATGCTTCTTTTATTTCAGTGTACTCTACTTTACCTCCAGCGTCTAGCAAACTTTCCACGCCAGGAAGTTTTTCACCGGACATCAGTTCAAGGCTGGCACCGCCACCGGTAGAGACGTGCGTGAAGCTGGCGCCTTCTTTAGGGTCCCAGTGCTGCACGAAGTCGGCCGTATCGCCGCCGCCAATAATTGAAACTGTGGCCGGCTGCGTAGCCAGCGCTTCAGCCAACTTAGCAGACCCGTTCGCAAAATTTGGCAGCTCCGCGTACCCGAGCGTGCCGTTCCAGATGACAGTCGCCGCGTTTTCAATCTTTGCTTCTATGGCCGCGATACTGGCGTCGCCAACATCAAGCGCGATGTCCTCTGCGCCGACACTGTCGACGGGCACAACTTTTCGCCCAGCTTCAGGGCTGATTTCAGTCGCGACCGCCACGTCTGTAGGTAAGATCAAAAAGCTATCAACATTTTCTTCGCCGACCTTTTTAGCGGCGGCTTCGTAAATTGCATCGAGCGTCGCTTTTTGGTTGTCCTCTACTTTACTTTTGCCCACACCGTGACCTTTGTAACTTAGAAATGTATTTGCCATGGCGCCGCCAATAATAACGGTGTCGGCGACTTCTATAAAACGTTGCACGAGCGCAATTTTATCGCTTACTTTAGCGCCACCCATCACAGCAACCAGCGGCCGCTTCGGTGCTTCCATAACGCCTTGGAGCATCGAGACTTCACGCTCGAGCAACAGCCCGGCCACGCTCGGCAGGAAGTGAGTAATCGCCTCGGTGCTGGCGTGCGCCCGGTGCACCACGCCAAAACCATCTTGCACAAAATACCGCGCGCCTGAAGCCTCGGCTATTTGCTTGGCAAACTCGGCATCATTCGCTTCTTCTCTCTCGTCAAAACGGAGATTCTCGAGCACTACCACGCTATTTTTCGGAGCTCGTTTCACTGCCATTTTGGCACGGTCGCCCACTGTCTCTGGCACAAAATACACCTGGCGGCTCAAAAGTTCTGCCAGTCTTAGTGCGGCTGGTTCCAAACTGAGTTTCGGGTCATTGCCTTCCGGGCGGCCGAGATGGCTCATAATGACCACTTTGCAATTATTATCCAGTAGATATTGTACCGTAGGCAAACTGGCGCGAATTCTGAAATCATCGGCTATGCTGCCATCTGATTTTAGCGGCACGTTATAATCTGCCCGAAGCAGCACTGTCGCGCCTTCAAGCGGTACTGTTTTAATAGTTTGTTTATAAAATGTCATTCCCCACCCTTTTATATTTTCAGCTATTATACTACGAAATGAGCGTTGTAAGAGCTTGCTCTTTTGACCGAATAAGGACACATAACAGCGCAGTTATTCTAGCATGCGCACACGTATCGTGTCAGTGGCGCCGATCAGTCCAGGTTGACGACCGCTCACGATGACGACGCGAACTTTTTTCTTTTTACCGAAGAAGTCTTGTCCATAGAGTTCGTTCGCAAGCGTCAATCCGGCGGTCTCCCCATCCGGTCGAACAAAACTTCTATTGGCATAGCTCAGCGCTAGTTGCTGGGCGACTCGCTTCTCGCTCGTTACACTGATGATTGGCACATTTGGCCGATGTGCCGCGATGTTTACGGCGGTGGCGCCAGATTTTGTCTCAGCCACGATAGCATCGGCTTTTAATTGCTCAGCCAGTGATACCGCTGCAGTGGCGATAGCATCGCGCTGAGCATGATCTGTCAACACTTCTTTGGCAGGAGCCGTCTCGCTATGATCTTGCGTGTAAAGCACGGTTTTTCTCATCGAGGTAACTGTTTCAATCGGGTATTTTCCGGTAGCGGTTTCGTCGCTCAGCATCACCACATCAGCACCCTGAATCACCGCCGTTGCGATGTCGCCCACTTCCGCCCTAGTCGGCTGCGGCGAATCCACCATGCTCGCCATCATCTGCGTAGCGACGATACTGAGCTTACCGTGCCTACGACACAGTGCGATGATGTGGCGCTGCACAACAGGCACAACTTCCGCCCCCGCCTCAACCGCCAAATCGCCACGCGCCACCATCACACCGTCGCTAACTTTTATAATTTCTTCGAGCACGTCTTTTTTAATAGCAGCTTTGGTCTCGATCTTGGCGATAATCTGTGCTGAGGAGCCCAGGCCAATAAGCATCTGTCTCAAATGGTTGATATCGTCGGCCGACTGCACGAAACTGAGCGCCACGTAGTCGATATCCTGCTTGGCACCGTACTCAATATCCTCGACATCTTTTCTGGTGATGATATCGCCGCCAAAATCGGTGTCAGGCAGGTTTATGCCTTTTCTCGACATCAGCACGCCGTCATTCTCGACGCGAATTTTGATGGCGGTCTGGCCAACAACTTCGGTTACCACCGTCCGCACTTTGCCATCGAAAATATAGAGATCTTCGCCAACTTTTACTTTTTCGGCCAAGTTATACTGCACCGGCAGTGTCGAGCCGCTATGCTTAGCGCCGTAGTCGAGCACCAGTTCGTCGCCCGCCGACACAATCACGTCTTCGCTGAGCACGCCGAGTCGAATTTTTGGCCCTTGTAGATCCTGTAATATCGCCACCGGCTTGCCCACCGTCTGACTCTGGGCACGAATCCACTCGATTTGCTGGTCACGCTCCTCATGGCTACCGTGGCTAAAATTCAGCCGAAAGCCATTGACACCGGCCGACATCAACTCTTTAATAGTCGTTTCACTATTTGTGGTCGGACCGAGAGTTGCCAAAATCTTCGTGCGCTTAAAAATAGTACTCATTATTTTCTAGTGTAGCACTACTGTTCATAGGAGTAAAAGATTACCTTTTTCTACCTGCTCGCGAAAATTCCAAATGCCAGGCAATTCGGTTTTGTATGTCCAATAAAACCACCCTTTGGCTTCTTTATACGCTTCGAGCTGCAAGGTGATGTGTCGCTCCATAAGTTGCACTTGCTCTTCTTCAGAAATACCAGCTAGTGTTTCGTGGGACAGCATACCGCTCCACTCGCCAATGATAATTGGCTGTTGGCGCTGGAGACGCGTAATGTCGCCTGAGCGCTGCTTTAGTTTCTTAAAATAATTAATGGGATTCGTCCGCCCAAACTGGTACCAGTGTACGTCCATAATCACCGGGAAATCCGGCTGCTCTTGTAGCGAGCCGGAGAAAAGCCACGGCGTGAAGCCATCGCTAAAAACAATATGCGTGCCTGGCCTGGCTACTTTTACCAGCTCGTTATATGCAGTTTTATAAAATCGCTTCAATCGAAAAGCCTTCACCGGCCCAAGCGCCGGCTCGTTCAACAGTTCAATCCCCCAGAGCGCTGGGCTGTCTCGATACCTTTTGACGATACGCCTTAGCACTTGAATCGTTTCGCTTTGATACTCATGATTTTTGTACCACCCCGCCTCACCAATCCGCCCGCTATGATCTTTGCCGTTTTGCGAACCTTTGGCTCCGTGCAGGTCGATAAGCACTTGTAGGCTATATTTTTCTGCCATTTTCATCGCTTGATCGAGATAGTCCACGCACGGCGTAAACGACTCATCACCATCAAACAGCCAGTAGCCTACCGGTATGCGTATAGCATTTACGCCGCTACCTGCCAGCCAGGCAAAGTCACTCTCAGCGATAAACGTCCGGCGATGCTGTTCAAGCCTTTCCTTCGCGCCCGGCTCTCGCAGCAAAGAAAATTCATCCTGCGCCTCACTCCCCTCAAAAAGCGACGGCGTCATCCACCGCTCGAGCACTAGCCATCCGCCAAGGTTAACGCCACGGAGTTTTGGAGAATCATTTCGAGCAGTCATCTGTCTAGTATAACCGGTAACTATCCAGTCTGCTGCGATGCTAATCACACTATGAAGTGCGTATGTTTCTCTAAGTTTCTCCACAAATTCAAGTGGTATCTTGTGTCGTATGTGCTTCTCTGCGGATGGATCGTACCTCTTAAATGCCTCCTCATTTTCATAGGCATCGATAATTTCTCTCGCCGCCTGCTCCGCCGACGGTAATACAGGCGAATCAAAGTTGTCGTGTAGCCACTCGTGCTGAACAGGCAAAAGATAATACTGGTGCCGCTCGAGATCTCTCAGCGCAAGAGTGAGTGCAAATGAGCCAAAATCCTTGGCAGTGAAGTGAGCATGATGATTAGTAGATCTCTCCCGCTGCTGACGGCGTGTACCGCTTGGCAAGTCCAGCTCAAAAGGCGATACTGCTATGCCATCTCTGGTTGGGTAGGGTTCTTTCGTTTCAAATATCTCTTACGTAGCGCTTTTGCGCTGATCACACTTCTCGTTCAATTAGTTCTGTTATAGCACCCTACTACTGCCTGCGCAAGGTTTCTTTGGCGATCCCTACGCTCTAACGCTTCGATGACATAACAATCCGCTTAGCTTCTTATTCTGCCATCGGCTACATTTTGTCAAACACGTCATTTGACAGAATTCGCACCCTACGGGTTCAGTTTCCAGGAGGAAACTTACCAAAGTAATTGCCCCACCGAAACGGTGAGGCGATTACTTTGGTGATCCTGGTTGAATCGAGTTGGAACGATATCCTTATGGAGTTCAGGAGATTGCACCACCTTATGAGAGGGTTATATCTAGCATAAAGTACCGCTGTAGTAGTGGAACAGCATATATAATAGATACATGAACACAACCAACGCCGACTACTTCACCTTCAACGCACATAACACCATGCTGCTCATTGGCCAGAGTGGCAGTGGGAAAAGCTATCTAGCACACAAGCTCATAGACAGATTTACTACCGCATATTCACCAAATGATTTAAAGCTTGCGTTATTTGACATGAAACAAGTAGAGTTTGTTCGTCCAGAAGACGTAAAGCCGGAATATCTTTTGTTTGATGTAGTAATAGACCCAGAGGCTGGGCTAGGTAACCTTGAGGAACTTGTAGATAGTGCTAAGGCTAGGATAACCGAAGGTACAAAAAGCCCCTTAGTTTTCATCTACATAGAAGAATGCGATATGGCAGCGCTAGACCATGCACGATTTGAAAGAGCACTCACTACGCTCAACAAGTTAGCAAAAGATGCAAATATGAAGATAGTCTACTCCACCTCACATTCAAGTCCGAACATAGTGTCAGACAAACTAGCGGAAAGCTTCGAGCTTATACTTGCTGGTGAACTACAAGATATAGATAGAGCACGCCTGAATATTACAGATGAGACTGTGGGGCTAGAGAAGTATAGCTTTTTAGTAAAAGAAAGATGAGAGAACTTGAGGGTGGGGTACGGGAGGCCTACCATCATACGGCTTTCCTACGCCTCCTAAGGGCAAGACTACGGGCAGTATTTTCTCAGCTCTATACCCAACTGAAAGGTATGGACATTTCTACCAGTTTAGAGGCAAAGTAATACCCTTGCTTAAGTTGTGAGCTATGTAAATTATGTTATCGAATACCGGGAGCTAGAAGGGCGGACCTTCTAAGTATTCAATATCGGGGGTTTTACTTTTTTGTGAACCTGAAGCTATCGACAAACTCAAAGAAAACAGTATGACCATTATACCCTTTATTTTTACTTGTGAACATATATAGGTCGTAAATCTTCCCATACTTTATGAACGCATAGCTATGGTAAATAGTACCGTCTATTTCTTCATAAGCCGCATAGACAAAGGGTGCTCGCTGCCTAGTGCCACTACTAGAAGATGATAACCTCTTAGCATCTGCATTAACCACATCGGTCCTTACATCTTCTTGCCAAGATTTTATGGTCTTAAACATATCTTGCTTACTGTGTGGTATCTCGGTAATAGGCACGACATTTATTGCATACTCAAGGTAGTCAATAGGCTTGTACTGATACAGGCGTGTGTTTTCATTTTCTGTAACGCTAATGGATTCTGGGAAAATACTTACTGAGAATCCGTCTTCCTCTGACTTAAAATGTTTTGGTCGATTCTTCTCAACTTGGCTATGTGCTATATAAGCAATTAGCAGACAAATCAGGATAGTCACTGGTAACTTACTCCAAAATTCACTCCATCTTTGTTCGGTGGCAGCCTCAAATCCATCACCTGCGTACTCTAAGCAAGTAGTCGGTCTACCATCTGGATCAGTAGATTCAATACAGGTCGGATCCCCTAGCCCCCATGCAAACCGCCCACTAATAGCTATCGCTACGATTAAGCCACCTATCATGTATGGTCGTAATTTACCCTCATTTGCGTCATTTTTTAACCAGTCCCAGCTGATGTATCCGATTATCATAACGACACACAATGAAACTGCAATAGCAATACCCCAAAGAAAACCTGCTACAGCATTGGATGTTTCGCTGTTGTGCCCAAAAAAAGCACCAAGCAAACCCATTGGGATTGTGGCAAAAAGTGCTAACACTACGTACAGTGCGGGATTTGATAAACCATTTTCAGATTGTTTGCTTGAGGTCATTTAGTATCCTGCCCATGAAGTATTAGTATGAAGCTGAGTAATTTCACAACCTTGTGCTCTTAAACCATTCAAGGTGTTTACATATTCTTGATAAGCAGGTTTGCTAATTGCATTATGCTTTGTTTTTGCGTCTGTTTCGTATTGCTCATAAGGATGTCGTTGATAGTAGGGTAAGTCTTTAACCTGATCCCATTCAGCCATAACGACATCATAGGCTGCTCGTGCTCGGCTAGTCGCAGAAGTGTACTTATCGTTTGCGGTTTTCTCTAGATTCCAGCATCGGTCCTGTTCTGCTAATCGTTTATTTAATTCTGCCATCTCCCTGTCATGCTTTTCTGCCCAAGCGTCATTAGAAGTGGTATCTGTATTTCTTGTAGTGTTTGAGGTAGTTGGATTATCTTGATTGTTATTTTGCGGAGTATTCTGCTGTACTTCTTTTACTACAGGCTCGACTTCATTGTTACTAGCTTCATATATTGGCAAATTGGTGCTCGTAGTTGGTGCATCAGCTTGTTGACGCTGAGATAGTACAACAGCTATGGTCCCACTATTTATAGCCACAAATAGTATAACTAACTGCAATACAGTAAACCTCAGTATCGGAGTTTTCTTTTTTAGAAAAGATATATTAAATTTCTGCTTCTTTGATTTCTTCATAACTTTAGTACAATAACTGAACACATTTTAACAGGGATAATCTTGAATAGCCACAGATATGGTTATTCTACTCATAAAAGACCTAAAGACCCCGTCAAACTTCTCTCTGTACGTTACAGAGGACTTAATAGTCGTTCATTAAATGTATGTAACATGCAAAGCAAGGCCCTATAGATATAGATTTTTCCTGAATTATGGGAGGAAGAAGGGCGGACCTTCTGAGTATTCATATTATTGTGTAGAATGTTTTTAACTTCACAGTCTGTACTTTTATGATCCCTACGAGTCCAACGCCTCGATGAAATAACAATCCGCGTTGCTTCTTGTTCTGTCATCGGCTACATTTTGTCAAATAGGTCATTTGACAAAATTCGAACCCTACGGCTTCAGATTTCCAGAGGAAATCTATCAAGATAAAAACCCCACCGGAGGGTGAGGTATTTATCTTGGTGATCCCTACGGGAGTCGAACCCGTGTTGCCAGGATGAAAACCTGGTGTCCTAACCACTAGACGAAGGGACCATGTATAAATTGTAACTGAAATGTGCTAATTCGAAACACCCTGTGCTAGGTCGGACAGCCTGGTGTCCTGGTCACAATAAATTTCCTCACGGAAATTTTCTCGACCCCGCCTCAACATACTTGAAGCATAGCTCCAAATCTGTTTCCGGCCCCAAGGACGAGCCACTGGCTCATCTCACACTAGACGAAGGGACCGTTCTAGGCGATTAACTCGGTAATTGTAGCAAAAAAGCCGCTTTCTATCAAGCCACCGACAGTAGTAACGAGCGGCTAGGCTTCTTTTTTGCTCGGCGTTTCGTTCGGGTCAACGCTGAGCTTTTTAATCGGCAGGCGGAAACCAAAGGTGCTGCCCTTGCCTTCTTTGGATTCGAACACCATGGCGCCATCGTGCGCGTCGACCACTTTTTTAGCAAGAAACAGCCCGATACCGGTGCCGTCTGGCCGCTGTCGGCGAGCATTGGTAGCTCTGAAAAATTTGGTGAATAGCTGCGCCTGCTCGCTCTTTGGCACGCCAATACCCGTATCGTGCACCGCGAACACCACGTCGCCTTCTTCGACACCGAGCTTCACCTTTATGGTCGTATCCTCGGCAGAGTAGTACATGGCGTTGTCGATGAAATTCATGATAACTTGATGGATTTTGCCGTCATCGATATAGAGCGACGGGATGCGCGACGGCTTACGATACTCAAGCTTGAGCGAGCGCGCTTTGGCGGTGGCTTTAAGCGCGTTTACTTCATCCTCCACTAGATCGGCAAGATTGACAAACTTTTGGTCGAGCACGAATTTGCCAGTCTGCAGCCGCGATACATTCAGGAAATCGCCGATGAGGTGCACCATGCGCTCGCTGCTAATAAACGCTTCGCCCAAAATCTGCCGCTGCATGGCAGTAATTTTACCGGCGTCGCCCTCGAGCACCATACTGATGTAGCCCTTCACGCTCGTCAGCGGCGTGCGTAGCTGATGCGACGCCATAGACACAAACTCGTCTTTCGCGGCGTCGAGCTGGCGCAACTTCTCATTCGACGTCAGCAACTCGCTGGTCGCCGCCTCGATGCGTTGTTCGAGGCTCGCATTCAAATCACGAACTGTCTGCACAGAACGCGCGTTTTGCACGGCAATCACCAGCTCATTCACAACCGCCTCCAATGCCTCGATATCCTGCTGCCCATACGCTCCGGCCATATGCTCTCCCAGCATAAAGTAGCCGATAGTTTCCTCGGTGCTGGCAAGCGGCAGCACCAGCGCGATATGCTTTTTCGACAAGATTTTGTACAGTTTCTGGTCGTCAGGCGTATCAGATGCGCCTAGTTTACTAACGGAAATAATTGTGCCATCACCTTGAGCAACAGCAGCGAGTGTCGCTAAGTCACCTTCGCTAAAATCCTTTTCTATGCCCGCGCCAACAAATTCATTCGGCCCATCTTCCCTAAAGACGACAAAGAGGCTGCCGCTGGCTTTCAGCGTTTGGCGGATTTCTTTATCAACCTTGCCAAGCATGACGTGCAGCTCGGTAGTGCTCGTCAAAATACGGCCGAGACGTATCAAAAACTCGCTGGTGTCGTAGCGATCTTTGTAAAAGATTTTATCAGTGGCCTGGTCGAAAAAACGCTTGACGGGCTGGAAAACAAACGCCAGCACGAGCGCCAGAATAATGTTGAGCGGACTAACGCTAAAGTTGGTCGTAGTGACACCTTCGCGAAAGACAGCTATGGAAATAAAATACGCTATCACGTAATAAATAGCCGCCAACGCCAAAAGCGACATCAGGTAGGCAACGCTCCTAACAGCGGCGAGCTTGATGTCGAAGAGGCCGTGACGAATGATGGCGTAGCTAAGCCCCATGATGAGAATAACTATCGATACTGTCATGAAGAGGGAGCTGCCGGGATCGCCAGTAAGCCACGGAACTATAAGGTTTGTAATGGCACCGGAAAAAATCGCGAGCAGTATAGTTAGCCCAACAATTCGGATTTGTTGACGACGATAGTGCTCGTCTTCTTTTGTGCTTCCATGTAGCACCATATAAAGAACTGCTCCGATTGTGGCGACAACAACTGCAACATACATCGGCATGAGCGCCCCATAATAAGGAATTGGCATCACAGACGACTCTTGGAGCGTAGCATCTATGATGATATATGGCGACATACACAGCACAAAAATGACACCCCCAATGGCAAGCAGCACACTTCGCAGAACTGACCGCGTTTTCTTATGCATAGATAAAATCGTCGCAACGAACCAAACAAGTGACAAAAGACTAAGCGCACCGACCGCAAAGACCGCTCTCGAGTAGGCTAGTAAAAAATCATGCCCCTGCCCAGAATTAAACACTGCTTGAAGACCAAACACCATCATCATCCATATACCAAGCAAAGAAATCGAAATTATCAGAGCTCTATTTGGCGCTTTTGAGAACCCCTGCAGCGCCACAAGAACTGACAAGAACACCAAACAGATTGCAATGATGAGCATGAGTAGTATCATCGACTACCAGTATAGCACCAGAGATTAAATAGTTGCTTAAGGTTATGCGGCCTTGCTATAAGCTAGATGCTTCTCTAGAGTGGAATAAATTGCTCTCGAAAATTTAGATGCTTCCATTGTGTTTTCAGCGTGCTCCAACACACCTTCGATGAATGACCTGATATCGACAGACAGGCAAACATACTCTATTGTGTCGGCCGCCCCAGGTATATTGTTTTGATGAGGGCCTTCGATGAGCGTAAAATTGTCCTCACCAAGCAGTCTTCGTACAAGATCATACATCCTAACCTGAGTTGTCATAAGACCGGTATGGTAGCCAGCCGCCCTCGCCTCGGCGGCGAGCCCTATAATAACTTTACTCATGTCGAGGAAAGTCCCCGATTCTTTAGAATTTCGTATCGATGACGACACTTCAAAAACTCCGCTCGCCGGCAAGCCTTCCGGGAAAATCTCGTGATTGTCCATTGACAGGTTGAGATGCTCCGCAGTTGGCAGTGACCTGAGCTCAACATCTGGATCGTCATCGGGCTCCGTTTCGATAAGCCGCACAGCCGCAGTCGGTACCGTTTTATCTTCAGGTATAGTGACGAAGAGAGTCGAACGGTCAAGATACCTTCTTGGGTAGCTGGCTTCGCACAGCACGCCGCCTTCAATCATGTCCTCACTTGTAAGCATGCCGTTTTTAAAATATTCATAAGCCTGCACTCTTCGGACATATTCGTCTAGATTGGAACCTTGCCGCGCTATTGCGACACCGTCAACAGAGGTTGGCCGTTGATCGTTGGAGTCGAGAACGCCCGAGAATAACTCCAGCCGCTCTTTTGGTTGCTCCTCCGGGCTCGGCTGGCCCTTTGTAAGCAAGACTGACTGTGCAGTTATGCCAGGCAGGGTTATATTCGTATCACTAGCAAGACTGCGAATTCTTCCCAGCGCCTGCTCTATTGCACGCGCCTTTTCCGCGTCGCCAATTGCATCCAAAGCTTCCTTGAGGCTACTAATCGCTTCTTCGATTAAAGGCAACCCACTCTCTATGGTTCTGTCGACTTCGTGAATCGTTGGTGGCAGAGTTTGATATTCTACGCCAAATCCGAATACACTTTTGGCAGCCAATCTTTCTATATCCGAGTTGACTTTGGCGCCATACTGATAATCGAAGCCGAACGATTCCAAAACATCACACACCACCCCGACGGCTTCCATATACTCGGCTGGTCCATCTGTCATCATCCAATCGTAGTCAATGACAGTGATTACCTTTTGACCGCCTGGCTTCAGAACACGAGCTGACTGTCTTAATGCGAATTTTCTCTGCTCTTCATTGAGCCACCCAAACAGAAAACGCATATGTACTGCGTCGACAGTATTCGACTCCAGGGGAAGGTTCACGACATCACCTTGGCGAGCATCCACCCCCGCAGCATGCAGAATATCAACGAAGCCTTTATTTGGATCGACGGCAATATAGTGTAGCCCGTCTTCTGACAAGCTTCGTCCAAGCGTAGCGTCGGCGCCAGCCCCGAGATCAAGCACGCTATCCCCTTCTCGCAAAAATGGCATGAGAGTATCTCTCGAAATAGGGTTTGCTATCTCAACAGCTGCACTCTGTAGACGTTCAGCCTCGTGGTTTATCTCTCTACTTGAGTCCGAGTAGAAATTGCCAGAGCTGTGACTGTCTGGCTCGCAGACAGCGTCTCCGCTCGTAAGGTGCTCCGTTTTCATCTACTCCTTATGATATACTAAAAGCACTACCATGACCAAAATCGCCATCATTGAAGACGATCCGACTATTAGTCAAATGTACCGCATGAAGTTTGAGGCGGAGGGGTTTGATGTTCAGCTCGCCGATAATGGCCTGCGAGGGGTTTCGTTGGTGGATTCTTTTAAACCCGATATTATTTTGCTCGATATGCAAATGCCGAAGATGAGCGGCGATGAGGCCCTGAAACAAATTCGCTCCAAGAGCGCGAGCAAGACGACGCCAGTGATTGTCCTGACGAATCTCGGCGCCGAAGAAGCGCCGAAGACGCTGTCCGCGCTTGGTATCCATAGCTATATCGTGAAGGCAGATCTGACGCCGAAGCAGGTTGTCGAGCGCGTCAAAGAAGCGCTCTCGATATAGGAGGACTCCGTCCTCCTATATCGTTTTCGAAGTGAATCCGAAAACGACTACCTCCTGCTAAAGCTCGGCTTACGCCTCGTGCCTACGGCTTATTATTCTGCTCGGCCACGCGCCGGGCTGCGATGATCACGTGATCAAATAAAGCCGCAATCGTAAGCGGGCCAACACCGCCTTTTTGCGGTGTAATCTTTACATCATCACGCGTTTCGTACAACTCAGGGTCGATGTCGCCGACAATAACACCGCTTTCGCTAGCAGTTCCAGCGTCAACCAGCACTGCACCAATTGATACCATATCGCCACGAATTAGCCGTGGCACGCCTGTCGCGCTCACGATAACCTCGCTGGTTTTTATGGTTGGAGCGATATCACCGCTCTTGTCATCGAGCACCGTCACGTCGTAACCGCTGCCCTGCCAGAGTTTCAGAAGTGGCGCGCCGACAAGCCGACCGTGACCGACAATGGTGATTTTCTTGCCCGCCAGCTCGATACCATAACCGGCTAGCAGCCAATCAATCGCCTCGGCGGTGGCGCTGGTAAAAGCCGCGTTCACGCCAAGGCCATCGACATCCTTTTTTGGAGCAATCAGGTTCACGATATCATCTGTCAGAGCTAGGTCACCAAGGGGAAGCTGCACAATAATACCATGCACTGTTTCGTCTTCATTCAGCCGCTGAATCATGGCCGGCATGTCAGCTTCATCCAGCGTCTCGACCACGGTTTCGATCAAAATATCCTCCGCATAGCGACGTTTCATCCGCACATAGGTGTCGATAACAGCAGACGACGAGGTGCTGCGAATAATGGCGAGTTTAGGAAGTACACGCTCGGCCTGCCTGAGTCCGCGCACTTGCTTGGCCTGACGCTCCTTGATATAGCCGGCCAGCTCCTCGCCGTTTAAGTATTTTGACATAGCTACTATTTTACAATAAAAGCCCTCATCCTACCCATCGCCGCCAAAAAGGCGTAGTATAGAGATAGAAAAGGAGGAAAAAATTATGGGTCAACATCTTTCAAAAGAAGAAGCGTACAAAATAATTCACGAACTCCGCAAAGAACAAGACGACAGAAGTCGAGCCGTAGGTCCCATGGCGGCTCTCGGCTATCGCCAACTACTGCTCTTGGGGCTCGTTTTTTGTAGCTTTCTTTTTTATGTGCCGCTGCTCTCTAGCAATCTCACTGGCCTAACAATTGGTCGTTTCATCGGTTTTATCGGTCTACAGCTTATTTTATGGCAAGTCATTCTCGGCAGCAGACAGATTGTTCGACTGGTGACTCCAAATCTTTTGTGGGCAAATAAACTCCACAGGCTGATGGGCACCTACGGCTTTTTAATCATCGCTTTGCACCCACTGCTGATGGTCAGCACGTACGGCCTGGCGCTCGTGTGGCCGCCAAGTTTTGCCAGTACGTTTGACATCGGTGTGCGTATTGGAGTGCTGGCGTTTTCAGTTCTGAGCGTTATCTGGCTGACGAGTGCGATTCTACGTGGTCGCGCCCTCAGCTGGCGTTGGTGGAAGCGCCTACATCTGTTGGCGTACATCATTTACCCACTACTGTTTATCCACCTGACGGTCACCGGCTCGAGCCTCACTCGTTATCCGTGGCTTTCGGCGTGGCTTTTTACTATCAATACTGTATTTCTAGTCATTATACTGCTGCGTATCGCTGGCTGGGCGGGGCTCACGAAGCAACGCTACAAAGTAGTCGCAACAACTCCCGTCGCAAAGGACGTAACGCGATTTCTCTTGCAGCCGCTTAAAAAAGGTATCACTCCGCGTCCAGGGCAGTTCGCGTATTTTCAGGGCTGGCGCTTCGGCGAGGCGCATCCATTTACCGTTTCGCACCACGACGAAGCCTCCGGCGAAATTAGCTTTTCTATCAAGGCGGTGGGCCCGTACTCTAAGAAGCTCCAATCGCTCCAGCCTGGAGATACAGTTTTTATCGACGGTCCGTACGGCGTGTTCACAAAAGAAATCGGGGAATCCGACAGACCAGTCGTGGCAATCGTCGGCGGTATCGGTATCACTCCATTTATCCGACATCTCGAGGCCAAGCGTATCGACTATCTTTTCTGGGGTGTCAGCAGCCAGGACGACATTGCATATAAAGAGACTGTGCAAAAATCAGGTGCGAAAACATCTATCGTACTGAGCGAGCAATCAAAGCCGACGGCAAACTACCTGGCTGGGCGTGTCGACATGAAGCTACTAAAAGCAGAGCTAGGTACGTCACTTTCAGACTACGATTTCTACTTGTGTGGCCCTCCGCCAATGATGGCGTCGCTGTACCAACAACTAACAGATGGCGGCGTGAGCGAGAACGCCATCCATCAGGAAAAATTTAGTTTGTAGTGACCGTTATTGAGCCTGAGTGACTGTCGTTTAGGTGGTTGTGAAAGCCCCATGTGCCTGGCTCGGTAATAACAAAAACTTTTTGCTCTCCAGGCGCCAGCGCCGGTACATTTAGTTCATAATTATCGGTGTGCTGCGGGTGCGGATCAGACGAAAACTCGAGCGTACCGCTAGAATTATTGACGACCAGCACAGAGCTGCCCACCTGTAGATTGCTTAGCGACACGTCAAAACCACTGTCGGTGTAGGTGATTGTCGAGGCGGGCTCGGTGTCGCTTTCGTCTTCCAGTTCATCCTCGTTAGCCGGCATTTCTTCCATCTCATCTTCTGTCTCGGCCTGGCTTGTGCTGGCCTGTTGATCATCGACATCCGTATCGTTTCTCGCAAACAGCCACCATGCACCTCCCGCGACAAGTACAACAGCTGCGATAACCCCAAGTATAGCTCCGTATTTCATATCTTTAGTATACCACAGGGCTTATGGTTAAATAAAAGCATGGCAAACTATCGTGGGCATATCGTCGGTGGGCTCGCAGCAGGCGCAGCCTCCATGGCAATCCTTTCGTGGGTGCCGCTCGAGCGGTCCGCCGAGGCAGCTCGATTGCTCTATGATTGGCAAGTATTCGCTGCCTTTTTTGTTCTCAGCGTCTTGTTTGCGCTCTTTCCAGATGTCGACACGAACAGCAAGGGCCAGGATATATTCATAGGCCTGGCCTTTTTTGTTGACGTGCTGCTGATTTTTAATGGCAACTACCAAGCGGCGGCATATCTCGGGCTCATCGCTATGCTACCAATCCTCAGCCACCACCGCGGCTGGACACACTCAAAACTGGCGATGTTTTTAGTGCCTTCCCCGCTGCTTATTCTGCCGATACTATATAACGAAGAATTACTTGTGGCAGCATCGGTCTACTACATTGCTTCTGTTAGCGGGTATTTTAGTCACCTACTGCTTGATGGCTTAATATGGAAACGCTTTCGAGTGAGGGGATAGCTATTCGGCCCGAACTCCATTAGGGTGAATGACCCACCATAAGCCTCCATGAGTGCTCACGTTATGGCATTCTACTTCGCCAGGTTCCTCGTGAGCATAGTAATAAAGCGGATGGCCATTATACGTAACCTGGGTTGTGCCATCACTACGTTCGGTCGTTCCAAGCAGCTCGCCATTGACGTCACCAGATGCGATTGGCGCACCCTCTGTCAGTACTGGCGGCCATGCTACGGCACAGCTACCATAACACTCGGCCGTCTCTGACTTCTCTACCTCCCAGATATAAATAGCCTGGTTTTCGCTATCGAAAAGAATTGAACCAAATTCACTATCGCCAGTTTTAATTATCGTTCCTGTGGCGGCATCCTCATCTTCCATCTCAACTTCAGAGCCTTCCTCGGACTGCCCATTGTTAGTTTCTTGACTCACCGCCGCGTCATTAGTATCCGCATCTGATTGAAATGCATAATAACCAGCAGCTGTAGCCCCAAATGCCACGACAATGACTACTAGCAAAACTAATACAGACGTCTTTTTGTTCGGTAATTGCATGTACTAATTATACCAAAAAGTTCCCCTGTTCAGGAGGAGAGACTTGGTCACGTTCCGCGACCCCGGAACTTGCCAGGAGAGACTATCGCTCGCTCTGCTCGCTCCTCCGTTTATTCACGAAAAAATGTAAACACTTTTTCGTTTCACTCACTCCGCGACCTCTCGACTACTTTTGCTTTGCAAAAGGTCGAGAGTTGAAGGCTCGACTAGCTCCGACAATAGAAAAAGCCAGACCAAACGGTCTGGCTTTTTCTATGGAGGGCCAGGAGAGACTTGAACTCTCGACACCCTGCTTAAGAGGCAGGTGCTCTAACCAGCTGAGCTACTGGCCCAAAAATTAATGTAAAGTACTTGCTCAAATTGTTTCCGAACGATTACCTCGAGAATGGTTAGAGCACCTGGTGCTTTATAACTATTCTCGGCAACAAGCGCCTCAGACAGGCAGCTGAGCTACTGGCCCAAAATTCACCTAAAAACTATACCACAATAGAGGTCGTCTTGTAAATGGTCGCTCCTGAGTGTATTGCTTTATAGTACCGATTATGCTATAGTAATATTACGCGTCATCGGATGCGTGGTGTGTGTATTGCACACTTTTTCGCTCTTTACATCTTAGGAGTCACCAAATGATGATCAAGCCTCATGTCGTCAGCGCGGCAACGATTTTTGGCGGCGACCTCGCTGTGAATCTCGAGAAAGCTCGAACTGCGCTCATCAGTGCGCGGCAGGCTGTGTCGGATGCGAAAGCGGCCGAAGCAGAGGCGTTCGCAGCGCTTGCGGCGTGTCCTCAGGAGACCCTAGACAGGGTCGCCGAGCAGGACGCCTATCAGGAGACGTGCGCCCGTCGGCGTAGTGCCGAGGTGGCGTTGTGGGGGGCCGAGTACGATCTTCGGTGGCAGGCGATGGAGTATGTCGGCATTGCTCCTTGTTGGAGGCCGGCTGCTATCATTACGTTCGACCACAAGATCGAGGATCTCGAGGTAGCCTACGGCAACATCGTAGACAACACCACCGTCAGGCCGACCAAAAAAGACTTTGACGGTCGATGCGTGCTAATACGCACCGGCCCAGGGTATTGGAAGTGTCTACACTTCAAACACCCCGCAACCGACAAACCGGCCTAGCCTGAAGATGAAGGGGCGAAAGACCCGCCGCAACCATGCGGCGGGCTTTCCTTTTTAATATTATTCAGTACACCCGCGAGGCACTGCCACCTCTATTCGTAACGGAAAATTATTGCAGCATTTCGTATATAATTGTATAATAGTAAAATGTACCCAAATGGAGGTACTGTTCCTTTCTAGCTTGAGGAGACGAACGTGAATACCACGATCTTTTCGAACTTCGAATCGATCCCAGAGAGTCGGGATCGATCCGCTCGAGGACCGCTGGCATTTTATTGGGATCGCCGAGTCAAAGCCCTAACGGAATACTCGGAGATTGCAGACCGCGTTGCTGTGTGCCTCCAATCCCTGGAGGCACACAAGAAACACTTCCGCAGTCATCCGGCCGACCGTCGAGCGGCCGTACGCTTGGCTAAGCTCGTCCTCCAAATAGATGAGCTGAGTCCGGGACTGGGACAGGTACGTGACCAGTTTGCCTACGCTGATAATGCGTATAGGGTGCAGGCGATCAGGTTCGCCGATATACCCTCTGAGTTTCTGGAGGGTGTAGAGACACAGATCCTCGACACCTCGGGGACTGTTCGTGTGGTATACGGCCGACCTCTGGGTCGCGGCGAGAGAATCGGCTGCACGGTTCTCTACTCCAACGGTGCTGTGCACCACGTACGCACGCCGTTCGATACCGTCAACTGAGACTATAGGAAGGAACACCCCGGCCGCAAAGGCCGGGGATGTTTTTATTTTATGAAAAAGACAAAAACGAAAAGAATTCTTCTTTTACAGTATTGATAAGTTGTAATATAGAATATTGACAATTCATAGATTCAATAAAACAAGCATTAAGTAAATTGAGTGAATATCGTTATTTTGATTCTTGGGCCCGGCACGATATCGCTCGTGCTGCTCGCTCTTCCGCTTGCTTGCCAGAAAAATGCTGCGCGCTTTTCTGGCTGCGCTGCGCTCCACCGAACGTGCGACTATTGTCGGCTGAAGCCGCCAAGTCGCACGTCGGATCATATCAGAGATAACCAAAGAAAAAAGAGTAGACTAAAGCTACTCTCTTTTCTTTGGTACACCCGGCACGATTCGAACGTGCGACACCTGGTTCCGAAGACCAGTGCTCTATCCACTGAGCTACGGGTGCGAATGCATAAGGGAAGGCTCTGCCTTCCCGATGCGTCACGAAGTAAATTCGTGAGCACATCCCCCATCCGCTAAAGCTCGGCTTACGCCTCGTACTCCGCCTCTTGAGATATCTTAAATTATACCATGCCTCGCAGGTGCTATACTAATGCCATATGGACGTGCACACCCAAATCCCTCTCAAGAATTACACCACTATGCGCCTAGGTGGGCCGGCGCGTTTCATGTCGGAAGTACACACTGCTGCTGAGGTTGGCCCCGTCTGCAAAAACGCGCTCGCGCAGAACGTCCCGATTTTTGTCTTGGGTGGTGGCAGTAACGTACTGGCACACGACGAAGGCTACGCCGGGCTTATTCTCAGAAACCGTATTCCGGGCTTTGAAGTTATCGCCGATACTCCCGCCGACACCACCATAAAAGCCGGCGCGGGCGAAAATTGGGACGAAGTGGTGCGACGAACTGTCAAGATGGGGCTAAGCGGCATCGAGGCGCTCTCGGCCATTCCAGGCACAGCTGGCGCAGCGCCAGTGCAAAACATCGGTGCCTACGGTCAGGAAATTTCTGAAACGCTTGTCTCGCTCGAGGCCTACGATATGAAAACCGACCAGCATGTCGTGCTGCAAAACGCCGACTGCAACTTTTCGTACCGCGACAGCATTTTCAGAAGCACCGCAGCTGGCCGCTATGTTATCACCTCTATCACCTTGCAGCTCTCAAAAGACGCGCCGCAGCCGCCGTTTTATAAAGCGTTGCAGGACTACTTCGACACCAGCGGCGTGACCTTTTTCACCCCGCAGGTCATACGCGATGCCGTGACGGCGATACGAAAAGAAAAGCTGCCCGACCCCAAGGAGCGACCAAACGTGGGGTCATTTTTCAAAAATGCCATCGTCGAGGATTGGCAGCTCACCGACCTGAAAAACCAGTACCCGGATATTCCGACCTACGACCTGCCAGACGGGCGCTTTAAAATCCCGACAGGTTGGCTTATCGAGCAAACCGGCCTCAAGGGTCAGCTGATTAACGGCATCCGCGTCCATGATAAAAACGCGCTGGTGCTCATAAACGAATCGGCCACGAGCTTTAGCGATTTGGACGCCGCGCGAAAGCAAGTCGCTGGCGCCGTGCGTGACACCTTTCGCATCACCATTGAGCAAGAGCCGCTTGAAATCGTCTAAACCGCCTCTCTAGGCTTGTTTTACCACTGAAAAACGCTTATGCTATTTCTATATGACGAGGAACCAGGGCCAGGGGTTTACTATAGTCGAGCTGATGGTGACAGTTGTTGTTTTGCTGGTGCTAATAACAATTGTTGTGGTTCGCTTGGCAGCCACGCAAGCGAGCGGCCGAGACCAAGAACGTGAAATAGACACCGCTGCCATCGCCACTGGACTTGAAGTGTATTACCAAGACGGCGATGACGACGCTGCCATACCAAAAGGCTACTATCCCGGCGCTACCCAAATACTCGCCGCTGCCGGAGGCTCGCCTCCTTTTGGTGACCTACTCGAGGGCGTACCAGAAGCCAGCTTCATCGCTCCCGAACGCATCGTCACCACTAGTTTCGGTGTTGACCCAAATTACGCCACGGCACCCGCTGGCGCCAACCCGGATGGCAGCTACGACGAGACTCAGGCACTCGCGCTACTCACCACCTACCCCTACCTCTATCAACCGCTGCGGCGCGACAATACATTTTGCGCCAACTACCTAGACTGCGTACGATTCAATCTGTACTACCTCGAGGAAGAAACCGGTGACGTCATCACTATCAGGAGCAAGAATCAATGAGCCGCGTCGTGCATACTAAAGGCTTTTCTACAGTTGAGCTGCTGATAGCTCTCTTCGTCGCGGCCGCCTTTATTGCCACGGGCTTTCAACTGTTTTCTGTCGTGATGAAAGACAGCAATGACGCTCGATTACGTGCCGCGGCCGGCACCATTGTCAACACCACCATTCAGGAGCGTATGAATGGCGTCAACAGCCCGTGCAGCCCTACGCCTTCATCTGCAACTATACCAATCCCAACTTCTGAACTGCCTGAGGCATCTGCCGAAGTCACTTACAGCTGTCCGTACGGCAATAGTTCAAAGACCACTCGCATAAGTGTGGTCGTCTCGTACGGCAACCCTCAGGAACAAGTCGAAGGAAGTCTCGATGTCACGAAGTAAGTCTACCATGCGCTATAGCGGTTTTACCCTGGTCGAGGTACTTGTCATCGCGCCGATAGCCATTCTTGTGATTACCGGCTTTGTGGCGCTGATGGTCACCATGGTTGGTGATGTTATCGCGGGGCGCGCGAGAAATGTCATGACGTATGACATTCAGAGTGCGCTAGATATGATTGAACAGGACGTGAGACTTACTACTCATTTTCTAGTCTCAAGCGGCACCATGCCATCACCCCAAGGCAAAAATGGTGCGACCTCTGCATTTACTAGTACGAATGATCTGATACTCGGTGAGATTGCCACCGACAAAAACCCAATCGACCCAACCCGCGGCTTCATCTACTACGATACACCGTTTAGCTGCGGTGACCCGAGTGAGGTATACAAAAACCGCATCTTCTTCACCACTGTTATCTATTTCGTGGAGGGTGGTTCCTTGTGGCGGCGTACCTACGTACCCACAGCCGGCGGTACGCTTTGTGATGCACCGTGGCAAGTCAACACTTGCGCGCCTGGCTACCTCAGTACAGATACGCGCTGTAAGACAAATGATTCAGAAATTTTAAGAGACATCGAGAATTTTGACGTCAGCTACTATCTAAATCCCGAAGATACCGTCGCAATCTCACCTGCAACCGCTAACACCGCGTCATCCATCAGCGTCACCATTGAAGGCGAAACCATCGCCGCTGGCCGCACCGTCACCGCCACTTCTACCGGCCGCTCCACTAAGCTCAGCGACAAAGATATCACCCTAGCGCCACCTGCCTCGCCAGATGTCAGCGGCTCCGCCTCAGGTAACGAAGCTGTTTTCACCTGGCCGAGCGTGCCAGACGCTGACTCATACATCGTTCGCTACAATATCAATGGCGGCGGCTGGACGACAGCCTCAGAAAATACCCTCGAGACCACCTTTACCATAGCCGCCAACAGAGGCGATACCGTTTCAGTAAAAGTCTTCGCACGTAACACCACCGGCGCCTCGGCAGACATCGCCAGCAACAATGCCTCGACCGCCATCCCTCTGTGGACCGACTGCAACCTCCAAAATGGCTGGGTCAACTACACCGACCCCGGAGACCCCGGTTACGAGGACTGTGGTTACACCATTACCAAAGACGGCGTGGTGATGTTCAAAGGCCACATCAAGGACGGCTCAACTTCCAGTAACATTGGCCTCTTCCAGCTCCCGGTTAATCTCAGGCCTTCACACCGCCTGATGTTCCAAATGCTCATCAATCCGAACACCTCAACTCGTATCGACGTTAACGACGACGGCTGGGTGCGCCTACCGGCCGGCACGAACTCGACCTACCTCGGTCTCGACGGCATCTACTTTATCCCTAGAGACACGCTTTATACTTGGCAAGACGTCTCGATGCTAAACGGCTGGACCGCCTTTGGGAGTGGCTTCCCGACCCTGCAAACAACCCAAGACGCTAGCGGCAGAGCACACGTACGCGGGCTGTTGCAGCAAGGCACATATTCATTCGGTACTGCGATAGCGCAGCTGCCTAGCGCTTCAAACCCAGGCGAATATCTCCACTTGCCGGCACGAGGCGACAGTTACAACAATATGGGCATCGATCAAAACGGCTATATCCGTGCTCGCGGCATCAGCAGTAGCTACTATTCCACCCAAGCCATGTACTACCCATCAGGCTACGGCGGCTGGCAAAGCTTCTCAGGCAGCGTAGGCGGCAATCCGAACGACAATCAGCTTGGCAACGGCTGGGTCGCCTACGGCGGCATATATCCAACTCCACAATACACAAAGTCAGACGACGGCATAGTGACAATCAAGGGACTGATACGAAACGGCTCGACCGCAGACCTCACTTTCATGGCGAAGCTCCCGCCTGGCTATAGGCCAATGAAAACTCTAGCCTTTAGCACCGTCTCCAGCAGTGGCGTAGCCAGGATAGATGTCGGCGAGAGCGGCTACCTTATCTTCCGGTCGGGTAGTTCTGGCTGGATGTCTCTGAGCAATATTTCATACATGGCGGAGCAGTAGAATGCGCAAGCGAGATGGTGGCACGAAACAAAACAGAGGCTTTACGCTTGTCGAATTAGTTATTGTCATCGCCGTCATTGCGATACTGACCACCATTTCACTTATTTCGTACGTTAGCACTCAAAACCAAGCCAAAGGCGAAAAAGCTAGGACAAATGCCGCGTCTGTAAAAAGCGCCGCCGAAGCCTACTACAACACTGCAAATACTTACCCTACGCAGGTTTCGCATTTTAGCAGCACCTTTGCCACGTTACCATCAGATATCACGATTCTCACCAGCGGCTCGCTGACATCGACAAATGGCGAAAGCTCTATTATGTACCGCTACACTGGTGGTGGCACAGGTGCGTGCATTATGCACTGGGAATTCGCCCCGGATTCAAGGTCACCAGGAGCAGTGGCTCTTGACCATCTCGGCAGCGCTACAAGTGGCAACTGCAACGCCACGACCGGATCATTCCCGGGCTAGCAGTTTAGTGACCAAGGGGATTTATCTTACTTATCTCTTGCACTTTCAAAAAAAGTAAGTATCATAAAGACATAAGCAACATTAATTAGGGGGCATTCATAGATATGAATCTCAAACAAAATCAAAAAGGTTTCACAATCGTTGAGCTTCTCATCGTTATTGTGGTTATCGCAATTCTTGCGGCAATTAGTATTGTAGCGTATACGGGTATACAGGATCGCGCTAAGGCAAGCGCTGCAGAGTCGCTAGCAACCAATATATCCAAGAAGGCGGACATTTTCTATACACTTAACAGTAATTATCCGGCTACCGTTACGGCTTTCGAAGCGGCAACCGGAGAAGCCGCACTTGATTCTAAATCTCAGGCAGCACTTACTATTACCACGCCGACAGACGAAACGACCGTGCAGTACCAGTACTGCGATGCTGGCGATGGTGCACAAATCGTATGGTATGACGCTACCACCAACGGGACAAAGACTGTGGCACTAGGAACGCAAACCAGCTGTGCCGCTCCTGCTAGCTAACATATAGGTGTTAGACTTAAATAAGGAAGCTTGAAACTTCCTTATTTTTTTGGTTTCAGAGCTTCAATGTTTCAGGGTTAAACCCCGAAGTGGTCATTACCCGATACATTCATCTAACCACCCTAGCTACGTCACCTGAAAACATTGTAGCTACAAAGATTACCTCAATCCATCGCGGTTCCAAGGGTTCCAAGGTTCCAAGTTCCAAGGTTCCAAGTTCCAAGGTTTATCCTTGGTTTCAGGGTTAAACCCCGAAGAGTGCAATTTTAGTATATAATATATTTACTATGCCTACCCGAAACGTTGCAAAAGTATTTGTATCGAACAGCTATTATCATGTTTATAATCGCGGATGGAACCTGGGTAAAATATTTTTGGATGAAGAAGATTACTTCTACTTTGAAAGATTACTCGCTCGTCACCTCTCTCCACAACCCGCCAAAGATAAGCTCGGTCGAGAATACCCGCACTATTATCCGGAAGTCCATCTGATTGCCTACTGTCTCATGGGGAATCACTTCCATTTGCTTACCTACCAATATGGCAATGAGAAAGCTATTACAAAGCTAATGACAAGTCTAATGACCGCTTACACTGCTTATTTCAACAAGCGCCACCAACGACGAGGATCGCTGGTCGAGTCGACATACAAGGCAACGCGCATCGATAACGATACGCAGCTCTTACGCACTACCCGATACATCCATCTCAATCACTCTCGATACGCCACCTGGAAACATAGCAGCTACTACGATTACCTTAATCCGTCGCGAGAGTGGATAAACTCGCAACCTATCCTCGAGCTTTTTCCGTCCGTCGATGCGTACATAGAATTTGTCGCTGATTACGAATCCACTCAGCGCGAACGCGACGAAATCAAGCAAGAACTATATGGAAAATAGTTATACAACATTTTATACCTCTTCGGGGTTTAACCCTGAAAGAAGTTATTTATCGCTTGGCAGAGGGAATTGCGCCATAAGAGCTTCAACCTCAAGACGCAAGTGACCGAGTTGCGCTTCGTCGTCTCGAAATTCTATAGCTTGCCTCATCCACTCAGCAATCTGCGCCATGTGCTCAACCCCCAGGCCACGTGTAGTAGCTGCTGGCGTGCCGAGGCGTATGCCGCTTGGCTTGAATGGCGGCAGTGGGTCGTCCGGTATCGAGTTCTTATTGAGTGTAAGGCCAATTTTATCAAGAGCTTCTTCGCCCACTTTGCCATCGATCCCAAAACTGGCATGCACATCAGCCAAGATTAAATGATTACTCGTACCGCCCGTCACGAGCTCGAAGCCTTGCTCTTTCATGGCGTCAGCCAACGCCGCGGCGTTTTTTACTATCTGCTCGGAATACTCTTTAAACTCAGGTTGCAGCGCCTCCTGAAACGCCACTGCCTTGGCGGCAATCACGTGCATATGTGGACCGCCCTGCATACCCGGAAAGACCGCCCGATCAATAAGTGTCGGGATGTTTTCAAGCGTCTTTTCCGGCGCTTTTAGAGGATTACCCACCTTGCCCCGAGATAGCACCATACCGCCGCGTGGGCCTCGAAGTGTCTTGTGCGTCGTGGTCGTAATGACATGAAACCCAAAATCAAATGGGTTTTCTTTTACCCCTGCCGCGATGAGCCCCGCGATATGTGCCATATCGGCCATTAGCAGACATTCACCCTTCACTTCTTTGGCTGCTTCGGCAAATTTTGCGTAGTCAAGATCGCGTGGATACCCAGAGAACCCAGCCAGGATTATTTTGGGCTGGTGCTCCTTGGCGAGCTGGCGCAGCTCGTCGTAGTCTATCTCGCCCGTGCTCGGATCTTTTTGTTTGTAGGGTACAAAGTTATAGAGCTTGGCACTACGCGTCATTGGGTTGCCGTGTGTCAGGTGGCCGCCGTGAGAGAGGTCCATGGCTAGCACCGTATCGCCCGGCTCGAGCCACGCGCTGTAGACAGCTTCATTCGCCGGCGCACCCGAATGCGGCTGCACATTGGCGTGATCTGCACCAAAAAGCTGCTTGGCACGCTCTATCGCCAACGTCTCTACTTGGTCGGTAAACTCCTGCCCGCCGTAGTAGCGCCTGCCTGGGTAGCCTTCCGAATATTTATTCGTGAAGATACTACCAAGCGCCTCCAGCACTCCGCTACTGACATAGTTCTCACTCGGGATAAGCTCCAAACCCTTACGCTGCCGCTCATTTTCCGCCACTATTAAGTCGCTAATCGCCGTGTCTTTCATCGTCTCTCTCCCCTTTTGTATCATTATAGCACTAGGAAATCTGCCTCATTGCTACAATAGAATCATGTATGCCGACTCACTTTATAGACTTTCGTTGAAATGTTTCATTACGAATTCGGAGGGCGAGGTGCTCGTCGTTCGCGAAAGCGGTCGCGGCT
>JAUIHN010000003.1 GCA_030432305.1 bacterium | reverse complement strand
AGCTGCCACTTGGTTGGCCGGGCTTTGGTCATACAATTTCGCAAAGTCTTTCACGCCCATCGCCCACCAAATATCAGACGAAACCCTACGCATCGGCTCCTCAATATAGCCCTCAACACTCGCCATCCACGGCGGCGCTGCCGGGTATAAAATGTACGTGACAAAAGCCGCAAAGCTGAGGCCTACCAGCGCCCACATATACTGCCAGTAATGCTTATCGGCCTTTTTCCAAATCACAATCGCGAGCATGGCCGGCATAAAGAAGTGAATTGTATAGAGGAAATAGAAGTAGAAATCATACCAGCTAACTTGGCCATGCCACCACCACTCCTGCAGCACGACCGTCGGCAAATGTCCAAAGAACATCCAGCGATCAAAATCAATCATCTCTGTAAAATGCACAGTGCCATTGAGATCGTCGGCAATCCCGCGGAATAACTCATACAGCGTAACCAGCAGTACGAGTGGCAAAAATCGTAATAAAAAACCGCGCGCCTGCCCAAAGGCGGCAAAGACCACAAGGAGCAATATAAAAAGCGTGTCGGGTGTCCAAAACATCCGCTGCGTCGCTAAGATAAAAGCGGCCAGCATTAGTACTGCCACCCGAATAGCAAACAATGGCCGATTGCGGTGATACGATTCTGCTAATTTCTGCTTGGTTTGTTTTAGGCGATTCACTTGCCTCATTGTAGCACAGCACATCGAGCCCAAAAGCTATTTTCGTCTACGTCCAGTTCGGCCCTGATGTAGTTATAATTTCGCGCCATGGACCAGTTGGAACATCGGCTTCCTCCACAAATCGCCACGAAGTCTGGCCTCGACCATCGATTCCCAGATAATCTGCCACGGCGGGTGACACATCGAGCCCAGCCCTGTCCGATTTCGGCTCATCTGCCCCAAAAACGTAGCCAGCATCATCATCCTCAAACGGTCCGACATCCTGCCACTGCGCGTAGGCTGTTTTACCTTCATAGGTGATTTCAATCCAGCGGTTTTTTAAAATCGACTCGCCCGGCTCCATCTGCCCCGTAAACCATGGTACGGCCTGGAGCTCCTCGGCTGATTTTGGCCCGTCTTCGGTGTAATCACCGAATGGCAACGCAAAGTAGAACGGATTTTCCTTCGGCTCAAAATCGCATGGATGATAACCGCATCTATCGTCCGGATCGTCGACACCACCAAAAGACGCCTCCCAATCGCTCACCCATGCCGATGAATTATTATGAATATTATCGTTTGTTTCCGGGTCACCCTCTTCGCCCGCCCAAAAGATAGTTGTCGTGACGTCTTGGTGTATCGGATACAGTTCGCTCGCATTATTAGAAAACTCGCCTCCACTCTGGCGCAGCGCAGGGAAAGCAGCCAGAGCAACCAGTACGCCTGCTCCCATTGCAGCCAACACTCTTCGTCTATCTATCTCACTGTAGCCTGGCGCTTTTTCCATGCCCCTCCCGCTATGTGTAAAGAACTTCACTGCTCCCTACCTAGTTCAATTATACTATCAAATCATTAGCGTTATAATAGCGGTAGCAGGTATACCCTAGAAGTGGAGCCCGGGCATGCACCATAAAGACACCCCCGTCTTTTACGACCAGAGCGGCCGAAGGTGGAGCATGACAGAAAATATCATTGTGCTCCTGATTGCACTGCTGGGGTGTGCGCTGTACTGGCTTATACCAGAGGTGTTGGAGCTTCGTCGTCCTATGTCGCTAAGCGGCAACTCCAGCGAGCCAGTAGCCGCAAATGCGTCTACACCCTCAGTCGAAGAACTAGCAGACAACTTAGCCACAAAGAACATAGCCGTCATAGGCAGCGGCTCGCTGGTGCGGGTCGCCAAGGTCGACACTTTGCCGGGTAGCACTCGTCTCAGCGATCCTTTCTTAGGACATGATCTTGGCGAACTGAATAAAAAAGATGCCCGCTATGTCGGCAGTGATGAGTACGCAATTCAACGCTATGGAGACGGCGAAGACAGGCAACTCGCCCTGACATTTGATGACGGGCCCGATCAGTTGTATACTCCGCAGCTACTTGATTTATTCTCGCGCGAGGCCGCAGCGGCGACCTTTTTTGTGACCGGCAGTAGCGTGATAGAATTTCCCGACATTGTACGACGCCTTATTTCAGAGGGCCACGCAATCGGCAACCACACGTTTTCTCATATTGATTTCAATACCGTCGGGGCATTTCGAGGCGTGCAGGAAATCAACCAAACTCAGCACCTTATCGCAGCTACCACGAATCAAAGTACGGCTTTTTTTCGACCACCGTATGGCGGCAATTCGGATCAATCGCTTAGAAATAGTCTGAGAGGTATTGTCACCGCGCAGCGCCTCGGCTACACGGTTGCCTCGTATACTTTCAATTCAGTTGACTGGCAATTCCCTACCGGCATTGAACCGACGTATCCGGAGTTCGACGGCAGCAATATTGTGGTGCTTTTACATGATGGCGGCGGCAATCGCAGCAGTACTATTTCATATGTTGAAGAGCTTATTCAGCGCGCCAAAGACAATGGCTATAGTTTTGTGTCCCTGAATGCAATGTACTCTCAGCCTGACGACGCAACCGCCGCCAGCATTACGCCAGCCGATCAGGCATCGCTGCTGGCAGCTCAGGCTGTTTTTATCTGGCCGCGCAGCTTCACGATCTGGCTGTTTATTTTTAGCCTGGCTTCACTGGTGATTATTTCTCTATGTAATATCCTGTTAGCCATCATTCACAGGATTACCGCCAGAAAAAAGCCCTTAATAGAATCGTTCTCTCCGCATGTTTCGATTATTGTGCCCGCCTACAACGAAGACAAGGTTCTGGAGAGTAGTGTACGTTCACTTCTGAAAACCAACTACCAAAACTATACGATTACCATAATCGATGATGGCTCGAGCGACGATACCTGGAAACTTGCTCATTCGCTCGCTAAAAAGCACACGAAAGTCTCTGCCTACCATCAGCCAAATGGAGGCAAGGCAGCGGCACTCAATAATGGCATTGCTCGCTCCACTTCTGACATTATCATTTGCGTCGATGCCGACACTCTATTTCCGCCGCACACCATCCCTCATCTAGTGCGTCATTTCAAGGACGAGGCCGTCGCCGCCGTGGCAGGCGTCGTGAAGGTTGGCAACTCAAAAAGCATCCTGACGAAGTGGCAAGCACTGGAATATATTTCCGGTATCAGTATCGAGCGTAGTGCCCAAGCGCTGCTTGGTGCCATCACGATTGTCCCGGGAGCATGCGGAGCGTGGCGCCGCAGTGTGCTGATGGAGGTTGGTGGATTCTCCGGCAGTACTTTGGC
This sequence comes from bacterium, assembly GCA_030432305.1. Classification (GTDB taxonomy): domain Bacteria; phylum Patescibacteriota; class Saccharimonadia; order Saccharimonadales; family Saccharimonadaceae; genus JAUIHN01. The sequence continues at coordinate 27,582 of JAUIHN010000003.1, read as the reverse complement.
CGAAGATTGCGATCTGGCGCTCACCATTCAATCAACTGGCCGTTACAAGATCTTACAAGACAATACCGCCATTAGCTACACCGAAGCGCCACAATCCTTACTCGCCCTGACTAAACAGCGCTTTCGCTGGACGTTTGGCAATATTCAATCGTTATGGAAGCATCGGCAGATGCTATTCAACGCAGAATACGGTTGGCTTGGTATCTATATACTTCCGAGTATCGTGTTAGTCATCGCTGTGCCGATAGTTTTCTGGCCGCTACTCATCACGCTAACAATCGAAAACATCATCGCCGGAAATTATAGGGTTATTCTGGTATTCTTTACGCTTTCATTGATCGTACAGTACATCATTTCAATGACTGGAATAGCCCTGGCAAGAGAGCGTTACTCGCTGCTTGTAGCTGTGCCGTTTGCACGGTTTATTTATGGTCCGATTCGCATGTATATACTGTATAAAACCTTACTTACGATCCTAAAGGGCGTCGATGTTGGCTGGAATAAGCTAACCAGAACCGGCACAGCGCATGATCCGCTCGGCGCTAAGCGACAACAAATAGCCCACTCTGAAGAGTAAGCACAGACTACGCACCCGTCAACAGATCAAACTTATCGTCCAAATCGTATATATTTTTTATGGCTCGAGACTGATAAAAACTATCGCTGTGCATCATAGACCGAACCTCCTCGAGCTCCACGGTGGCATTTTCAATCCTACGAGCAGCCGTGTATATCGGGTCATCGGCTGGCACGCTCAGTCCATCCGCCAAATCGCTAAAACCGTCGGCCGCTTCTTCTAACGCCTCGACTGCTGCTTGGTTTATAACCGCCATACTATCTGGATACTTCGCCCCAGAAAGACGAGCGGCCTCGGCTCGCAATTTACCGGCAGTCTCACGCACGGCATCAGCTTGTCCGCTGTACGTGTTTAGGTCAACCACCGCGTTAAACGCATCCAGTTCAGCCATACCGGTATCCACAGTTTCACGAAATACCGCCAGGTAAACGACGAGCGCTTGGTATCTATCAATCGCCTCCCGACTCTGCCCAACAAAGCTTTTAGCCTGCTGCTGCAGACGCCGCACTTCGGTGTACTGACCAAAAATATCCGAGTAGCGCCACACGTGCATACCCTCGGCAGCCTTTTCAATTTCAATTAGCTGTTCCTGAGTCGCAGTAATAGTTGCCAGGGTGGTTTCTATAGACGCCTCCGCTCCGCTACCATCCCCCAAAAGAGTCCCGACGCTTTCTTCCAGGTCCTGAAAATTCTACCTAAGAGGCTGCGTTGAGGCCTGGACCCGGTCGTGATACTGACGCGTCAGCAGCGCTGGCAAGACAAAAGTATACGCAGCTAAAAAAAGTACTGAAAGCGAAAGTAGTGCCACGCCTATTGCTGCTCGTTTCGACATACCGAAAATCATTATACGCTGCCTGGCAAAATGAAGGCTATGAAGTTTATAACACACCATCCGCTATAATGAATCTACTAACTAGTCATGAAACGAATCCACACCTACTCTCAGCATTTCCTGCGTAACCCGCGCTTTGTTAAAGAGCTTGTTGGGCACACGACGATTAAGCGCTCTGATGTCGTCTACGATATCGGCGCCGGCAGCGGCGTGATAGCCTCGGCGCTTGCCAGCCGCTGCCGGCACGTTATCGCCATAGAGCTCGAGCCAAAAACGGCCGAGACACTGAGAAAAAACATGGCGCGTTACGACAATGTTAGCGTGAAAGAAATTGATTTTCTGGCGATGCCGCTACCGAAAACGCCGTATAAAATATTCGCAAATATTCCATTCCATCTGAGCTCCGAGATTGTACGAAAAATAACCACCGCCAGCAACCCGCCAACAGCGGCCTACCTAATCGTCCAAAAGCAATTCGCCAATAAGCTCCTGCCAGATCACCGCGGCTTTAGCAGTCAGCTCGGCATGCACTTAGGTATACGCTTCAAGTTCAGAATCCGAAAACGTCTCAAGCGAACTGATTTTTGGCCATACCCCAATGTCGATACTGTTCTGCTCGAAATACTGCACCGTGAAATCCCACTCGTACCAGAAAAGCACATCCCAGCCTACGAGCGTTTTATCCAGAAACATTTCACCAACGTAAAAGCATTTCATGCCCTCCCCCTTGCTACTATCAAGAAAGATGCAGCCGTCAAGCCATCGAGCCTAACGCTGGACGAATGGCTGGTTTTATTTAAAGCGACTTACTAGTTATTCGTAGCGAAGTGCTTCAATCGGATGTTTGCGGCTGGCACGCCGCGCCGGCAACGTACCGGCAATAAATGCGATGAGCATGATAATAAGCATGATGACTGCCACTGAAATTGGCGAAAAGCTTGTCAGACTAAAGCCCGGCAGGTCTTTCAAGAACGTGCTACTCGCGTATTGATTCGCAGCCAGACCGATACCGATACCGGCCAATGAACCCAGCAGACTTCCCCAGAAACCGAGTAGAATTGCCTCGATACTAAACAGTAGGAATATTTTGCCTCGCCCCAGTCCCATCGCTTTCATAAGGCCGATTTCTTTAGTGCGCTCCTGTACCGCCATCAAAAGTGTATTTACAATACCAAAGCTAGCCGCCACTAGCGCGATAACCGCAAAGAAATTTAGTACTGCAATAATCGCGCCGACAACTTGCTTAAAAATACCTATCGTATCCTGGAATGTTTGTGCCTCATATCCTCTGTCCCGAAGATCGCTTTTGATACGCTCCATTTCGTCAGAGCTTGTATCCACATCTACCCTTGCTATGACCGCCAGGTACCCTTCCGGCGCCGATGCAGGCTTACCCTCAGACTGCACAGCTGCAAGGTTCCGGGTCAACGCATCATTGGTATTGGCACCACCAAGGTCAACCAGCGATTTCTCTTGCACACCGACAACGGTCGCTTCCACTTCCTTCTGCTCGCCAGCCGCGGTTGTAATTCCAATAGCAACAGTTTTGCCAACCGCTTCTTCAGGGCTACTAAACCCAATCACCGGCGTATGGTCGAATGGCAAAGTGAGCTGATTCTCGCCGGACTCATTATCCGGCAATACGCCGCTCGCAAGCTCGAGATTCGTGCCAGATATGAACGGCTGTGCCAGCATTTGATACTTCTCATTATTCGGTCCAACGATATAATCAGGTGCCGGCGTCAGCATTGGTTCGGCGCTGACCACACCCGAAACGGCCGTAATCTCCTGAATATCCTGATCGTTCATCATCGGTATCAACAAACCAAAACCACTATTCGAGCTCGTGCCCGTCTCGGCCTCCTCATACTTTTGCGGTCCACTACCAAAGCTATCGTCTGCCTGTGGCTGCACCACAATCACATCCTCGGCGCCAAGGTTACCAAGCTGTTGGTCAATATATTTTGAAACACCGGAGCCAATGCCATTCGTTACCGTCAGCGTTAACGCACCGATAAAAATAGCAATGATGGTTAGTATTGTGCGGGCTTTCGAGCGCAACAGGTTGCTATTGGCGTCTCGTATAATGTCGATTAGTTTCATCGCTTGCCTCCTCGAACAATTCGTCCATCTTCAATAAATATCTGTCTGTGGCAACGGGCGGCCAGGTCGGTATCATGCGTGACAATCACAAGTGTGATACCTTTTTTCTTGTTGAGGTTAAATAGCAGGTTTTCGATGATTTTACCGGTCTTGGTATCGAGATTGCCGGTTGGCTCATCTGCAAAAATGAGTTTTGGATTATTTGCCAGCGCCCGGGCGATCACAACTCGCTGCTTCTGGCCGCCGCTCAAATCGTTGGCTTTACTCTCGGCTTTATCTTCCAGTTCAACAGCCTCAAGCATCTCCATACCGCGCTGATTCCTGGCTTTCTTCGACATACCGGCAATCTTGAGCGGCAACGTTACATTATTGAGAGCCGTGTCGTTGCCATTTAAGAAGAACTGCTGGAAGACAAAGCCAAAAGTTTTATTTCGTATCATGTCGAGCTGCTTGGCTGAAAGTTTCGAAGCATCCTTGCTGCCAATCTGGATACTGCCCGACGTCGGTCGATCAAGGAGCGCCAGAAGATGCATCAGGGTACTTTTTCCAGAGCCACTTTTGCCGACAATAGCAACTGTTTCTCCCGCTCGGATTTCGATATTTACTCCGTCGAGCGCAGTAAATGCGGCCTCTTTCTTGCCGTATATTTTTGTTACGTTTTCGGTTGTTACTACCTGTGCGGGCATGTCCTATCTTTCTCGCATTATAAAGCAGCCAGCCCGCAGGGGACTGACTGCTCACGTTTTACTCTAATTCAGCTTCTATTGCGCTCTTTAATGTTTCGTAATCGAATGAACTCTGCTGCTTGCCATTAATGAAGAACGTCGGCGTACCGCTCACTCCGACGGCGTAGCCGTCTGACTGGTCATCGGAAATTGTCTCGGCGTGTGCACTACTTGTCAGTGCTTCGGTAAATGCCTCGCGATCAAGCTCAAGCTCTTCGGCGTACTGAGCAAAGATACTGGTTGGGTCAGCCACAGACGCCCACTGCGACTGCGTTTCAAAAAGCTTGTCGTGCATTTCCCAGAACTTGCCCTGCGCTCCGGCAGCTTCAGCCGCGTCGGCGGCAGGTCGAGCATTGGCATGGCCAGGCAACGGGAAATGCTTGTAGACAAAGGTGATGTCGCCTTCAAACTCTTCTTTTAGGCGCTGGACATCAGGAAACGCCTGGGCACAGGCTGGGCACTGAAAATCACCAAATTCAACCACCTGAACTTCGCCTTCGCCAATTGAATGGCTATTTTCGTCCACGATTTCACTCATGATAGCCGCCGGATCAGCCTGATTCGTATTTACAAATGTAATAAGCAGCGCCACGGCGGCAATCACCAGCCCGGCAATGCCTAGTATTATTTTAGATTCTTTTGTCATTTCGTTATTCCTTTCCGATATAGTACGGTCAACACCAATATGGTCGTAAATGCAGCTAGCGACATCAGCGGTATGGTGATAAATCCGAGTAGCGCCAGTTCCTGCTCAGAGCAAGACACGCCACCGGTACATGGCGCCAGCGTGCTCGGAATCACTCCCCACTGTAGCAGTAGGTGATACAGCGCAATCAGCCAGCCAATACCAGCCAGCACCAGCGTAGTAATCGTCCAATCAACATCCCGACGCATAATACCTATACCGATAACAAACGCCAGTGGGTACATAAAGACGCGCTGATACCAACAGAGATCGCACGGCGGAAAACTAAAGATTTCGCTTAACACTAAGCTTCCCAGCATGGCGATTAAAGCCACACCAAAAGCCGCGTACCCCGCATACCCAAGTAATTTAGACATATATCAAGCTTATCATAAAAACCATTCTCGCCGCTAGAGTTATACTTGCAATTTTGTTGCATTTAGTTATACTCAGCTAGCATATGAAACAAGAAAAACTACTGCGAAGAGCGCTCGAAGATAACGGCTCTCGGGTCACCCAGCCACGCCTGGTTGTGTTTCGCCTTTTACAGGAACATGGCCTGCAGTCGATCGCCGAACTGATTAGCCGCTCGAGCGGCACCGTTGACCGCGTCAGCGTGTACCGCGTTATCGAACTTTTCGAAAAACTCGGCATCGTTCGCCGTGTCACCATTGGCTGGAAATACAAACTCGAACTCAGCGAAATTTTCCTCGACCATCATCATCACATCACCTGCCTTAGCTGCAATAAGGTCGTCGCCGTGAAAGAAGATGAGAAGCTCGAAAAGGTAATCGACCGACTAGCCGACGGCACGGGGTTCAGCCTTTCATCACATCAGCTTGAACTACAGGGTCACTGTAAAACGTGCCGTGAGCGTAGTACGACACTACAGTCCTCTTAATAGCGATTGAGTTGTCATCGGAATCACAAAGAACAATGCTGCCAGCCCAAGACCACCCCAGAGCGCATACGACATATAGTCGTCAGCGCTTTCATCGGCTTTATAGAAAATGAATACCGCGGTCACAAACTGAAGTATCGCCGTTACGACGATCGTTACGCTCAAAATATTCGGTAAGATAGGCACTTCTCTTGCGTAGTATAAAATTCCCATCACGATTGATTGCAAGGCATGGTAGCCGACCACAAAAATTACCGCGCCCTTCACAGGATTGATGCCAGATGAACCAGCTCGTTGCACAAGAAACACATACAGTAGAATTCCCGCTATTAGAAGATACCCACCACTCATTAGTAGCAGTATACAGTACAATGGAGTTATATATGAATAACCCGCAATCCGTCGAAGTACTTCTTGAACATTTCTGCGAACAAAAAATTAACCAAGCTGACGCCATTAGCCCTCGATACGGTGCTTTATGGCGAGAGGTTAAACGATATCTCCTCAGTGGTGGCAAACGTATGCGGCCACGCCTTATTATGCTCAGCTACGAAGCATACGGCGGCAAAGATAAAGAAACCATTCTCTCAATCGCTGCCGCCTGGGAGTTACTCCATGCCTGCCTACTGGTGCATGATGACATCATAGATCGGGACACAACTCGCCACGGGCACCCCAATATTGCTGGTAGGTACCAGTCACTGTACAGCCAGCAAAGCACGTTAGATGTCTCTCATTACGCCCTGTCTGCCGCCTTGATTGCTGGCGACCTGCTTTTGGCGAGCGCCTATGAGCTGGCCAGTCGCGCCCCGGTAAGTAGTGAGCAGGCCGCGTTAGTGCACTCATACCTTCATAGAGCAATCTTCGAAGTTGCCGGCGGCGAACTAGTCGATACCGACTCCGTACTCTATGCTCTCGATGCGACTGACCCCATCGCAGTCGCAACCCATAAAACCGCCAGCTACTCGCTACAGCTACCCCTCCAGTGCGGCGCGGCCCTAGCAGGCGCTGATGGCGATGAGCTTGAAAAACTAGGCACTATCGGTCTTCACACCGGCATTGCCTACCAACTACAGGATGACTTGCTCGGCGTCTTTGGTGACAGTAGAGAAACCGGCAAATCAAACCGCTCGGATATTAACGAGAAAAAGCGCACCTTTCTTGTGCTTGAAGCCATCAAAAGTCTAGCGCCCGAAAAGGCCGCCGAGCTCACCGATTTCTTTACCACCACGCGTCCGCCCAGCAGCGAGGAAATTGAGCAGACAGTGCGACTCATTGAAGAATCAAATGCGAAAGAGGTCGTAACTCGCACGGTTGAAGTAGAGACTGCCAAAACCCTCGAGACAATCCCCACTCTCGCCATCTCAAGTCAACACCAGGCCGCAATCTCCAGCCTAATTACCAAACTCACTACACGAAAAAACTAGCGGCAGTCCCTCGCCGCTCCTTTGCTTCTGTGCTACACTTACCTCATATAGCGCGTAAGCGAGGGAGGTTCCATGAACGAGGGTAACAAAGAGGCGAACGTAAACCCGGAGCCAGCTCCAGAGACAAATGAGGAGCCCGAGAAAGCCTCGGTGCCTGTCGAAAGTTCTCCAGCCTCTTCTCCTGCTACACCTAAACGCTCACCGAAACTCATTATTGGCGCCATCATCGCCGCCGTCCTAGTCGTACTTCTTGGCAGCGCGGTGTTCGGTTATACCATGTGGTATCAAAATCCGGATAAGGTTGTTCACGATGCCGTATTGAACGCCATAAAGGCTAAATCTGTGTCTTCAACGGGTACGATAGCATACAAAGGCGATGAGTTCGCTATGGACCTCGCGTTTGACGGCAAAGCCGGCGAAACTGGCGGAGAGCTAAGCGTCGACGCCAAGCTGACAGTCAATTCCGACGAAATACAGCAAGAATTTAAGGCCGGTGGCGTGGGACGTATGGTCGACGGAACTCTTTACGTGAAGCTAACCGGTATCACTAGCGTTGTTGAAGATACTGCGGCGATGTCCGGTGGCCTCATTCCTGAATACGCGGCGTCTATTTTTGAAAAAATTGAGGACAAGTGGATTAGCATCGAAGCTTCAGATTACCAGGAAGTTGATTCCAATATCTCGAAGCAGCAGGCTTGCTTTACAGAGCTCTTTGAATCCATGCAGTCAGACAATGCCATGTCCAATGAGATCACAGATCTCTACCGCAACAATCAGATTCTGATTATTGCAAACGAGCTCAACTCAAAGAGCGTCAACGGCACCGCGAGCCTCGGCTATGAGGTCAAGGTAGATACCGCTGCCGCAAAGACATTTACCGAAGACCTTGAAGGTACCGAATTCGGAACCAAGCTCAAGGAGTGTGACGATTCTATCGATTTTAAAGACTACACTGAAGGATTTTCGGACACTAGCGACAGCGAAGACGCGCCGACCATCGAGCTGTGGGTGAGCCGCTTCGGTCATGAAATTACAGAACTATCCGTCAAAGATGATGACGGCAGTCAATCTGTTGCCATCGTTGTGCAGCCATCGTTTGACAAAACAGTGACCCTGGAAGCACCAAGCGACGCAACTTCATTCAGAACTGTATTAGAAGAAATCCAACAGGCAATTTTGGAATACTACACCAACGCATTCTCAGAGGACATCACAATTCCTGAAGGTGTCGATTTTAATTTCGACACTCAGCTGCAACCGCAAACATAGCCTTGACTCTTAATGTGATATTTTAACAAAGTAGTACAATTTCTACATAAAAGACCATAAAAATTCACTTCTAACACCTTTCGTTATACGCTAGCCGTAAACGAAAGGTGTTTTATGACGAAACTAAACGACAACTATACCCAGCTAAAGGATAGCTATGTATTTCGCCAGGTCAACGAAAAGGCGGCGGCATTTGCCAGCGAACACCCCGACCTGCCAATTATCAAAATGGGAGTTGGCAATACAACCCGCCCATTAGCGCCTACGGTTCTCGATGCTCTTCACGGTGCGGTCGATAAACTAAGCGACGAGGCGACATACACTGGCTACGGTGATGAGCTCGGCGAGGCATACCTGCGCGAAGCTTTAAGTGGCTATTATAAAAACGAATACGGTGTCGAACTCACAGCCGATGAGTTTGTATTAAGCGACGGCGCAAAGTCAGACACTGCCAACATCGCCGGACTCTTTGCGGCTGGCAGCACGGTGGCGGTGCAGGATCCGGTGTATCCTGTATACGTCGAGAGTAATACGGTGCTTGGCAACCGCATTGTTTATTTGCCGTGCACCGAAGAGAATAATTTTGTACCAACGCCACCTAGCGAGCCGGTTGACATTATATATCTTTGTAGCCCGAATAACCCTACCGGCACAGTGGCGACGCATGAGCAGCTACAAGCGCTAGTGGACTACGCGCTCGAGAACGGAGCGGTGATTATTTTTGATGCCGCCTATAGTGCGTTTATACGAGATGATTCCCTGCCGCGCAGCATTTTTGAAATCGACGGCGCCAAGCAGTGCGCTATTGAAGTTGGTAGTTTTTCGAAGTGGGCAGGCTTCTGCGGCGTACGCCTGGCTTGGACGGCAATCTCAGAGGAGCTGCGTGTCGACGGCGTGTCGCTGCTCGAACGCTGGCGACGGCGGCAACTGGTAATGTTTAATGGCCCATCGAATATTTCGCAGGCTGGTGGATTAGCAGTTCTCAGCGAAGCTGGCCAACGCGAATGTGCCGAAATTATCGACTACTACCGCGCAAACGCCTCTATCATTCGCGAGAGTTTACAGGCAGTAGGCTTGACTGTATACGGCGGCGAAAACTCGCCGTACATTTGGCTCAAAACTCCAAATAATAAACCGTCCTGGGAATTCTTCGACGAGCTACTCGAAAACACCCAGGTTGTCACCACACCAGGTGTCGGCTTCGGTAGCGAGGGCGAAGGTTTTATCCGTGTCAGTGCGTTTGCAAGCGCCGAGACGACTAAAACCGCGATGCAGCGAATAGCGAACCAAAGTTCATAGATTCGACGAGCGGGTGACCCTGGGGCTAGGGCAGCACCCAAAAATGATTTTTCGCTTCTGCGGAAAATATTTTTAGGGGCGGACAACGGGGACCCCGCGAAACTCGTTTCGTGGGGCAGTGGCGGAGTGGCAGGACCCGCGGTACTAACGACTACAAAAGGCCTTGGTCTTTCAGCAGTTCCGCATTTAAAATCGCCGCACCGGCCGCACCGCGAATTGTATTATGCACCAGCAGGGTCAAGCTGATATCAAACAAGCGCGACTCCTTGACGCGACCAACTGTCACCGCCATACCGCCACCATTCATGCGATCAAGTATCGGCTGCGGACGGAACGCGTCTTCGTTATAGACAATCGGTGCCTCAGGAGCCGATGGCAACTTGTTCTTTTGCGGCACGCCACAAAAAGACTGAAGTGCCTCGATAATCTCGCCGCTATCTTTTGGCGGACTCTTAAAGGAAATCGACACGGCCTCCAGATGGCCGTCACGCACGCCCACGCGGTTGCAGGTCGCGTCAATCGGAATGTCGTTATGGTGTACGCTTTCATTCTCCAGCGTTCCAAGCAGCTTATTTGGCTCGGTATAAATTTTGTCCTCTTCACCTGGAATATACGGTACGACGTTATCAATCAAATCAAGCGACGGCACGCCGGGGTATCCTGCTCCAGACGCCGCCTGCATAGACACGACCGACACGCTTTTCAGACCAAATGCGTCATGAAGCGGCTTTAGCACCATCGTCAGTCCGACCGTCGTGCAGTTCGGATTCGTCACGATAAAACCACCGTTTTTGAATGAAGCTTGCGCGCGAATGACATCAAGATGATCAGGATTTACTTCGGGAATAATCAGCGGCACGTCATCAGCCATTCGATAGCTACTACTATTACTAACGACGGCGCAGCCAGCGTCGGCAAAGGCTCGTTCGACCTCAGTCGCTACCGACGAATCGAGTGCCGAAAATACCACGCGTGGCAATTCGCCCGTTGGTTCGCACGCTGCAATGGGCATCGCGCCAATATGCTTAGGTAAGGCACTCTCCATGCGCCACTGCGCGGCTTCCGCATACGTTTTGCCAACACTTCGCTCCGAAGCATATACATGAGTCAACTCAAACCAGGGATGACCTTCAAGTAACTGTACGAACCGTTGTCCGACCGCACCGGTCGCGCCCAGTATTCCGACTGATATTTTCTGACTCATTATATAAGCCCCGCGTTTTCCATTGTTTCTTTCAATGTTTGTTTTGCACCTTCCTCCATTGGCACAAGCGGCAGCCGGAATTGCTCCTTGATTCGCCCCATCAGCGCGAGCGCCGTCTTGACCGGCTGCGGATTGGTCTCGATGAAATTCGCGTTCATAAGAGCCAGCCATTTGTAATGCAGATGGCGCGCCGCTTCAAAGTCGCCGTCCCTCGAAGCTCGCACCATCGCGGTTAGCTCGGCGGGAATTTCGTTTGATGCTACCGAGATGAGTCCGTCGGCACCTGCCGCAATCATCGGCAGCGTAAGCGCATCGTCGCCGCTAAGCACGCTAAACCCATCTCTTCGCCCCGCCATGATCGCCATCACTTGCTCGATATCACCCGAAGCTTCTTTAACCGCCACGACCTGAGGCACGGCCTCTGCTAATGCCAAGGTAACGTCGGCCGACATATTCAGCCCGGTGCGGCCAGGTACATTGTAAGCAACAATCGGCAGCTCCACGGCTTCGGCGATTGCCCGATAGTGAGCGATGATACCCGCTTTGGTCGGCTTATTGTAAAACGGCGTCACGTGCAACAGGCCATCAACGCCGGCCTGCTGCGCCAACTTCGATAGCTCGACAGCCCGCGCTGTATTATTGCTGCCAGCTCCGGCGATGACCGGCACGCGACCGGCAACCGTCTCAACAACACACTTCACGACAGTCGCATACTCCTCATCGTTAAGCGTTGCCGCCTCACCGGTCGAACCGCACGCTACCAGGCCATCGATGCCTTGCTCGATCTGCCACTCGACCAGCCCTTCCATCGCTCGGCGGTCAAAATATCCTTTCTCATCAAACGGCGTTACCAGAGCCGTCATTGTTCCTATGAATGTCATACTCTCTCCTTTTTAAATAAATCTTCATACCGCGTCCAGCCAGTATATTGTTTCAATTCGTCAATTGCCGCCACTGCACCTGCCGCAAAACCGCGCCGGCTATGCGCCGCATGAGTCAGCGTAATACTATCGTCGGGACCATCAAACGTCACTTGATGCAAACCGGCATTGAGGCCGCCTCGCACCGACACGACCTGAAGCGTCTCCGGCGCTATCTGGCCTTCAACCTGCCCGTAGGTCACATCTGTTTTACTCGGGAATGTCTCCAGCACCGCTTCGGCAATCGTTCGAGCCGTGCCGCTCGGGCTATCAGCTTTATGCGCGTGATGTACATCCTGGATATAGACGTCATAGCCGCCGATTGCAGTGAGCCGCTCGGCAGTATCACGCACCACCTGAATAAACGACTGTGTACCAGCTGAGAAATTAGAACCAACAATCACGCTAATCCCTGCATCCTCCACCATATCAATCAATGTCGTGTCATAGGTATTCCAGCCAGTTGTGCCAATAATGGCCGAGACACCGGCCTGGCAGTACAACTTCACATGCTCCTCCATGAGTGAGCCGTGACTAAAATCAATTGCCACGTCTACATCCTCCAGGCTCTCAGCCGTGAGCGGGTCATGTTCATCCCGACAGATAATGTTACTCACCTCATGGTCGCTTGATTCGTGTATAATCTCCTCGATAAGCTGTCCCATTTTGCCGTATCCTACAATCGCAATTTTCATTTCTCTCCTCCAATACATAGGCTATGGAGCCGCTTCGCTACGCCCGAAACATCGCCGCTCGCCAGCACCACGCTAATATTAATTCCAGCCGCCCCCACCGACACCATCTCCAGCTCGACTCCCATGTCGGCGAGCTCTTTACTGACCATACCGAGCAGCGCCGGACTACGGGCGATTGATTGCCCGATTAGACTGACCACGCCGACATTTTCGTTCACGCTGACTTCGCTAAACTCGCGTAGTTTTGTAAGCGCCGCCTCGAGCTGCTCATGATTGTCAAGCGTCACCGACACGCTGGCTTCCGAAGCCGAGACAATATCGATTGAGATATTCGCCTCCGAAAAGACCGAGCTAATCCGCGCCAAAAAACCCTTCATGAGCAGCATCTCAGCGGCGTATATATTGACCATCACAACTGATGTTTTGGTCGCTACAGCAATAACTTCGTGTTGCCTGAAAGTCTCGGCCACAATTCGCGTAGTCGGCGCATCCGGACGAAACGTGTTGGCAATTCGAATAGGGATACCGCCGTGCACGGCCGGGCGCATCGTTTTCGGATGCAAAACTTTAGCGCCAAAGGCTGCCAGCTCAGACGCTTCTTCATACGTGATTTCAGGAATCAGCCGCGCCTCGCCATTATTGCGTGGATCGGCGGTGAACATGCCATCAACATCCGTCCAGATTTGCACTTCATCGGCCCCGAGATAGTAGCCGAGAAGCGCCGCGCTATAATCTGAACCGCCGCGACCAAGCGTTGTTGTCCGACCGTCTTTCGTCGCTGCGATAAAACCAGTCACCACGGGCACAAAGTTTTCTTTCCTTACTTCATTTTTGAGCGCCCGCACGTTATGGCGGCTCGGCTCGTCAATAATCTCGGCCGCCCCAAACGCATCGTTAGTGACAAATAGTTCAGTTGCCACACATTGCCGCGCCGGATGTTGCTCGGCGATAAAACTACCGACAATCTTTGATGACAACTGCTCACCCAAACTCACGATGGTATCAGATTTTTCTGCACCTTCCAGCTCCGCAGCACGCGCCAATGTCTGCTCGGTAGTTTCCGCCAGGTACTGCAGCAACTCTTCGGGTGGCGTCTGCCAAAGCTCGTCAATAACTTCTCTATGTTTTTGTAGTAGCTCCTGCTTGACATCCCTACCTGTCTGCACGTGCTCAACCAAAAGGTTCGTCACGCCCGAGACCGCCGACACCACAACGACCGGCTGCTCACCAAGCTTCGAAAGTACGACCTCCCGCACCTGACGGATACTTTCAGCTGTACCTACAGACGTGCCGCCAAATTTCATGACAATCATGACATCGGCTCCAGTGGCGTGATGGCCGCGAATAAATCATCCAGCGTCTCGGCACGACGGATGAGCTTTAGCTCACCATTTTTTGCCAGCACTTCAGCCGAACGCAGCCGACCATTATAGTTAAAGCCCATGGCATGGCCATGCGCACCGGTCGTGTGAATCGCCAGCATATCGCCAACTTTGAGCTCAGGCAGCTCTCTATCAACCGCGAACTTGTCGTTGTTTTCGCAGAGCGCGCCGACGACATCGACAAGTTCAGACTCGCGAGAGCCGTTGTCGCCGATGAGCGAGATGTGATGATACGCACCGTACATGCCCGGACGCATCAAATTCGCCATCGAGGCATCAACACCAATGTAGGTTTTATAAGAACGCTTGACATTCTGGACGCGCGTCACCAGCCAGCCGGCGCTCGCTGTAATCGCCCTACCATTTTCCATCACTACCCGTGGCGAGCCGCAAGCTTCGAGTCCGGCTGCCTCATGCGCCTCGGCAACTGCGCTCGCGAACGCCTCGTAGTCAAACGCTTCGTCGTCTGGCGAGTACACCACCCCAATGCCGCCACCTAAATTTATAGATGAAAATTCAATCCCAACTTCTTCGGCAATCTCGCGCGCTGTTTGAAACAATAACTTCGCCACCGCCGCATGATTCTCCCACAAGCGGTTGTTGCTGAGCAGCATGGCGTGCAGGCCAAAACGGGTGGTGCCTGCCGCTTTCAGTTGCCTATACGTTTCTGCCAGTTGCTCACGCGACATGCCGTATTTTTGCTCGGCCGGGTTGCCACGCAGCATATTGTCTTTGCCATTCGTGCTCGTAAATAGTTCGCCCGGGTTAAATCTACCACAAGCAAACGCCGGCGCTCCCAGCCGCTCGATATACCGCTCTGCGTATATCACGTCGTCAAAATTAATAATTGCCCCGAGTTCGTGCGCGGCGGCAAACTCCTCGTCAGAGGTATTATTTGAAGTAAACATAACCTTCTCGCCATTTACGCCCACTTGCTTCGCCAGCGCCAGCTCCGCCAGACTACTGCAGTCCAATCCATGCCCCAGTGCTACCAGCTCGCGTAGTACATGTGGGTTTGGCAGCGCTTTAACAGCGAAAAAATTTTGAAACCCTGGCACAGCGGCCTTTTCCATTGCCTCGTAAAGCTGCTCGCTGGCACGACTCATCGCAGCCGCGTCATATATATGAAACGGCGTCGGAAAGTGTGTCGTGGCAGTCTCCACTGAACCAGGTATCTCAAATGCTGTCATTGCCTGTCTATCGTAGCCTCTAGAGATGAAAAAGTATATTTTTTACTGATATATTGATTTTCTATACTAATATGTTAAATTATTAACATGATAACTGTTGCATCGGCCGTTCAGGCCATTGTAAAATCATCACCGCTTCTCGAAGAGGGCATGAGCCGAGGGCTCTTGAACATCTCAGCTGTAGCGAGAGATATTGCCCCGAAAGTAGCGAATTACGCCAAAAAAGACGTTTCTGAAGCAGCTACCGTCATGGCATTAAAACGACTCGAGGCCTCACTGCCTCACCACCTCACTAAAGAACCTCTCAGTGTACCGACACCTGATCTTATCATCCGTTCAAGTCTAGTCGAGCTCACCTATCGCAATTCTGCCGCCTTGACGCGCCAGCAGCAGGCTCTTTTGTCGCTTATTTCAAATCATAGCGAACATTTTTTGACCATCACGACCGGTGTCTTTGAGACCACAATTATTGCAAGTAGCGGGCTAGAGGATGCCATCGTAGAATTGCTAAACGGTAGCCAGCTTATCGATATTTCCAGGCAACTCTCATCTATCACCGTGCGCCTCACCCCTGAAATGGTAACATCCACCGGCTCTATCGCTCGGATACTACGCCAACTGGCATGGGAAAATATCAATCTTGTCGAGGTTGTTTCGACCCGACAGGAGCTTACTGTTATTGTCCAGGCAAAAGATGCCGACAAGGCATTCACGGTTCTCCACGCCGACTCGAATCTATAGTTACCACCACTTCCTGCTTACGTTTATATTGACTTTATGTTTATTTTATTTAAATATAGTTGACTTTTATTATTAATTATGCTAATATAGCATCAATACCCCCATTAGGCGGGGTGAATATGGGAATGGAGATAAGAGAAATGAAGACAAGTATTGTACTTAGCTTTGCTACTGTTGCAGTGCTCGGTGGAGCCGTGTTTACTCCCCTGATTGCCGACGCAACAACTATAAATAACAATCGTGGTGCGGTTATCCGTATTGATGGCAGCGACGCCCTTACTATAGACAACAACCGAGGTGCCGTCATTAGGGCAACAGGCGCGGCCGCTGAGATCTCGAACAACCGTGGTGCGGTCATCCGTATTGATGGCCAAGGCCAGGATGTTAATCAGTTGATTGGTGGCCTTAAAATTACCAACAACCGTGGTGCGGTCATTAAGATCAACAACGTTTGTGGCACTATAGACACAAAGACGATTACCAACAACCGTGGTGCGGTCATCAAGATCAACAGCAATAGCGACACGTGTGATGTTGAAGAGCCAGAAACTCCGGAAACTCCTGAGACACCAGAGGTCCCAGAAGTACCTGAGACACCGGAAACTCCGGAGACTCCCGAGGTTCCAGAGACACCAGAGGAGCCTGAGACTCCAAAAACTCCAGAAACTCCGGAAGAGGACGGTGAGGGCGAAACTGAAATGCCTACCGAACTTCCAAGAACAGGTCTCAACCCATCTCTACTTGTAACGAGCATCCTTGGCGCCTTAAGCGCTGGCGCAACTTACTTGATTCGCCGCTCATAAACAAGCCCTGGGAATCTAAAAAATAATCCGCCGTTACTGGCGGATTATTTTTATGGAAAATACGGGTTGATGGAGATAGCTACGCAAAATACTACCAGAAAAATGAGCGCCGTATGGAACTCCTTCTTCGCCCAGCGAACAGTGTTTTTCATAAAAAGACCTTGCAGGACGACATAAAGCCAGACCGCACAAACAATAGACAGAATCGTTGTCATTGTCCAGCTCGTCAGCGGACTCACGATAAGCGCCAGCGTGCTCATCACGGTCAACACGGTATATATCACTATCTGCCGTACCGTTGCCGGCACGCCGCGTACGACCGCGCTAACTGGCACGCTTGCTTTGGCATATTCGTCTTTTCTAAAAATCGAAATGGCATAAAATTCCGGCATTTGCCAGAAAAATATAACCAGGAATAAAAGAATGCCGACGATATCAATTCCCGGATTCACAGCTAACCAGCCCGCCCAAATTGGCACCGCACCGCTGACAGCACCAACTAGCGTACCGTGCACGCTCCTTCTTTTACCGAGTGCACCGTACAACCACACGTACACTATCCAGCCAAACAGACCCGCACCAACTACCCAATAATTCGTAAGTACAGCCAGTAAAACCACACCAGCCACACCAAGCAACATGCCGAAGATAAGCGCCTGGCGGGGCGTCACTTCGCCCGTGAGAAGCGGCCGCTTTTGGGTGCGCGTCATCACCGCATCGATATCTTGGTCGAGGTAATTATTTATAACACAGGCGCTAGCAATCACCGCCCATGTACCGAGCGTCAGCCCTAGAAATACACTCCACTCCACCGCGCCATTGGCTGCGAACAGGTAGCCGGCGAAGGTCGTGATAAGATTGCCGTACGTAACCCCCGGCTTGGTCAGCCGGTATAAAGCCCCGATATTCATAGGCTCAGTGTAGCACGTCAAACTACTATTTGTCGTTTATGCTAAAAGCTGTATTATAAGGGTAATGACAGAGCATAAGCGAAGAAAAAGACACACACCGCTTTTGGCGCTAGCGTTGGTGATTGTTGGCGCAGCGGCGCTCTGGATTATCATCTCGATTCTGCTTCGGGACACCGATATCGCCCTTTTAAACCCAAAAGGCGTTATCGCCGACGAGCAGCACTGGCTTTTAGTAACTTCAACTTTGATAATGCTAGCCTTTGCCGTGCCCATAATGTTAGCAATTTATTTTTTTGCCTGGAGATACCGCGAGGACAACCAGAAGACTGACTATAGCCCAGACACCACGGAAAGCAAACCATACCTACTGTTCGCCTGGGGCGGACCATCTATTATCGTTATCATCCTGGCATTAATAATGCTCCCTGCTACGCAGCGGCTTGAGCCGCAAGAGCCAATTGCGTCTGACAAAGAGCAGCTAACCGTCCAGGTGGTGGCGCTTAACTGGAAGTGGCTTTTTATCTATCCAGAGCAAAATATCGCCTCGCTGAACTTTACGCAAATTCCCGTCGATACCCCGGTGCGGTTTGAACTGACAGCCGATGGTGCGCCGATGAGTTCCTTTTGGGTACCGCACCTAGGTGGCATGCTCTACGTCATGACCGGCCATGTCAATCCACTGCATCTAATGGGCGATACCGTCGGTGATTATCCGGGCAACTCGGCGGAAATAAATGGGCATGGTTTTGCTGAAATGAAATTCACCGCTCGTGTCAGCACACAGGAAGATTTCGACGCTTGGGTAGAAGAGGTGCGACAATCACCATCAGCCCTCAGCCAGTTCGAGTACGACAAGCTCCGGGAGCCAAGCGAGAACAACCCTCCGGAGTTTTTCTCTAATCCTGAACCAAACCTATATAGCAGTATTGTAAGTAAGTACGGCGGCCATGATCACGGCGGCGAACACGAAGGACACGGGGGATACTAATGAAAGAATTTTGGCTTGGCAAATTAGACTGGAGCGCCCTACCACACGAGTGGTTTACGATTGCCGGCTCAGTCGGTATTACGTTGATGCTGCTTTCCCTGGCTGCATTTATCACTTACAAAAAGAGTTGGACATGGCTATGGAAAGACTGGCTGACAACTGTTGACCCTAAGAAAATCGGTATCATGTACTTCATTGTCGGTGGACTCATGTTGGCTCGCGGTGGGCTCGATGCCATCATGTTGTGGGCACACCAGGCGCTGGCCGGCTCAGGCGAAGGCTACCTAACGGCACAACACTACCAGGAAATCTTCACGGCGCACGGCAACATCATGGTGTTCTTCGTGGCCATGGCGCTGATTTTTGGCTTTGTTAATTACATCGTACCGCTGCAAATCGGCGCGCGCGACCTCGCCTCGCCATTCATGAACACGCTTGGCTTCTGGCTCTACGTCGCCGGCGTCATCATGATAAATATGTTCTTTTTCTTCGGCGGCGAATACGCGGCCACTGGCTGGCTGGCGGTCGCCCCACTTTCTGGTACCGAATTCAGTCCGGGCGTGGGCATGGATTACTGGATATGGAGCCTGCAGATATCCGGTATCGGCACCACACTTGGTGGTATCAACTTCATTATGACCATTCTCAAGATGCGCGCGCCTGGCATGTCACTCATGAAAATGCCGCCATTTACGTGGGGATCGCTTTGCAGCATGATGATGGTTGTCAGTGTCTTCCCGCTCCTTACTATGACAATTATCCTGCTCTTCTTTGATCGCTACTTCGGCACACATTTCTTCACTACCAGCGGCGGTGGCAACCCGATGATGTATACCAACCTCATTTGGATGTGGGGGCACCCGGAAGTATATATCATTATGCTGCCGTCATTCGGTATTTTCACCGAGGTCGTTTCGACCTTTAGCCGCAAGCCGGTCGCATTTTACAAGTCCAATGTCATCGCTATGATTGGCGTGTCGACAATTTCACTCTGCGTTTGGCTACACCACTTCTTTACCATGGGTGCTGATGCCAATGTTAATTCAGCCTTTGGCGTCGCTACTATGCTTATTGCCATCCCGACCAGCGCGCTGGTTATTAGCTGGATTGCCACGATGTACA
Source organism: bacterium (assembly GCA_030432305.1). Lineage (GTDB taxonomy): Bacteria > Patescibacteriota > Saccharimonadia > Saccharimonadales > Saccharimonadaceae > JAUIHN01. The sequence continues at coordinate 7,808 of JAUIHN010000003.1, read as the reverse complement.
AAGGCCGCATCAGCTTCAAGACACCGATGCTGTGGTTACTTGGCTTTGTTGTTATCTTTGGGGTTGGTGGCATTACGGGCGTACTTCTGGCTATCCCGCCTGTTGATTTCCAACTCCATAACAGCTTATTCCTCATAGCGCACTTTCACTCCAACGCTGTGGGCGGCGTGCTCTTTGGTATTTTTGCCGGTCTTAGCTACTGGGCGCCAAAAATGCTGGGCTTTCGACTCAATGAGCGCATCGGGCGCTACGCGGTTTGGAGTTGGATTGTCGGTTTCTTCGTGGCCTTTACACCACTCTACGTTCTGGGTCTGATGGGTGCAACCAGGCGGCTTGACACGTATGACGCTTCGACAGGCTGGCAACCATTCTTCGTCATGTCATTTATCGGCGGATTGATTATCGCGCTTGGTGTCGTGCTGCAAGTCGTACAGATTATTGCCAGCATTATGCAGCGCAAGCAACTTGCTGACACGACCGGCGACCCATGGAATGCACGCACACTCGAATGGTCGATGCCTTCGCCGCCGCAGGAATATAATTTTACCGCCATCCCTGAAGTCACGACACGCGACGTGTTCTGGAAAATGAAAGAAGACAACGCCCAGCCTCTTCCGTACGAAGACATCCACATGCCAAAACGCACCGCAACTGGCATCTATATATCCGCCTTTGCCTTCCTAGCTGGCTTCGGCTTCGTCTGGGAAATTGTCTGGTTGGTGGTTGTATCGATAGTTGGCATTATTGTCGTCTTTGTCATGAAAGGCTTTGATGAACATGCTGAATACACGATTTCAGCCAGCAAAGTTTCTCAGATGGAAGCCACGCGTGCCAAAAAGATCGAAGAAGCTAAACAATACGCCCGTGATGACCATGAGGATATGGGGCTTATCGAATTCATGCGCACAGCACCCGGCTGGCTGTTCGGTCTAGTGAGGAATAAATCATGAACCATGCACCCACTCGCGACGAAATGACACACGAAGAAGCCGCCGACGACCGCACCATGTTCGGCTTTTGGGTCTACCTAATGACAGACCTATTGATGTTCGCCGTGCTCTTTGCAGTGTTTGCGGTTCTATTAAACAGCACCGATGGCGGCCCTGGTGCGACCGACCTGCTAAGCCCGCAAATTGCGCTTATAAACACAGTACTCCTGCTCACCAGCAGCTTTACGGTTGGTCTTGGCCTACAAGCCGTTACGTGGTTTGGGCTAACCTTTCTTCTTGGCGCCGCGTTCCTAGGGGTTGAGCTCTACGAATTCTACGAGCTGATTCACCACGGCCACACCATGCAATCAAGTGCTTTCTTATCTGCCTTCTTCGTGCTGCTTTCCACCCACGGCTTACACATCGCAGCCGGGCTTCTATGGCTTGGTATTATTCTCATCTATGTTCTAAAGCGCGGCCTGACTCGCAGCAATGTACGCAAGCTGGCACTGCTCAGTCTGTTTTGGCACTTCCTGGATATTGTCTGGATTTTTATCTTCACGGTTGTATATCTAATGCCTTTTACGGGAGTATAAGATGGCTGAGCATATTCAAAACAACGGAATAACAACAGGCAATGAGCATGGTTCGGTTCGTTCATATGTAATCGGTTTTATCTTGTCACTCGTGCTCACCGCTATACCCTATTACATGGTGACCGAACAACTCATGACGGGCAGGACGCTGCTGCTTATTATTCTTGGTATTGCGCTCGCGCAAATGTTTGTGCAAATCTTCTTTTTTCTCCACCTCGGCCGCGGCCCGAAGCCGCTGTATAATGTCATCTTCTTCGGCGCGACCGCCGGGCTTATCGTGTTGGTTGTCGGTGCGTCACTTCTCATTATGGACAACCTCTACCGCAACATGTCGCCACAGGAAATAACTGTTCGCATGGCGCAGGAAGAGAATATCGCCGAACTCAATGGCCTTTCTACCGGCGCCTGTCAGGGCAATAACGCCAACCACATAGTTGTCATTAGTAGTGAGTCGGTTCAGCCGCAGTACATCGAGGCCAGCCGCTGTGACACGCTATCGTTCGCGGTCGAAGACGGCGAAGACCACATGATTATGTTCGGTTCATACGAAGAGCCCGTCAGCTATGGCGGCATGTACGATGTCATCGTTCGTAGCGACCGCAGCAAGATAATCACGCTTAATGAAGTTGGCAACTTTACCTACCACGATCATTCCAACCCCGACATTATAGGATCGTTTAGTGTTGTCGAGCCTTAGCCTGGGAAAATAATCCATACAAAGAACCCCGCAGCGTGACGGGGTTCTTTTTATATGCGGAAGAAACTATTCTTCGCTCAGTATATTGTGCGCGTCAACCGACAACGCAATTAGAAGCGGCCCGACTAATAGTGAATACAGACCAAGTACCCACACGAACGCCACACCGCCAGTCTCTGGCTGTGTCAGCAGGAACACGCCGGCCAGTATTCCCAGCGCTCCTGCCATAAGTGACAGCACACGGCCTGTCGAAGACTGCTCACCAGCAAAGCCAGCTACGATATCAACCACGCCGCGGATGATAAACGTAAATCCAACCAGCAGGATAAGCGTTGCGAATGACGCTAGCGGATGACGCACTAGGTACACGCCTACACCAACGGCGACGAAGCCGAAGATAAGTGTCAACCACCACATTGCTGCGCCTGATGTCAGGTCGATAAAGCCTTTGACGACTGATATAACTCCCCATACCAGCACATACGCGCTGAAGAGGTAGACAAATGTCGTCAGCGTCAGTCCCGGCCAAAACAATGCTGCTATACCGAACAGCATCGTCAGGATGCCGGCGAGCACGCCCATCCACCAAAAGTCGGTTTCCCTTTCTGCCGCTCGCATTACTTTGTCTGCCATAAAACACCTCCTTTAGTTATGTTACAGACTCTGCCTCTTCCTCGATGTTGTCATCACCGGATCTCTGAGTTGCGTCCCAGACGACACCCATGACACCAACAAGGAGCAAGAAGCAAGCGAAACCATACCGCAAATATTCGGTGGAGATAATTCCAGCCAGGCGAAACACCAAATACGCACCGAGCAGTAAAGCCAAGAAACCTACACGTCGCAGTAGACTAATCGGAACGCTTATGAGCAGAAGTCCTGTTATCGCTAATGCAAGCGAATACAGCAAACCGATTTCCGGCAAAGGAAAAATATTTAGCAGAAGTACAAATCCAGAGGCAATCAGCAAAGCATCAACAGCAGTATGAACGCCAAACCCGGGTGTATCACGATGGATGAACCGCATAATTCTCCCTTACCTTGATAGCCTCACTATCTACCCACATAATACTACTGCTTAGCGAAAAAACAAATAGCAAGCTGGTATACTGGCTGTATGAACGAAAAAGAAAAGAAACAAATTGAAAAAGAGTTCTCGATAGCCGCTGGCGCTACAGCTGTCGTACTTGGTATCGGAGTCACCTTTTATTACATCGTAGAAAAACTCAGTTTTGTTGACGCGCTGTATTTTAGTGTTATCACACTAACAACCGTCGGTTACGGCGACATATCCCCCGAGACGACTATCGGCAAACTATTTACCATCGGCTACGTCATCGCCGGCATTGCCATCTTGGCGGCGTTCATTAACCTGCTGCTTAAGCGAGCAATCGTGCACCGCCAAGACACCTCTAGTAAAAAATAGCTCAGGCTCGCTTGTTGCTGGCTTTTACTTTCTTTTGATGTATCAAGATATCTGCGGTGGTAGAAAGAAGAATCACGATAAGCGGGCCATACACCACGCCCATGATGCCAAAATAATATATACCGCAAAAAACAGAGAGAATAGTCAGCGCCGGTATGAGATCGATATTTTTAGGAATCAACTTAGGACGTACAACTGTCTCGGAATTGCCGATAATTACTAGGTACACCATCAGCACCCAGAAGCCTACCCAGAAATCTTGCGACAGCATATAAATAGCACAGATTGGTATAACCACAATGCCGCTACCGGCCGGAATCATACCGAGAAGCGTAAAGAGCACAACCATAAACCAGAAATATTCGCCGTAACCTAAGACGATCAGCAGCAGGGCGCTCAGTGTCCCGGACATGAGCGATAGCAACAGCTGCCCCCGCAGACTGGCAAGAACAATATCGCTAGAACGCTGCAGATACATGCCAGTCGTGCCTTTATCAAGCGGGCTAATGTCGTATAAAAAGCGGCCAATTTCCTCATGCTTTCGTAGCATCACACTAAACAGAAACGCAAAAATTGTCACTGAGGTGATAATAATCGGCAAACTGGCGGCCAACCCTAGCAGCGCATCGACAAAAAATCCAAGCACAGACGGCACTACTACGCCGACGAACCCTACGACAGATTCTTTCAGGGCACTAGCGATACCTTCTCCCGAATCGCCTGCGTTGCTCATGAGCCCAACCATATAGTCAATCGCCTTGTTGAGCTGCGAGCCTTCTGTCGCCACGCTATTGGAAAGCGCCGAGATAACATGTACGCTTTGCTCTAAAACAACCACCCCGATGTACACCATTGGTACGATTACAGCCAAAAAAGCCACCAGTATCACAGACCACGCAGCCAGTACGTCGGGCATTTTTTTGCGGAAGTATTTATAGAGCGGAAGAAACGTGTAAGCTAAGAGCGCGCTAATGGCAATAACGCTCATAAACGGCGCAAAAAACACCAGCGCTCCGATCACAAGCAAAAGGCTCAGTACTGCCGTGGCTTGTCTCGGAAGTGCGGATGGTTTTTGTTTTGCCTGCTCTTTCCCCTTCGCCATGGTCTCATGATACCAGAAATAGAGCCGGGTGATAGAATGTTAGTATGCTAGCCGCTATCCTGAAGCAACTTGACACGAAAGAAGGTCTGCGAGCTGCACTCTGCATGCTGCCGATGCTCATCGCCTACTCCTTGGGGCGCAGCGATGTCGGCGTGCCGCTTGGCCAGGCCGGATTTTTAATGGCGGCGCTGCCTTTGCCGCTTTCAAGAATGCGGCGCGCGACGAACGGCGTCATCTTCTTGACGTTTGGGCTCGGTCTTTACTTGATAGGAGGCATTGTTGTCTCGCAGTACTGGGCAGCAATTGTTTTTACTTTTATTGTCTCAATGGCGCTTTCGCTAGCATCTGGCTGGCGGCTAGCAGCACTCCTTTCGTTCACGTTCTTCTCTGTCTATACAGCCGGTCTCAACGCCACATCGCCCGAAAACCTGCCCGTGAATTTTCTAGCCTTCTCCATTGCCATCCTGTGGGCCACAGCTATTTCGATGGTACCGTGGTGGAATGGCATCGACTTTTCAAAACAAAAACTCCCAGACGAAGTAAGCCGTATCAAAACCGGTATTCGTATGGGCATAGGAACCTCCCTTGCCTTTGCTATCTCTGGTCTATTCTCTTTTTCTAAAATGGGCTGGGCTCCTAGCGCAACCGCAAATATAGTCAGGTTCGATAAAGATGTCAGCGAAAAACGCGCACAGCTGCGCGTCATCGGCACCGTTGCCGGCGCCATTGCCGTCGGTATCTTTTTTATACTGGTACCAAATACGATCTACTGGGTGTTTGGCGCCTATGTTATCACAATCATAAACGGACTTACTATCAGGATAAACAAGTGGGGCTACTTTCCGTTCTATACGACTGTTATCTTGATACTCTACAGCCTTGCCGACCCCACCAAAACGATCGAGACAACCACTGAACGTGTCGCCTACAATATCGTAGGTGTTGTGATTGCCTATGCCGTCACCATTTACGGCTTTCCGCGCATCTTCTCGTGGGTTGACAGTCAAAAATTTGCGCGCATCGTCAAAGGTATGGAAAAATCAAAGTAGCTGCCGCATGACACATGATAGAGCAGTAAAAAGTAGCCCGACGTAATACCGCCTAAAAGGACATTGCTATGGACGACATAAGCCTCATCATTCTAACACTCGCTAGAATGATCTTGCCGCTCACTATTCTGAAATGGCCGCTACCCGGCGTGATTGCCTGTATGACCGCCGATGTCTTTGACTACAATATGCTGTCTCTGAGCGGCGCAGAAGATTACGTGATGTATCAGACATGGGATAAAGTACTCGACCTCTACTATTTGTCGTTCGCCGCCTACCTGGCCTGGTCGTGGAAAGACGCCGCAGCTAAAAAACTCGCTCTGTTCTTGTTTGCCTACCGCGCAGCGGGAGTGCTGTTGTTACTTATCACTCACGAGCGCTTCTTTCTGTTTGTTTTTCCGAACGTATTCGAGAGCTTCTTCATCTTCTATCTACTATTCAAGGCGGTCGAGAAAAAACAACGGCTATTTAATTCCAGCGTTGCATTCGTGGTTATATTCGTCGGCCTTTTAACGCCAAAATTAGTCCAGGAATTTTACATACATGTATCGCCAACGCTAAAGCCTTTTTACTTTGACATTGCGAGCCTACAATTTGTCACGGGCGTAATACCCGAGCTTCTACTCGCCGGGGCGCTCTATTTGCTGCTGCCTCTCACCGCCCTAGGCTGGCGCTTACGACACCGTACGCCAAAGCGACTGCAAAAAGCCTTGCACGACTATCTGCTGGCTGGTCCATCGTAACTACTATGCAGCGGCCACGTTTTACGCAGCTACCGCGCCGTCATTATTAACATCTTCGCCGAATTTCTTTTCTAGATGCGCCACAATATCACCGAGCTCTTTTTCCAGCTCTTCTACTTGAGTTTGCAAATGGCCAACTTGCTCTTCGACGCTCGCCGTGCGCATGTTTTGCCGCATGTTAGCTCTACGCCCTGAATTTTGCTGATGCATCTCCCATAATGCGCCCATGTTTTACCCCCCTAATTTATAGCTTTATTGTAGCATGAAGTTGACACATCCTCTGCTCACCTTTTTCTTAGTCGATACTTATTGCGTACGTACGCCTTTCGATGTGGTATCAGTTTACCTGCAGTGAGGTATTCGTAGAGTGGGCCGACAAAAAGCCCCAGGCTCACGCAAAATAAGATCTCTTCCACAGGCACTACCCCTAGCCTAATATTCGAAAGATTTTCTACATTCCACCAGCTTGCGCTTTCGGGCGACAAATACAACCACGTCGTAAAAGCAGCTATATAAATCACTGAAAATAACACAGAGGAAAACACGGAATTCAGCAGCAAGTCGCGTCTACTAATAAGCTCCGTCAGCGCCATAAGTACGAAACCAATGATAAACAGATAGATTATATTTAGACTCAAAAAATAAACAGCGAAGCCCGACAGCAGAGCTGGTATCGCAAGTGCCATAAATAGCGAAAAGTGAATATGTTTGCCGTCATAATCTTTTCGAAAAACTATCTCATATACGACTGCGGCTATTCCAGCTATAAAAAAGGTGAACAAAAATCCTTCTATGCCGACCGGAATATTAAAAACCGTAATGGGCGTCCAGTAGCTGGGAGTGGTAAGGGCATCAAGCGCTACGAATGGGGTAAGCAACAGGCCAATTAAGACCATTTCCTTTCGGCTTCGTCTGCTCATCAAAAAGAATAGTGACCAAACTAGAAACGTCAGCGCGACAGCAAGAAAATAGGCATACATAGTGGTAGTATACTACAAGCTATAGCGGTATCGGAGCGTATACTAATTATCTTTTGCTTGAGCTTTTCGACAGTTTTGATGGCCACCACATTGGTCGGCCGACTTCGAGCGTGAGACCCGGCACGATGAGCGAGCGCACTATCAATGTGTCGAGTAAGACGCCAAAGGCAACGATAAATGCAATTTGCGCCAAGAAAAGAATTGGGATGACGTACAGCGCAGCGAAGGTAGACGCCAGCACGATGCCGGCGCTCGATATCACGCCGCCGGTTACCACCAGCGCTTT
>JAUIHN010000002.1 GCA_030432305.1 bacterium | reverse complement strand
TCTGGACCGTGTCTCAGTTCCAGTCTGGCTGGTCATCCTCTCAGACCAGCTAACGATCGTCGACTTGGTGAGCCATTACCTCACCAACTATCTAATCGTACGCAGGCCGCTCCCAAAGCGGATAAATCCTTTAATCCGAAGACCATATGCGGTATTAGCTACCCTTTCGGGCAGTTATTCCTCACTTTGGGGCACGTTCCCACGCGTTACTCAGCCGTCCGCCGCTCGCCGACATTCTGCACAACCTCCTTCTTTCCGCTGACAGACTCACTTAATTAGTTTAGTGAAGTCCGAAAGCGTTCCTCCTTCGGTAAGTAAGACGTGACTTTCTTTTAGAAAATCACTACTCCTGTTTCCGCGAAAAAGAAGAAGCCAGTGCAGAACTCGCTGCCGCTCGACTTGCATGTATTAGGCACTCCGCCAGCGTTCATCCTGAGCCAGGATCAAACTCTCCATTAAAGATGGAAGAGGGGTTTACCCCTCTCGCGCAGTTATTCGCGAAATAAATTCGCGAAACTGGCTGCTCCCCCTAAAGGGTGCTTCGCACCTGGTTCATCTAACTTCCGTTACCGGTAGTTTTTAAACATAAAATAAACTGACGATGATATTGCACAACTAAATTGTTAAGGACCGATTATATGGATCTCTACGACCCATACATCATCTGTCCAACTCGCATAAATTGTTTTCTATACTCCGTTGAGTGTTGCCTATAAGCAATCAGACTGTTACTGATTCTATCTTGAAATTAGCCTCAGGTCAAGACATTTTATCTGTTAATTCGTAGCGAAAAAGACAACTACGCCAATTACTAGCCCCAGCACAGCACCGGCCACCAACTCGTACGGCGTGTGACCTTTGGCGGCGCGCGGCAAAACAATCGTGCTCTTCATTGTCTTAATCAGTGCCTGCACCGCTGTGCCCTGATCGCCAACCGAACGCCGCAGAATAATCGTGTCGTACATGACGATAACAGCAAATAGCAAGGCTAAGCTAAACAACCCAGAGTCGGTTCCGTCCCGGAGACCAATCATCACCAAAAGCGCCACAACAGAGGTGCTATGGGTGCTCGGCATATTTCCAGAGGCATAAAGTTGCCGGATATGATCAAAGTTACCTCCGCGCAGAAGCAAAATGAGATATTTCAGCGCTTGAGAAATCAGGAGTGACGCTGCGACCGTCAGCACATACGGAGACAGCTCGATCACTCGCTACCACCCGCCTCTTTGTCTATGGCCTGCTCCATCAATCCTATAGAAGAAACGGCATCGCCTTCACCTAGCCGCATGATAGTTACGCCTTGGGTTGTTCGGCCAAGCAGCTTGATGTCATCGAGGCTGAGACGGATTGTCTGGCCGTGCTTCGAGATAAGTAACGCTTCGGCCATATCGTCACCGAGCGACTGCACAGATATGATAGGCCCCGTCTTTGCTGTCACAACCGCTGCCTTGATGCCAACACCGCCGCGCTTGTGGCTTGGGAACTGCGAAACTTTCGTTCGCTTGCCAAAGCCCTTCTCGCTGATAACAAGTAGTGTCTGTTCGTCACTGGAGACGATATCCATGCCGACCACCCAATCGTTTGGCCTGAGTCGAACACCACGCACACCGCGAGCTGAGCGTCCTATTGGACGGGCATCTTTTTCGTTGAAGCGAACCGCCTGGCCGGCAGATGTAGATATAATCACATCATTCTCTCCCGTCGTCTTCTTGATCCAGCGTAGTTCGTCGCCGTCATCAAGTTTGATAGCAATCAAACCATTAGTACGGATATTGGCGTAATCCTTGAGAGGCGTCTTCTTGATAGTACCTTTCATCGTCGCCATAAAGAGATAGCCTTCATCGCTGGCGTCTTTTTGATGGCGAATAATAGAGGTAATTCTTTCTTCTGGTTGCAGCTGGAGTAGATTAACCGCTGCGACACCTTTCGCCGTCAGGCCAGCCGCCGGCACTTCATACGCTTTCAGACGGAACACACGACCTCTGTTCGTAAAGAAGAGCAAGTAATCATGCGTGCTGGCTGTCACCAACTGCGTAATAACATCCTCCTCTTTGGTTGTCATACCACGCTTACCCTTACCGCCCCTGTTTTGACGTCGATAATCGCTCAGTAGTGTCCGCTTGATATAATTTTCTGTAGTAAGAAGTACTACGCTCTCTTCTTCTGGGATGAGCTCTTCGTCAGAAAATTTACCGAGTTCATGGTTAATTATTTTCGAGCGCCGTTCATCACCGTACTTATCCTTCATCTCAAGTAGTTCGGTTTTGATAATTGCAAGGATCTCTTTTTCATCAGCCAGAATCGCTTCGAGTTTCTTGATGAGTTCGAGTAATTCTTTCAGCTCATTCTCAATTGCTTCGCGCTCAAGCCCTGTCAGACGGCGCAGCTGCATAGCAAGGATAGCTTTTGCCTGAATCTCGCTCAACTTAAATTTTGCTATGAGCGCTGTCTCGGCCTCTTCTTGTGTCTTGCTGGCACGGATTGTCTTAATTACTTCATCGATGTGATCCAGGGCAATTTTGTAGCCTTCCAGAATATGAGCTCGCTCTTTGGCCTTACGCAGCTCGTACTCGGTGCGGCGGCGTACCACTACCTGGCGATGCTTCACAAATTCGCTAAGGATATCCTGTAAGCCTAGTACACGCGGCTGGATGCTATCAACCAACGCGAGCATATTGTAGTTGAAATTAGTCTGCAGAGCAGTGAGTTTATAGAGCTGATTCAGCACTTTTTTCGGATACGCATCTTTTTTCAGCTCAACCACAATCCGCACGCTGCCGCGAGCCGACTCGTCGCGCAAATCGCTGATGGCGGTCAGTTTCTTATCTTTCACTAAGTCGGCAATCTTTTCAATAAGTGATGCTTTATTAACGGCATATGGCATCTCCGTCACTACAATCTGATGACGACCGCGTTTCGTCTCCTCAATATCTGCTACCGCGCGTATCGTGACGCTACCGCGCCCTGTTTGGTAGGCCTGCTTCATCGGCGCACCGCCGTAAACGGTAGCTCCTGTCGGGAAGTCAGGACCTTTGACGTGCTTCAGGAGGTTGTCAATTGTTGCTTCGGGGTTATCAATGAGCTCTATGGTGGCGTCAACCAGCTCGCTCAGATTGTGTGTCGGGATGCTGGTCGCCATACCGACAGCAATACCAATCTGACCATTCAGGAGCAAGTTTGGCAGCTTGGCCGGAAGCACGACCGGCTCTTGTTCGCTACCGTCGTAGTTATCGCGAAAATCAACCGTTTCTTTATCAAGATCAGTCAGCAGTTCATTGCCAGCCCGCCCCAGACGAGCCTCGGTGTAACGACTGGCCGCTGGTGGATCGCCGTCCATTGAGCCAAAGTTGCCCTGCCCCTGTACAAGCGTATAGCGCATTGTCCAATCCTGAGCGAGACGAACCATAGCATCGTAAATCGCCGAGTCACCGTGCGGATGATATTTACCCATTACTTCACCGGCAATACGTGCAGACTTGGCAAACTTACCGCCCGGCCTAAGACCCTGCTCGCCCATGGTGTATAAAATACGACGATGTACCGGCTTAAGGCCGTCCCGAACATCAGGCAAGGCACGATCGATGATTACGCTCATCGAATACCTGAAGAAGCTCTCTTCCATGACATTCTCTAGGGTTCTGAACTCGACGCTTCTCGAGTGTGTGGTATTTTCTACTACTTCACCTTCTAGCGGTGCGTTATTGTCATCATTCATAATCTAAACATCCAACTCCTCGAGGTCAGCATCTTTCGCCCGGCTCTGTATAAAGTTTTTTCTTAGTGCCACCTCTTCACCCATCAGCTTCGTAAAGATAGCATCGGCTCGCTCTGCATCCTCAATCTTCACCTGCACTAGCACCCGATTCTCTGGGTTCATGGTGGTATCCCATAGTTGATCGGCGTCCATTTCACCAAGACCCTTGTAGCGCTGTAGACTGCTTTCATTCAGCCCCGCCTGCTTGACGAGTGAATCTCTTTCGTCAATCTTAGCGCCCTTTTCCTTGCGATCGGCGATGAGTTTCTTAAGCAGCTCGTCGAGTTCCGCCTCTGTATAGGCATAACTTCGCTTGTTGCCGCCTTGCTTAATAAGAAACAGTGGCGGCTTTGCCAGATAAATATGCCCTGCCTCGACAACCTCTCGCATATAACGGAAGAAAAATGTCATCAAAAGCGTAGCGATGTGACTGCCGTCCACATCGGCATCCGTCATGATAATAATTCGATGGTACCGTAGACCCGAAATATCAAACTGGTCACCAATGCCGACGCCCATACCCTTGATGAGGCTAACGATTTCATTGTTACTCAGCATCCTATCTAGACGGGCTCGCTCAACGTTGAGCACCTTACCTCTCAAAGGCAAAATTGCCTGGGTCTTGCTATCGCGACCGCTTTTGGCCGAGCCTCCCGCCGAGTCACCCTCTACGATATACAGCTCTGAATCAGCTGGATTTTTACTCGAGCAGTCGGCCAGCTTGCCTGGCAAGTTCATGCCATCAAGCGCACCTTTACGGATAACATTGTCCCTCGCCGCACGCGCCGCCTTCCTGGCACGCGCCGCCAGAAGCGCCTTGTTGACTATCTTCTTGGCGACAGCTGGGTTTTCCTCGAGATAATAAGCAAAATACTCGTTCATGACCTGCTCGACGTACCGACGCACCTCAGGATTGCCAAGCTTGTTCTTGGTCTGACCCTCAAACTGCGGATCCGGAAGCTTAACGAGAATGATGGCCGTCAGACCTTCACGAATGTCATCACCGGTGAGATTGTCTTCTTTCTCCTTTAGGAGGCCGCTCTTACGCGCATAATCGTTAATAACGCGCGTCAGAGCCGCTCGAAAGCCGATAAGATGCGTACCGCCATCGGGGGTCAATACGTTATTCGCAAAGGGCTTTATAGTCTCTAGAAAAGTCTCGTTGTACTGCACCGCAACTTCGACCATCGACTCTTCGACTTGTCGCTCAACATAGAAAATATCGTCACTCAGCACATCCTTGCCGATATTGAGGTTCTTCACATAGCTCTTGATGCCGCCGTCGAAGTAAAACGATTCTCTGGCGCCTGTGCGCTCGTCTACAACACTGGTGAAGACGCCTTTTGTAAGGTATGCCTGATGACGAAGGTAATTTGTCACCCACTTGTAGTCAAATTCGACCGTTTCTTTGAAAATTGTCGGGTCTGGGTAAAATGTAATCTGTGTGCCGTCTGGGCGGTTGGTTTTTCCAATTTTCTTTAGTGGAGCAATCGAAGCACCCTGAGCAAACTCAATCCTATGAAGCTCACCCTTCTGCACCACCTCGGCGATAAGCCTTGTAGAAAGTGCGTTCACAACGCTAGAGCCTACGCCGTGCAGACCACTGGAGACTTTGTAGCCACCGCCACCAAACTTACCACCAGCATGAAGCACCGTAAGAACTGTCTCCAGCGTGCTGAGTCCCGTTTTAGCGTGTTTATCGACAGGAATACCGCGACCATCGTCAGTTATCGTAATACCGCCATCCTCGCGAATCACGACATCAACGCGCGATGCATATCCGGCAATCGCCTCGTCAATTGAGTTGTCAGCAATCTCTTTTATCAGATGATGAACACCGTCGTACCCCGTACTGCCGATATACATCCCTGGGCGTTTCCGAACAGGCTCTAGGCCCTCCAAGACCTGAATCTGCGATCCATCGTAAGAATCGCTCGCTGTTTTTTGTTTAGGCATGTTCCCTCACTTACATATAAGCCGCTTTAGCTATTTACAATGTACCTATTATAGCGAAAAGCTACTGTTCACTCAAGCACTTGTGCTGAACATATTTCTTATGCTAATCTGGTAGAAAAGAGGTGGTGGGCATAGACAAACATGTTTAGAAAAATCGTCACAGAGTTAGCCTACAGCCCCACGCTGGCGGGGAATCTTGGCGTGTACGTTAAACAGCTCCGAAATGAGACCTCAAAACGGCAGATTGGGCTCATTTTTAGCCTTCTCGCGCTCGTAGTGCAGCTTATTGCAACCACGATTCCGCCCGAGTCGGCCAACGCCAATAACCCTGAGGTCTTTATTGATGGAGGCGTAGCCTCTACGGAGCAGTATCTCGAATATTACGACCAAAACGCAAGAAACAGCAAAGACCTGCTCACCTCTTTGGGCATCAGCCGCGCTGAGATTGCAGCCGCCGAGCTAGACAGCCTCCCCTATGAGGCAAGCTCGTCTCTTTGGTCGATGCAGAACCCGAGAACTGACTCGAGTACTGCTTACTTCTTTGAGGCAGCGAACGGTACCTCAAGCGTCGCTTATTACCAGCCTCTTCCAGATGAACTCAAAGACCTGTCGGTATTCCTAGGCTCATCAGAGACGCTGGGTGGCTGGTTCGCGCTTACACAAAGCGGTGCCAGTCTCGTAACAGAAAAACTACCGCCGTCCCCATGTAGTTCATGGCTCGATGCCCCAAAACAACCGCTCCAGCTCACCTCTTGGAACCGCGATGAGGAGTGTCTGTCCATACTCAACCTTTCTCTAGATGCGCGCGAAATCTCCTCAGACAATCCGTCTATAGATATGTTTCAGCCGCTCGATCGTGTCGTCTACACACTCTTAGCAGAAAACACGAGCGATGCAGCAATTACGGTCACCCCGTCGGTCAACCTGGAAGATATCCTGGAATACTCACGTATTCTCGACTACGGAGGCGGAGAGTACGACTTCGATACGAAGAATCTGACCTGGAACAACGCACGTATTGCGGCGGGAGAACGCATAGAGCGAGTATTCATCATGCAGCTCGTCCCCTCTATCCCTGCTACCGCACAAGGGCAATATGTGACCGCCTCGTATGATTGTACGGCCAGCCTGGCGTTTGGCGGTGATGTAATTAAAACACCAGTTAATTGCCCCTTCGCCAAAAGTGTTGAGCAGACGACTAATAGCCTTCCGACTCTCTCAAAGCGTTTCAATATCGTTAGTGCTGTTCTTTTGGCAACAGTTGTGACATTCCTTTATCTACGCTCTAGACAACTCCTGACTGAAATATATATCATTAGACATAACCATTTGGGAGGCCTGTAGTATGCACTCTTCTAGACCCAAGAACACTGTTCGAAGCACGAGAGACTTTGATGCCATCGTGGCAGAGGCGACCCACGATATGCCTCGTTACAGGCAGCTATTCAGTGCGTTTATTCACGTAAGGGCGGTGGCGTGGTGTAGCGACCTACTCGGCAAGACAATTGCCCGTCCCAATCCTCTCCTTTTTGGAGCAGTTGCTTCTTTTGTGACGACTCTTACACTTTACTTGATGGCAAAAAATCTAGGCTATAGCCTGTCCGGCTTTGAGGCGGTCGGCAGCTTTGTAATTGGCTGGATAGTTGGCCTTGGCTACGACTTCCTCTCAGCCATATTCAAAAAGAAGTAGCTTATTCGTGTAGTTTTATCGAGACCTCAGCGTCGTGATTCGCGCTATCACCCCTTAAGTGAAGATTGTTTTGAGCTTCAGTAGGCTGTGGTGGTTCCTGAGGGGTCGCCGGTAACTCCGGATATGCCGTCGCTACATCTGGCAGTGGCGTTTTCTCTTCAGGTACTGGGGCCGCCGCTTCAGGTGAGGCTATACTAGCTTCAGGCGCTTTAGGGGCTGGCGGCGAGACTGGCCTTGCCTGCTGCGCTGCTACCGGTGGCTTTGGCTTTGGTTGACCAGCACCAGCTTTCTGACGCTTGGCGAGCCATTCATCAAGAAACGACGATCCAGAGGCGCCAGCAGCTCCTCGGTTTGAACCAACAGCCTGAATCTGCGTAGGCAGCGCCTGGCCAGTCTTGGACCTCCCGAGACGCTTAAAGATGTCTTCTTCGACCTGAGCCCGCGGCTTACCGTATTTGGTCGCAGAGAGGCGCTTCAGCGCGTCACTCAGCTCTTGGTTCGACTGCCCCATTGGTGGCACAAACGACATACTAAACGGCGCCGAAGGCACGTTATCAATCATCACACTTACAATCGATTGATAGTTCGGTAGCTTGGTAAGGTCCTCGACATCAAAGGTTGGAGCAAATTTTTTCACCAAAATTTCAGCATCCGTGATACCGATACGACCACCTATCACGGTACCAACGTTACCAATAATCGCTTCGCGCACCTTATCTGTTAACTGCGTCATGAATTGATTACCCAAGATGAGGTTAAGCCGGTACTTACGCGCCTCAGACAAGATCGACTCAAAGCTCTCAGTAGCGAAATTCTGAAACTCATCGACATACAGCGAGAAATCGCGCCGCTCCTGCTCTGGTATATCCGCACGGCTCATAGCAGCAGCCTGAAACTTCATCACGAAGATAATACCGAGCAGTTTCGAGTTCAGTTCTCCCATACGCCCCTTACTGAGGTTCACAAGCAAGATTTTGTTGCCATCCATAATCTCGCGCAGGTTGAAGCCGCTCTCTGTTTGACCGATAATATTGCGCATAGCATCATTACTGATGAACGGACCAAATTTGCTCACAACCCAGCTAATAACCTCTCCGGCTTCATTTGAACGCTGAGACGCCGGAAACTCTTTCGTCCAGAAGTCGATAACCGTCTGATCGGTCACGTGTTTCAGCTTACTCCTGACGAACTCCGGATCAATCAATACCTTAGGGATGTCAACAAACGTGCCGCCAGCCGGATCCGCCATCAACAGCAGCGCAGCGTTACGGAAGATATGCTCCAGCCGTGGGCCAACAATACCGGTGTGACCGGGGTCATAGAGACCGTAAAGCATGTTTATCGCCTCTTGAATCAGAAAGTCCTTTTGGTCGGGACTGTCGAACTCAAACATGTTTAGACCGATAGGGTTCGTCATGTCGCCGGGGTTAAAGTAAATAACATCCTCGACACGCTCTTTTGGCACTTTGCCGAGCAAACTCTCTACCGAATCACCGTGCGGGTCGACAAACGCGAAACCGCGACCATCCATCATATCCTGAAAGGCAAGATTCTCCAGTAGTACCGATTTACCTGTACCCGTCTGACCAATGATGTAAGTATGACGACGTCTATCGTTGGAACTGAGACGAATCGGTTTCTTGGTGCCACGAAATTCGTTATAGCCAAGTAGCAGCCCTTCGTCCATCACCTCATTCGGGCCATCAACCTGTTTCGACGATTGTCGCACCACTTGTGACGTCGGTATGGTATTCTGGCTCGGCAAATGAAAAAGAGTTGCTAGCTCGATACTGTTTAGGATGTTTTTGTTGACCGATTGCGGGAAAAATCGGAATATATACGCCGTCACAAGTTGTTCGATGTTTTTTGAAACCGCAAACTTAAAGCCATTAAAGCTCGGTGAATCAAACAGCGAGAATGCCGCCACGATGTTCTTCATCAGGGCCTGCGAGCGCGCAGATGTGTTCGACGATACCACAACGCGCACCAACACCTCATAACCCGGGTAGCGCGTTTTTTCCTGAATAGCTTCGACGGCCGACTGCTCGAGTGCTGTCAGCTGTTTTTCTTCGGCTTTTGTTTCGCTCGTCTCGGGTGGCTTCCAGAGTGCTTCAAGCAAATCTCGCGATTTGATCGACCCAGATGCCACCCCTTTGTTTTCACCTTTGTTCTTGATAATATGCCCGGCTACATCAATCGACTGCTTCGTCCAGTTCTCATTCGCTGGTCGTAGTAGAAATTGCACCGCTACGCCGTCTTCCCTGTTTGCCGAAGACAAGGCATTAAGAAGCGCCCGCGATGCATCGCGCTTCGACTCCTGATAGGTGGCGATTGGGTAGACAAAATCCTTCTTCAGGGTAAACTCGCCACCTATCGTACCGCTCATTTTCCCCATCTGGCTAAAGATATTACGATCCTTTACCTCTTCGAGGCGAGCCGAAGGATACGCTGCGGCCACTGCCTGTCTCACGACATCCTCGAGTACGATCGGTACCACCACGTAGTACTGTACGATTCCTTGGTGCGCGACAATCTCGAAGGACAGATGGCGCTGTCCGTAGATTTTACTCTTAAACCCCTTGGTGGCCGTGCTCGAGATAATGTTATACATCACTTGCGCTTGAGACAGTATTTCCTCTGTCAAATCGCGCTCGTCCCTACTACCGCCCTCTATGTCCGTACTGGACGGTGGTAGATGTATACGAAGCGGTATCATTTTTAGTCCACGCTCGTAGTTTTTTGCCTCACGTACTGTCTTTTGGTACTGGACAAACATCAGATACCCAAAAATCGCCGCAACGACGCCCACCGAGATAACAGTAATGAGTATCCCCATCATAATCTACAACTCTCCACCTCTCACTGTATAGATCCCAGCTCTCTCCCGTAGCGCTTCATTAGATAATCCTCCTGCAAGCGAGTCACCTCTTTCTCGCGACGATATGGGTCGTCTTTTGTCTCTGCTAGTACTTTTTTTGCTTTATCCACCCACTCCTTCTCGTTAAGATCATCGTCGTTGGCAACAGTTGGCGCGTTTAATGCCGGTTGTGTTGTGTCATCAGCAACGTTCGTCGTTGGCAACGGGGGTGTCGGTAGCGCAATTGTAGACGGAGGAGGCGTCGCAGCCTGCCCACTCACTGGTGCAGCTTCGGCAGCACTTCGCTCTTGACGCTCAGCAGAGCCCCCGGTATCAATTTCGGGATTTGAAGCGTCAGCTACCTTTTCGCCGTTTGATGGTGGTGAAACCGATGGCAACTCAGGGCTACGGCCAGGTGAAGAAGGCGTTTGTTCCATATCTGTAATTATACCATAATCACATTAAGCATAAAGAGTTTATGAAAGCCGATTTGTCACATATATCCAAGCAATGACCACAAAGAACGACACCAGTAGAACCTGGTACACCCCGACTTCACCGACAGATTGAATCGCAATCAGCATAACCGGTACCAGAGCAATCACGCTCGCATAATAGTACGCCCCCTTAGGGGTAACAGCGAATGTGCGTCGTCGCTTAGATGGCAATTTTGCCGCGAGGAGTCCAATGCTCCAAAACAAAAAAGTCAGCACCCCAAGTGCTGTTATATACATAAAAACAAAAAAGCCGAGAATCCCGAGCGGACCGGTGCTTGAAGGAGTGGTCGTAAAGAGTAAAACGCCAAGCATAACTGCTGATACGACCGTCATAATTGCTACAATTCTTGTAAACATACCCCCTCCCGAGGGATACTGCCTCTTAAAATTAAAAGAGCCGCAGCAGCAGACGATCGAAACGGCAACAGCATGCGCCGCTAAAGAAATACTATTGGGCGCGTGTGCCAGTGACCCCTGCTACTGCAGGCAATCTGACCGCCCAGGAAAGTCCTGAGCATATCGTTCGCATCGATTGCGTTCTATACGAGCACAGGGTGCTCAAGCATATTCCGAAAAGATGCGCCGCTCTACGACAAAAGACAGAACCTAAGAGGCAAAGCCTATAAGAAAAGTCTTAAGGCGGAGCATCGGTAACGCCACTATTGGCGCAGGTTGCCTTGTATGTGACATAGCTCCATGCGAGTGTCGTCACCGATTTTCCGCCCTGTCGCGGTCAGAGTTATATACGAGTTGTTAATGTTTTTTGCTTTTTTGTTTTTGATAAAAGCGTACTTAGAATACTAGCATGAACAGTATGAGAGGTCAACCCTTTTACGCAAACAAAATTGTTGTGAAATACATTTATTGCGTACTCATGTCTGCCTACCGTATCTTGAAAACTTGTATTGTTATGTATAATACAACGTTGTTTTATAGTGTTTCTCTTTTATACTTTCGTAGGTATGTTCGAGTTTTTAAGGAACTTTAGCGCTACGTTGCTACATTCATAACACGCTATGATAAACCCCCAGCTTCTACTAACCTGCCCTACCGTAAAGTGCGCCGCTCATACCCAACAGCAGCGCACTTTACGGTCAACCTTGCACACTCACTACTCCGCCAAATTTTTATTCCGTGATCATGTGGCACCATGTTTTCTCATGACTGCGCCGCAGACCAGCCAGCAAAGCCAGCTCCGCGTCTAGCATAGTTTTACGTTTCTGCCCTCATTTTTATACGGCTCAGCATCCAATCGCCGACCGTCTGGCTCGTGGCCTTATGTGCTACAGGCCAAGACGACATAGGCAAACGTCGAGCTGGCGACCCACCCATCACGTTCTACATATATTTATTGCGTACATATTGCGTAGTGGCTGGCGGTTTTTTGATGAAACTGCACGTAGGCGCCAAATCGCAGCTAATACATTCCATGCGCCCACGCACCAAACGTCCAATGCCGCCGGCCTTAACCATCCATTGGCAGCCCCGACTACACCACAGCGTAAATTCTATGCCTGCCAAATAGTTACTATATGTCTTTTACTTTATGTCGCGACGTTGGCTTTCGCTGAATCGATTCCTGTCTATATGGATGTACTTTTTTCACAAACACTACATGTGGATTATCCACAATCACCGATAATTTCGGGTAAACTATTTCCAAAAATATTGTTGACACAAGCGCTTTACCGGCTTATTATAGGGGTAGCTTCTGAATAAAAAAATTGTGCAGGGGCCAAAAATAAACACTACGCAAAAACAACCACTTCTAAAACAACCGCTACTCGCAGGCGGTTGTTTTATTTTGTTCCAAAGCAACCATGACAGGCATTTTTGATTAAAAATTAGGCGCTACGCACACAAAACTCTCATGATTGACCTTGCTGGTAATTTTTCTCATGATAGTCACATGAGTGTTTTTGGCGAGGAAGTTGTTGCGGCCGGCGAAGCGTATTTGGGCAGCAAGTTTCGTAATCATTTTAAGCCTGAAGACCTTTGCCGACACGGCACTATCACGCTCGATAGTTGCATGGAACGAGGTCTCGGTCAAAACGGCGAATTCGATTGCAGCGGACTCGTCATTGCCAGTATTAGCCGGGCGCTCGGTGCGAAGACCCATGAGTGGCCGAAAGAATATCGCCACTCACTGCAGCTAGCAACCCTTATTGAAGATTGGTACCCGAGCGATGTAGGTGACGTGGCCGCCTTTTACCTAAAAGGCTACCCTGGTGTGCATTTGGGTATTTTAGCGGCTAAAATGACTGTTATCCACGCCAGTGGCCGCACCCAAAACGTTGAAAAAGGAGCTGTAAAGGGAGAAATCTACAAAACTCGCATCATACCGCTAGATAAATTACTAGAATTAGGCTTAGAAACACAGATGAACAGCCGAAACGAAAATCACCCGACAGACGCCGAGTGATTAAAATAATATAACGTGGTGGAGCTGCGGGGTACTGCCCCCCGGTCCAAAAGGTAACCAACTACTTCTCTACAGACATAGTCTATCTTGAAATAACGATAACTGAGAATAAAAGAAAGACAAAAAATTCCAGCTACGGCGAGATAGATTTTCCCCATTTACTGTCTCTGCGCCATAAACAGGTAAGCGACATACATATAACACCGATGTTCGCTACGTCGCCTGACGAATACCGATGATTACAGCGAAATTAAGCTGCAATTGGCGCAACTGCCAGATGAGGAGCCTTGAAAAGGCTCTTCACTGAGTCAGCTACTGATGCAAGTTTGTTTGCAATTAGATATATGCGTAACGTGCATAGTTCGATCTGCCAAGTAGTTTGTTAATGTCCTCTTGTCGAAGCTGTATCAGCCCCATACCATGCACATATTATAACATTAGGAGACGAGTACGCAAAGAGCTTGTTCTTTGCTTCGAGACGGCATGTTACACCTGTACGGAGCAGGTACACTACAGTTTACAAGCAAACGCGAGCGTGCTTAACTTATGATACTATGTCCGTCGTCGCTAAGGTTATGACAGTTGCTCCAATTGGTTTTGAGGGTCGTATCATAGAGGTAGAGAGCGACACAACCAAAGGTCTACCCTCTCTTCAGATCGTCGGCATGGGCAGCAAGGCTATCGACGAGGCGAAAGAGCGAGTCAAAAGCGCCATCGCAAACTCGCTTTTAGAGTACCCTGCCCGCCGCATCACTATCAACCTGGCTCCGGCAGAGCTACCAAAGGACGGCACTCACTACGATTTACCGATTGCGCTCGCTATCCTGGCGAGTAGCGGCCAGTTGCGCCAGGAGGAACTCGATAAGGCCGCCTTTGCGGGTGAGCTAGCCCTCGATGGCACCTTGCGCCCCATCAGGGGCGCTATTGTTATCGCCGAGGCAGCGAAAAAGCGCGGCCTGACGCATATCTACCTCCCCTCTGCCAACGTAGACCAGGCGAGTCTC
Source organism: bacterium (assembly GCA_030432305.1). GTDB lineage: Bacteria > Patescibacteriota > Saccharimonadia > Saccharimonadales > Saccharimonadaceae > JAUIHN01. The sequence continues at coordinate 18,412 of JAUIHN010000002.1, read as the reverse complement.
ATCGAAGGTATCGAGATTATTGGCGTCGACTCCCTAAAAGCGCTCTTTCTCCACCTCAAGCAAGAGATGCGCATAACGCCGGCGGGCAAGCAGACAGGCCAGAAATCTAGCCCCGAGGAATCAACCGGCCCTGAGCTCGACGACATCTATGGTCAAGAGCAAGCCAAGCGCGCCCTTATTATCGCGGCTGCTGGGCCGCACAATATTCTATTCACCGGCCCTCCTGGCGCCGGCAAGACAATGCTGGCACGCGCTCTTTCTGGCCTACTATCACCGCTCACGGCCGAAGAGCAAGTCACGCTCACAAAACTGTACAGCTTAGCGGGCGAATCAACAGAGGAACGGGTCGCTTCTCGCCCCTTTCGTTCGCCGCATCACACCTCTAGCAGAGTCTCGCTCGTTGGTGGCGGTACCAACCCAAAACCAGGTGACATTAGTCTAGCGCACCTCGGTGTGCTATTTCTGGATGAGCTTCCCGAGTACCCGCGCTCGAGTCTTGAAGCCCTCAGGCAGCCGCTTGAAGATAAAACTGTGTCAATTAGCCGCGCTAATGGCCACGTCGTATTCCCGGCTGACTTTATGTTAGTCGCAACCATGAACCCCTGCCCCTGTGGGTACTATGGCGACGCCACGCACGAATGCAGCTGTAGCAGCATGCAAATCCTTAACTACCAGAAGCGACTTTCCGGCCCACTGCTCGATCGTATCGACATGATTATTCCCGTCTCCAGGGTTCCTCATCGCTACCTATTAAAATCAGATTCGGTGTCTAAAAAGCAACACAAAAATGCCCAGAAATTGATTAATGACACAAAAAAAATTCAGCATAACAGATATAGAAGTAGTATGAAAAACAACGGAAATATGACAAACCGTGACATCAAGAAGTACGCTGCGCTCTCGGACGAAGCCCACGCTCTGCTTGAAACCGCTTCAAAAAAATTAGACCTTAGCGCCAGGCGATACTTCAAAACCATCAAGGTCGCGCGTACCATCGCCGACCTCGACCACTCCGAACACATCACTCCGAGTCATATCAGCGAAGCCTTGCAATATAGATAAGCCTCTTGAACAGAGAGGCCATATCTGGTAGAATTATCGACGAGTATCAATCATATTCAACAAAGGTTTCGAGGCCAAAAGGAGAGCAGTAATTAACCAATCAATTCGTATCAATGAGTCTATTCGTGCGAAAGAACTAAGAGTTATCGGCGCAGATGGACAGCAGCTAGGCATTCTAGCCAGGGCAGACGCCCTTAAAGCAGCCGAAGATGCGGGACTGGATTTGGTCGAAATCTCTCCGAGTGCAGACCCTCCTGTGGCGAAAGTCATCGACTGGGGTAAATACCAGTATCAGAAGATGAAAGAGCAGCAGAAGAACCGTAAAAGCAGTAAAGCTAGCGAGCTCAAGCAGATGCGGTTTGGTCTGAAGATTGGCTCTGGCGATCTCGAGGTGAAGCTACGAAAAGTTCGAGGCTTCCTCGCCGATGGACACAAAGTCAGGCTGCAGATTTTTTATCGAGGTCGAGAGATGGCCCACAAGGAACTAGGATATGAGCTGATGGAAAAAATCGTGAACGAGTTGCAAGACGAAGCCATCGTGGAACAAAAGCCCCAGATGCTCGGCCGCAACTTGAGCGCAACAGTAAGGAGTAAATAACGTGCCAAAACTTAAAACCCATAAGGGTACCGCCAAACGAGTAAAGGTTACCAAAACTGGTAAACTGATGCGTCGTCGTGCCTTTGGCAACCACTTGCTCAGTAAAAAAAGCAAGAGCCGAAAGCGCGTCATCAAGACCGAATCAGAGATTACAGGCAAATTCGCCAAGAATCTTAAACGAGCAATGGGAGCAAATTCATGAGAGCAAGACAAACCGTAAGTGCCCGCGCACGCCACAAGAAGGTGCTCAAGCAGGCCAAAGGCATGCAGCACGCCCGCACGAGGTCGTTTCGCCTAGCAAAGCAGGCTGTCACTAGGGCTCTCGAGTACTCGTACCGAGATCGCCGCAACAGGAAGCGCGACCTCCGTTCGCTTTGGATTACTCGTATCAACGCTGCTGCCCGAGAGAACGGCACTTCGTATCGTCAGCTTATCGCCGGCCTAAAAGCCGCCAACGTAGAGCTGGATCGCAAGGTGCTGGCTGAGCTTGCAGTAAACGAGCCGAGGGCCTTTTCTGAAGTTGCGAAACTTACCAGCAAGGTATAACCATCTTCTTACAAAAAAATTACCACGGACTATCCGTGGTAATTTTAGTTGATAGCTCGTCGATAAGCCGGGTTCTGTCGTGAACGATCATCTATCTAGTCCTACAATTGCTCGCAGGATCAAGCGGGTTAAACGACCTGCAGACGGACCATCTTGAACGCAGATCTCCTTGCAGCTGACAGGGTTTACCTCCTTCGCGCGTCACCACGCGTCGCTGTGGGCTCTTACCCAACGGACTTGACGCGAGCCGCTTTCGCGGTCGCTACACGTCGTTCCTGCTTTCGCAGGCACTCCTTTCACCCTTACCCCGCACCTGAAACTTGGAACTTCGTTATGTAGCTTCGCTACATCCAAGTTTCAGGTGCGGGGCGGTTTCGTTTCTGTGGCACTTTCCCTAGGGTCACCCCCGGTCGCCGTTAGCGACTGTCATGTCCTATGCTGCCCGGACTTTCCTCCCCGCACAGTGCGGGGCGATCGTTTAACGAGCTACCCCTACCAGTATACTACACCTTACTGGCTTCTTTTTTGGCGCGTGCATCCAGGATTTTATTTACCATACCATCAGCCTGCTGGTTGAATTCCCTCTTAACATGCCGAAATGTCACCTTATCAAACTGCCCTATTAGCTCCTTTATCCGCTCATGAATCGGCCACAGCTCCCTGTTTCTGATAACATACTGGCCATTAAGCTGATTGACTACAAGCATGCTGTCAATATAGCATTCAACAGACTTCACCCCCAGCTCCCTCGCCTTCTCAAGCCCCAGGCGAACACCGTGATACTCCGCCTGATTATTGGTAGTTATCCCGAGGTACGCCCCGCCTTCATAGGCCAGCCTGTCGTTGCTGTCTTTAATAACATATCCCGCCGCCGAAGGACCAGGATTACCTCTAGAGCCACCGTCAGAGTACAGTACAGCTCCGGCCTGCTTTTTCGCCGAATAGCTGACATCGCTGCGGATTTTCACCCCGTCGACAGCCGTCGTGACCCCTGGCTTTTCTTTGTGTGCCGAAAGTAGTACATGCGAGACATCTGTTACGTCGTCTTGTTTGACATCAGACAGCCCTTTCCACACATATTTAGTATATTTTGGAGCAAGCTCGATGTCTTTTCTACCTCCAGATACGCTTGCAACGTACACTATAACCGTACGTTGGATACTGCGCTTTCCTTGGTCGAAATAGGTAAATACATCTGAAAGATATAAAACGTTGACGTCGAGACCAACCAGCTCTTTTATTAAGCGAGTGGCAGCCTCTTCGGGCTGCTCGTCTGTATTAATGCGGCCTCCCGGCAGCTCAAATCTTCCAAGCAAATCCTCTCGGCCGCTCGCGCGCTTCAAAAGAAGAATCTTATCGTCTTTTCTTACGATGGATCGTACTTCTATGCGTTGATTCATGTGTCTAGTTTCTCTGTTTATTTTGTATCATAATTTCCGAAAAAGCATGTGGTCGGGGTGACTGGACTTGAACCAGCGACCTCACGGCCCCCAGCCGTACGGTCACGTCCCGCGACCCCGGAACTCCGCGCGACAAGCACAGCTTGTCCGGGAGATTCCCTTGCGGATTGCCACTGGCAGTCCTCACTACCAGACTGCGCTACACCCCGTATCATTGCACTCATAAAGCCCCAGGTGCCAGTTCAATGCTGATTATCCCCGCGTGTAGCAAGGTGGGTGCTCGCAAAACGTAACCACGGTCACGAATCATGTAAAGCTCCCGAATCAAATATGATATTCAGGAAAATCATATACATCGGACCGGCCCTTAGGGCTTATTTCTAGTATAGCACGCCAACTGTGCCCGGGTCCCGCTTACTAGACTCGAAAGATGACCTCAAACACCTCTATAAAGAACCCTATAACACCCAGCATGTAGCCAACGAGTACAGCGTTGAATAGTAGCAGCATTGCAAAAACAACAAAGATGCCGAATTTCTCGATCTCCTCCATGCCGCGACGCACAAAATCAGGCGCAAGCGCATAGAGCACGCGCGAGCCATCAAGCGGCGGAAGAGGCAGCATATTGAATGCGAAGAAGCCTAGATTGACCTGTACGGCCAGCAGTAGCACGCCGCCTATCACTCCACCGATTAATGCTGCCGCCCCAAAAAAAAGAAATGCCAAAACAAGATTTGTCAGAGGTCCAGCCAGTGCCACTAGCGCCACGCCCCACTCTTCGTACCTAAGGCGCGTCGGATTGAACGGCACAGGCTTAGCGCCACCGAAGATTGGTCCTCCGCTGATAGCTAACAGTAGTGGCAGTAGAATCGTCAGGAAGGGATCGATATGCTTAATCGGGTTAAGCGTTAATCTACCTTGGTGCTTGGCAGTATCGTCGCCGAGCCAATAGGCCATGAACCCGTGCATCACTTCATGTAACGTCATCGATACCAGAATCACCCCTAGTACAATCGCGATATATTCAAAACTCATTACCCTATTGTACCGCACCCACCCCTATTGACGAAAGCCGTTTATCCCTGTATACTGGTACAGATTATTGTATAAATGAAGTGGATAATAAAAGATGGCATCTCGATGCGAACTCACCGGAAAAGGCAAGCAATTTGGCAACAACGTCAGCTTCTCGCTGCGCCGCACAAACCGTGTCTTTAAGCCAAACCTGCAGAAAAAGACGTTTACTGTTGACGGCAAGAAAGTCACGATGACCCTCAGCGCAAGCGCAATTCGAACCCTTAAGAAAAAGGGTGTACTCACGGCTGCGAAATAATGCTTGGCATTTTTTAAAACAGCCCCTCCCGGGGCTGTTTTTGTATGTCAATACTTATCCTAGACTACGTCCGCTTAATCTCTACAACCGTCATGGCAGCTGGAAGTGCAGTCACCGACTTCAGCTTGTATTTATCGACTGCCTCAATAGCCACGCCCATCTCATCTGTAAATGTCTTGAGATCATCCTGCGGCACCTCATACGTCACGCCACTCTCGGCATAATGAATAGGGATTATAACTTTCGGGTCAATCTGACGCACCAAACGTACTGCTTCGACGGCATCAAGTGTATAGCCCGCTCCACCCACCGGAAGTATCAAGACATCTACTACACCTATCGCCTCGAGCTGCTCTTCTTCTAGCTTACCGGCAATATTGCCCAGTAGCGCAATACCTACGTCACCGACGTCAATACGGTATATCGTTGTTCCAGAAACATCAGAATCGGTATCGATATGGCGCGTGGCCGCAGTCCCGCGAATAGAAAACTCACCTATTTCGTACTCCCCGGGGCCTTCGATAACCAGGCGTGCATCCGTACCATCCGTAAGAAAGCGTCGCTCCGTAGCGAGTTCAATCATACCTTTTGTGTTGACGTCTTTTAGGCCCAGTAGAGAAAGCTTGGGGTCAGAGACCAATTTTAAGCCTTTTGTTGCAATAATAACACTATTCCCGCCCCTATACTCAATCTCAAACATTACTTACTCTCCTCTTTCTCGGTCGCTTTTAAAATATTATCGGTATCAACCAGCACAGAATGCTTGCCGCTCAGTATGCCAGTAATAAACTTATCACGTATGCTCAGTCGATAATAGAATTCGTCATAACTAAGAACGCTATAGTTGAGCTCTCGCCCCTCCAGTGATTCGATTTTTTTCATAACCTTTTTCAGCTTCGCAGCAGGCGGACTACCTACTAGGAGCAAATCAACGCCCGAAAGCGACCCCTTTACAAGTACGCCAGCTGCCACGACGAGATTTAGAGACGGAACATCCTCGAACAGGCTGTGCCACGAGGAGTCGTCCTCGATAGGAGCGAGCGCCTGGTCTGAACTACCGGTAAATATTGCCTTCAGGGCAACATAATGCTCGTAGCGCTGATTGACCTCGTAATACAGCTTGTTGTCGGCGCTATCACTAGTAATGACCCCCACCTCCAGCATGTTGGCCAGCTCACGTCGTACGGAATTGATTTGTTCATCAATCAGTCGCGTAATCTCACGTACGTAAAAAGACTTTCCTGGGTTGCTCAGGAAGAGATGAAGTAGCTTTACCCTTGTCTTCGATCCAAATAATGCGTCAATCATAGCTCTCTATAGAATAACTTTCGTGTTCTACTGTGAATATGATATCACGATTCCTATTTGGCAGCGAACACCTCATTTACATACGTCGTAACATCACCTCTAGTAAGCCACTCGATGTGAGGATTACGACGGAACCATGTCAATTGCCGCTTCGCCAACTTCCAGTCTAAATCCTTGAACCTGCTCTTCACCTCCTCAAGTGACATCTCACCACAGAGATGTGAACGAAGAAGCGGATAGATGTTGCCTGTCATCGCTTCACTCTCCCACCCATATTTTTTGCCCAACATCTTTGCCTCCTCGACAACTGGCTGCGCAAACAATTGTTCAGCTCGATCTGCTATCCGTGTTCGCAGCTCGTCCTTTTCCGTTGCTATTCCTACAATGATACTACCGTCGATTGGCTCCTGTTGCCGCCTGCCGGTGCGTCGACTGCGTTCGATAGTACGTATTACATATCTTTTATTTCGTCTATTTTCCGGCAGTTCTATGTTGTTTTTATAGCAATATACGTGGAGTTCTTCGAGACGCAGACTCTCAAGATACTCCCTTTTTAACACATCTGCCTTTCCTCCAAACTGATAGTCAAAAATAACCGCATCAGTATACAGTCCGGTACCGCCAACCAAGATTGGCACTTTACCTCTCGACCGTATATCAGCGATTTTTTCATCTGCATACTGCTTGAAATCAGAGACTGTAAACTCCTGGTCGGGGGACACTAGGTCAATCCCCCAGTGCACTACGCGCTGGCGCTCCTCGCTGCTCGGCTTGGCGGTACCGATATCCATATCTTTATAGATAGTTCTGCTGTCGGCGCATATAATCTCGCCACCTAATTGTTCGGCGAGTTCCACGGCGACAGTAGTTTTACCACTGGCCGTCGGTCCAACGATTACAATAAGCGGATAGCCGACTCGTTCCACTCTGGTCGCCATCTTCGTTCTCCAAAATCCTTCACACGCCATTGCTCATCGCACTCTATTCCGTCCTGCTCCAGCAGCTGTCGCTGAGCGTCCTGTCCGCCCCAGAAGCCTACCGCCAAGCCACCTTGAGCGTTGACAAGCCTGTGCCACGGCAGGTTCTCTGGACCAGTATGAGCGATACCACCAACTATCCGGGCAGCTCTCGGGCTACCAGACATGGCCGCGAGGTCACCGTACGTTGTCACCTTGTCTTTCGGCAACTCACTCATAAGTGCATATACGCGATCACGCAGGTTGGCTAATGGCAATTCGTCCAATTTCGGCCTCCACTTCATACCAATCACGACAACGTACTACCTCCACCTCCCCCGCACTATCGCTCTGCCACGGATAGTCACCAAACCACAATAAATGGGGCACATCGCACTGCGCGGCCCTCTCAAGGTGATGCAGGTTATCGTCAATCAGCACACTAGCCTCAAGGCTACGACAGACATCCCCTTTACTACCGCTCATTCCAATATGTTCAATTTTATTGAAGATACCACTAAAATATCGGTTCAACATAGCGGTCGTCACTGATATAATACGCTCCGGACGGGCGGTCACCAAATGGAGCTCATATTGTTCGGCTAGGCGTCGGCAAGCCTCAACTGCGTCAGGGAATGGTTCGATCTCACCATATTCTTCTGAGAGCTGGATGTCATATATTCGCTCTGCTATTATTGCCGGATCAGCCTCCCATGTCTCACTGGCTGCATTATACGAGTTCTCTAACGATACTCTAGCACCCCACTGCATATTATATCGATTAACGATATGCTCTTGCGATGGAAGCAATACATCGTCGCAGTCAACTGCAAGTATTAAGCGCTCCATCTCATAGTCTCCGCAGGTATTCTGCAAGCTGCTCAAGAGCTACCTTCTCTTCACCATCTTTGGTACGAACACTTACTTCACGCGCTTCTTTGTCCTTTGGCCCGATAATCAGCTGAACCGGTATTTTCATAGTCGTGGCTTCACGAATCTTCTTGCCGAGCGATTCATTTCGATCATCTGTTGTGAAACGCACTTCGTTATATTTCACCGGCTGCATCAGCACCACCTCTGATAGAATAGATGTAATTTCTTCTACATAGTCAAAATCCGCACCTGCTCTGGCGCCGACCAGAAGTCAAACCAGCCGCTAGTATGCTCGATATAAACACTCAGGAATCGTTCGATGCTGCCGAGTAACGCGCAGTGAATCATGACAGGTCGTTGCTTGCTGCCATCATCTGCTACGTATTCAAGTTCAAACCGCTCCGGCTGCACAAAATCCAGCTGCACCGTTGCCACCTGATGCTCGCGGCCAATGGCATCGGTGGCCATGAAGTCGATTTTTGGCCCATAAAAGGCCGCTTCACCCTCTTGCTCGAAGTATTCCAGCTGATTCTTCTTTACGGCAGCTTTTAGTTGCTCTTGCGCTACCTGCCACAACCCTTTGTCGCCTAGATAATTGTCAGAATCATCTCTGTAGCTTAAAGCTACCCGAAACTTCATGCCGATAGTCTCATACAGCTCACGGGCACTAGAAAGCAGACTATCTATCTCAGCCTCAATCTGGTCTGGCCGCGCAAACACGTGACTATCATCCTGAGTCAGCGAGCGCACCCTGTTAAGCCCGCCTAACTCCCCTGTTTTTTCGTCACGATAATCGGTCGTGGTCTCGAGGTAGCGAATTGGCATATCACGGTAGCTCCGAGGCTGCGAAATGTAGATCTGTGCATGATGCGGGCAGTTCATCGGTTTTAAGGCCATCTTGTCATCTGTTTCTTGGCTAGTAACTAGGAAAAGCTCGTCGCCAAATTTCGCCCAGTGCCCCGAAGTCTCGTACAGCGACGTTTTGGTGATATTCGGTGTCCAAACCTTAGTAAATCCTTTGGCTTCACGTAGTTGATTTGAAAGTTGGGCCGCTTTTTCGCGCAGAATCGTGCCGCGCGGCGTAAACAGCGGCAAGCCAGCACCCACCAGGTTGCTCATGGTGTAGATATCGAGCTCCTTACCGAGCTTACGATGATCACGCGCCTTAGCCTCCTCGAGCATAGTCAAGTAAGTATCGAGTTCTTCCTGAGTCTCGAAAGCAACCCCGTACAGCCGCTGCATCTGTGGATTCTTCTCGTTACCGCGCCAATAGGCGCCAGCAACGCGCATTAGTTTAAATACACCGACTTTACCTGTACTTTCGGCGTGTGGGCCGCGACAGAGGTCGGTAAAGTCACCATCGGTGTAAAATGACACGTTTTCAATAGCAGTGTCACCATCTGCTGCCAGGCCAAGCTCGGCGCTATCTAGGTCCTTGGCGACAGTCGTGCCGCTGCGTTTGAGGTCGTTCAGCAACTCTTCTTTATACGGCTGCTTTGCTTCCTTAGACCAATCAATCGCCTCATCAATCTGTTTTTCGCTCCGCTCAAACGGAAAATCACGCTTGATAATAGCTCGCATCTCTTTTTCGATGCGCTTAAAATCGTCTTCAGATATTTTTACCTCACCGAGGTCGATATCATAATAAAAGCCGTTCTCAACCACTGGCCCGACGCCAAATTTTGCCTCCGGCCAGAGGTGCTGCACCGCCTGGGCAGTAATATGCGCTAAGCTGTGGCGCATTGCGTATAGTTGTTCTTCGTTCACTAGAAACCTCCTTTAAATTACAAAAGCACGCCGCTTTTACTTATGCGTGCGTGCCTCGGTCCCGAAGTGCCGGGAGGTTCCACCTTGGCTATTTCTCTTGCTCCGGCATTTTTCCGTGCTGCCGCAACCGCTTCCACGTGCTCGGCGGGTCGTTACTCCGCGTCATTGCTTAGCTAACACTATACTCCACCACATCTCGACATTGCAAGCGCCGCCCCTGTTTGCTATGATAATAAAGCTAGTTGAGGGCGATTAGCTCAGCTGGCTAGAGCGCCTCATTGACGTTGAGGAGGTCGGGGATTCGAATTCCTCATCGCCCACCATAAATAAATCACCTTGGGGTGATTATTTTATTATCTATCGTAGCTTGCGTTTCCAGGAGTTCTCATCTGTTATTTAATTGTTTTGAGGGGCGAGTTCTTGTTTTCCTCATATTCTATTCAGTTATCCACGCGCTATCTCAGTACGGTACGCATTTTCATATATCATCAGTGATATATGTATTAAACTTTAGACACTTGACATATTTTAACGCTTATGCTAATATAAAAATATGATCAACGATCCACACAAACAACTCCGTTCCCTAGAAAGCTTCCACCTATCGTTTGAGTACGATAAAACCTGGCATGAGGCCCGAAAAGCTGTTAAATCTAGGGTGTCACACAAGTAATCTGCCCCCTTGGGTTCAACCGCCGCAGCTCAGTATGTATAGTACTGAGCTGCTTTTTCCACTTCCGCGGTAGTTTATACACTAGCTTTTTCTATAGCGATATGACAATATATAGCTATGATTTGCATAAATTGTTTTCACCGCAGCACCAGCGTCATTAATTCGAGACCGCATAAAAAACAAGCCAGCATCTGGCGACGGCGAAAATGCCCCAAATGCAGCTTTGTATTCACGACGACCGAACAGCCATCGCTCGCTGATAATAAAAAGGTGTCCCTGCCAGATAATAAAACCGATACCTTTAGCCTCAGTAAGCTCTGCTTAAGCATAGCCGGGGCTTTCACACACAGCACCAAAAAAGCCGCCTACGACTCCCTATGGCTCGCCAAAACCGTCGAACAGACCCTTTCGACCGGCTATGCCGTTATCACCCCAGATGACATTGCCGCAGTCACTCATCAGGTGCTTAAAAACTACGACGAGCTAGCTGCCGTGCAGTACGCCGCCAAGTACCAGCTTATTGCGTCGACTCGTCGGCGTGGTCGTCCTTCGATTTCGCCTTCCGGGCGCGCGCCACAGACTGATGAGTCGCCTTCTCGGTAACATCAAATTTATCCAGGTATTTCCCTAGGAAGAGGTGGGTCTGAGCATTAAACGCCGCCATCGAATTATAGACAATCGATATCACTGGCATCAGCACCCACTGCAGCACCATAAAGACAGAATGCCTACGCTTGTATCGCTCTGGGCGCGGCGGCAGTATTTGCAGGCTTAAAAATATCGTGATAAACAGACCTATCATCGCGAACCTCTGAATATTACCGACTATCACAGGCAGTTGATGCGCCGCAATGTCCCTGGCAGCTTCTTGATTAATAAGCAGTGGGATCCAGCCACCAAACGCCACGATGAGCGCCAGGCTCGCCCACGTCACGTGGCTATCAATCAACCGCACTAACCTAGTGAAGCCGGCCCAGAATGGCACTTGGCGACGACGACTTATGACCTTAGTCGCCACGTACGGTATATCCGAAGCGCCGTACGCCCAGCGACGGAGCTGGATAAATTGCGCTTTCAAGGTTTTCATATACGTGTCGGACAATACTGCGTCTTGGTAAATCGGAACGTAAATAGGCATCACGGCATAATTACCATCGAAATGAAAATAACTCCGCCAGTACTGATGGCCATCCTCAACGATTGTCTTGGTGCTCCAAAAATTCATCTCTACCAAAGCATCCATCGGCTGGGAATGCGAAGCGAAGTTTCGAAGAATCTGCGGGCGCATGGCGCTAATAATATTCCAGAACGAATTACCAGTCGCAATCACGCGCATTGGTGCGGGCGCATCCCAAATGTTGTTTAAAAAGAGCGAGACGGGCTGGTAGGAGTAGCGCTTGCGATTTTCGTGCACGATATATTCGTACGTTACATAGTTGAAATATGTCGGGTGTGGTCGGTTGTCACTATCAAGTGTAGTTACAATAACATCACTATACGAGATCCCCTGTTTCTTGGCCCATTCTTTCAAGAAAAAGCCCGCGTAGGTGATGTTTGCCCCTTTACCGATAACTTCATTGGGCATATTCGCCGGATGCTCCACCAGATGGAACGCTTTAAAGGTGCCTGCATACTCCTTGGCCAGCCTTTTAGCGGTCTGCTTAGTGGCCTCTCCGCCCCTTTCTTCGTATGCCAGAACTACAATAAGGTGTTTATTGTCGTAGGTTGTATCCGCCAGTGATTGGATGGTGGGCTGCAGTACCTCATAGGATTCATTATATGTTGCGACAATTACAGCGTTGTATACACTTGAGGGCTTCGGAAACCGCTCAGGGTTCGCCGCCAAGCGTTCGAGATTTCGTAAATGAACCTTCGTACTGTATTCTTTCTCAGCGTTGGCGGCTTCTGTCTGATAGCTTGCGTCTGGATTCTCAAGCTGCCCAAGACGTTCGTGCCAGTCAATCTTCATTGCCTGTTTTAGGCGTCGATGACCAGCAATCGTGTGAGCAGCAATGCCTACCGCCTTTACTAATAACGTGATAATGAGAATCAAAAGATAAATGGCCGCCAGTAGCGGACTCAGAAACGAAAGAGCGATAAGCATCAATATAGTGCCATAGCTAAGCATAGCCGGCAGCATTTCAAAAAAACGATACGCTTTGGTGCGCTTTTTTCCGAGAGGGATTTCGATATTCGTCATGTTCTTACAAAAAGGCGATCTGTAGCACTGACCGAGTGATTATCCATCCGATGATGAGCAGAAAGAGTGTAAGCCAGAGGAGCGCCGCCGCTACCTGTTTTTGTTGCCTGCCATATAATTTCACCGCCAGAGCGATATGCACGCCGAGCAGCACAACACCAAATAGGACAAAGGACAGTAAGTAGTACCACTTATTGCGGTAAAAGTGAGTGTCGCCAAACGCCGTGTAGCGCGTCGCCACCTGTAGGTCGCTCGACTCAAGAGCAACCGTGACATAGATAATGTAAGCGACTCCTAATGCCAATAGAGCGCCGGCAAGCGTCACCATGGTGCGGTCACGGACAAAGTTTTTGACTGGGTCGATTGGTATGTTTTTCATATAGCTAAAGTTGATTTAAATGCCTTTTATGGAGCCGCCTGCCGGATTTGAACCGGCGACCTATACTTTACGAAAGTACCGCTCTACCAGCTGAGCTAAGGCGGCACAGGGTATATCTGTTATTATACCATGAGGAGACGAGAGAAATGATGCTTGCATTCATTTCCGAGGCGACGAAATGGTACATTGCCGTAGCAGCGGTAATTTAACATGAGGAAACGAGCAAAGTGCTTGCTTGAAAGCACTTTCGAAGTGACGAAATGTTACATTCTCTGAGAGGAGTAATCTACCATGAGGAGACGAGAGAAATGATGCTTGCAGTCATTTCCGAGGCGACGAAGTGTCACATCGCTACGACAGTAGTGATGTAGCCCAGGTAGGCGGCTTGGTAGTCTTGTTTGTGAGAGAGAAAACTGGTATTATACGATAGTTCTTGAAACATCTGCGCCCGTAGTGAAGTTGGCCCATCACGCCTCCCTGTCACGGAGGAGATCGCCGGTTCGAATCCGGTCGGGCGCGCCAGATTGAAATTCAAAACCACCTTTTTGGGGTGGTTTTTGATTTCAATACGCGAGTTCAACTCGCGGGATGCGAACCGAAGGTTCGGCGGAGTGAATGAAACGAAAAAGTGTTTACATTTTTTCGTGAACGAGCGGAGGAGCGAGTTTACGAGCGATATCCGGTCGAAATTACACATACCTTAACTTCTGAAACAAAATCCGCGAAGGTGGCACGATATCATAGCTAGCGAGCTCTGCTTTACTCACCCACTCCAGCCTCTCGACACCCTCACCTGCTACAAGTTCGCCACTACTATAATCACAGAGAACGTCTAGGTACACAAAGTGCTTCTTGATACCATCTACGTCATCCTTTATCTCTGTATCCCAGGAAATCTTCTCCCGCACAGTAATATTTATCCCCGCCCTGACCTTAACCTCATGGGTAATCGCATTTTCAACTGAACCGCTTGGATCTAAAGGTGCTCCGAAAATATACCACGTCTCGTCATACGGGGGCGAACCGTCCGGTTTTTTGCGCATCAAGATCTTGCCGTCTTTTTCAACGACAGCAATAATAAGGACTTTTGTTTCCATACTATTTCGAAACTTCTTGATATCGGTCTACGACAAATTCCCAATTCACCACACCCCACCAAGCCTTCACGTACTCCGGTCGGACGTTTTTGTAGTCTAGGTAATACGCATGCTCCCAGACATCAAGACCGAGGAGTGGTGCTGGCTGGCCTTCCATAATTGGATTGTCTTGATTCGCTGTTGTAATAATGTCCATATTTGGCATCAGCCACACCCAACCACTGCCGAATAGTCCCGTCGCCTGTGTAGTAAATTCATCTACGAAACTCTGGAAACTGCCGTAGCGTTCGTTGATCTTCTCAGCCAACTCACCGCTCGGCTCACCGCCGCCATCAGGTGACATCATTTGCCAAAACAAACTGTGGTTATAATGACCACCGCCATTATTCCTAAGTGCTGTCTGCACCGATTCGGGCGCGCTCCCTAGATTTGCCAGTATGTCTTCGATTGCCCTGCCCTGAAGCTCGGGAGCCTCCTCCATAGCTGCATTTAGCTTATCGACGTACGTCTGGTGGTGCTTGCTATGGTGCAGCTCCATAATTTCGCCGCTTATGGCCGGAGCAAGCGCCCCGTAGTCGTATGATAATTCTGGCAAGCTAAACATAATTCCTCCTCTACTCTTCTTCTATTTTCGGATTACTGATGCTCTCCACCTTTATATATTCGTGTATCTTACCATCTTCCCTGAGCTGCTCAAGACGCCTGTCAAACTCAGTAAGCGGTATTTGTATATACTCGTAATTCAGTTGGGTACCTGTTTTCTCGAGCAACTTCACAAAGTAATAGCCATCGCCTGTCGTACTGCGAATCACAGATGAGACCTGTCCCTTATCAAGTTTACGAGCGGCATCAGTCAGGCCACCATCATTATTCACAAGCGGCACCATACCAGAAACACCGGCGATGACCTTACCGTTGCCCTCGCCGCCCAGTTCGTCGGCCACTTTAGCAAAATCATTTTTAGAAGCCTGCAGCAAATCAGCGGCTTGCTCCACCTTATCACTTGCCTCTTCATCGATTTTGTAGGCGACATTACTCTTTAATATCTGGTTTTTGGTGGCGCGCTGCTCTTCCTCCGGCGACCAGCCAAGCAGGCTCAGGGTCGACGCGTTGTACGTCTCCTGTGAGATTGGCCCGTTCGCCATCGTCAGGTGCTCTTGGTTCACTCGCTCCAGCTGTTCTGGTTCTACGACCACACCTAGCTCCTTGGCGAGCTTCTCGGCATAGGCATTACGAATAGCGATATCGAGGTTTTGACGTTTCTGAAAATCCGCTTGTCGCTGACCATCTTCGCTGCCCAGTACCAGCTGTTCGCTCTTTTGCAGGAAATGAATTGAACTATTGTAGTACATCAGGTAGTCGCTATAGCGAACCGCCTGGCCGTCAACAGAGGCCACCGGAACCGGCACGACCTGCGTGACACGGTAGAGTATGGCGTTGCTGCTCTGGGCAACATATAACTGCCACCAACCGACAAGCCCAATTAAGAGCAGTGCCGCAATCGTCAGTGTAACTGTCACGATAACCAAGCGGTGGCGAGCATACTGAACCGGGTATTTGTAGCGGCGTCCGCCTGCCAAAATGCGCTCGCGGTGCTCGGCAACTGTTTCGTTCGTGATACGAGACGGCGGTGCCGACTCCTTCTTCGAACGACGCTTAGGTAGTAATTTCTTCATGCGTTTCATGTCCACCTTTATCTACTGTCTGCGCTACAGCATCCTGCAGCATGTTATATATCTTTTCCGGGTGCTCGACATTGCGGACGACCAAATCGCCAACAAATGTCTGCACAACAAGTGTCCCAAAATGAAAAACTTCACCAAAGAACCCTGGTACATTATAGCTAATGTTTTGAATCTTTGACAGGCTTAGCTCGACCACATCGGTGCCGAAAAAGCCAGTTTGCGTCACCTGACGGATGCGCTGGTCGGTCACGATATAGTACGTAAAGCGCCACATCAGAAAATGATAGCCAAAAAGAATAAGTCCGATCAAAAGGCCAGCGAGCGGAAGCAAGAATAGTTCTAAGTTGTTTTGCCAGATAAGCGGAGGAATCGCTGAGATCGCAAACGGCACCAGTAGCATGTAAAAACCTTTTCGCATGGCGATAATGTGGCGACGAAAGACAAAGAGCACCTCCTCACCCTCGCGCTGACCGTTGAATTCTACTTGCCGCTGCTCTTGCTCGCCCATAGTATCAGTATAACACTTACAGGAATAGCTCCGGATACCGTTTTATCAGGTCGCGAAAGCTAGCAATACCCTCACCTGATACACGATTTCGCTCATCTAAGACGATTTCAAATTTTTCTCTTAAGTCATTATTGCGCTGAGTATCCGCTTGTGTGTGGACAGGCAGCCCATCAGTTGCCGAACTAGCCAAATGAACTTCGATTTCCTCTTGTCTGTACAGTTTTACGGCAATCAGATTATGACCATCTATCGCGATTAGTGCACCGTCTGTATCTTGACGGACAATTGGGTCTGGAGGTAATCGATCCAGTTCATCCCTTTCGATACAATCAAATATAAAAGCTATCGTACTGGGTTTGAGGAAATCCTGAGATGGAGCTATCAGTTCTGGAGAGACGCGCATACTACTTTCATAATACATGAGAACAGGTACCCCGGGCAGTCCAGCGGTCAGCTAAAGCCTCTCTATTTCCGCTTGCTCCAGTAGAGACACGGACGGGCAAGAGATCGCTTCGTTGCACTCCGCTCCTCCGTTCACTCGCAAAAAATGTAAACACTTTTTCGCTTCGTTCACTACGCCGAACCTCTTTTGCTCCCGCAAAAGCACAGTTCGACCCATGCCAGAATAACCAATATAAAATACAGGCCAAAAGACCTGTGTTTTATATTGGTACCCCGGGCAGGAGTCGAACCTGCAACCTTTTCCTTAGGACGGAACTGCTCTATCCAATTGAGCTACCGAGGCATGGTCTCTATTGTACTACTCACAAACAGGTTCGGTAGCCTAGAACAATCGGATAGAGCAGTTCTGCTATTTCTTAGCGCTGAAGGCTCCCCAATTGAGCTACCGAGGCCGGTGACCTTTCAGGAGGGGTTTACCCCTCCACTCGCCTTTAGAAATAAATTCAAAAGGCTCACTCTTCCCCCTGAAGGCAGCGCTTACGCACTGCTGGGGGCTATCGGTAATTATAACAGGAACTATCGCACGAAGCGTTCGTGGGCGATTTCGTAGCTGTAAATCTCGTCGGCACTGAACCAGTGGCCGATTTCCTTTGTAGCCTCTTCTGCGTCGCCTGAAGCGTGAATCAGATTCGGAATGCCCTTTTTCTTGCCGTCGGCGTATTCAAAGCTCATGTGACTAAAATCACCCCTGATAGTGCCTGGAGCAGCAGATTTTGGCTCGGTACCGCCAACCATCTTGCGCACCAGCGCGACGGACTCAACTCCCTCGAGCACCATAGCGATAACCGGACCGACCTGCATCATCTCAAGTGTGACATCAAATGCCTGCTGGCCGCGGCGTGTCACCATTTGGCCAATATCTTCGTAGTGCCGATAGTAATGGTCGCGGTCTGGAAAAATCATTTTGGTACCCACGACCTTTAGGCCAACACGCTCAAAACGGGTTAGAATTTCCCCTACCAGCCCGCGCTGTACGGTATCCGGCTTAAATAGTACGAGCGTCCGCTCTACTTCAAGTTTACTCATATTCACTCCTTTATATAGGCTTATTGTACCAAAAGTATCAGGCCAACAACAGCCGCCAGGCCGATACGATACCAGCCAAATATCGCCAGCGAGTGGCTAGAGAGATAGTTTAATAGGAAGCCAATGGCAAATAGTCCTGCGAAAAACGCCACGAGATTGCCTAATATAAGCGGCTCGAAGTTAGCAAGAAAATACTGGCGCTCTTCGCTCCCCATGAGCAACTTTAGCGTTACTCCGGCCATGATTGGGATAGAGGCCAAGAAGCTGTATTCGGCGGCCGTAGCAGGTCTCAGTCCCATCAAACGTCCGGCGATAATCGTCGACCCAGAGCGCGATACACCTGGAATGAGTGCGAATATCTGCAAAATGCCAATGATGAGAGCCCGAAGTGGCGACAGCTGCTCCATATTTGTTACCGGCGACGCCTGTGGTAGTCGATCGAGTAGCACCATGACGACACCGACAATAGTAAGCGTAGCGAGCACAGTCACGACACTTCCAAAAAAGCCAGCCTCGGCAATAAAATCAGCCGCAAAAAA
>JAUIHN010000049.1 GCA_030432305.1 bacterium | reverse complement strand
CATCGAACTGCTCGCGCCAATCGTCTGGCAATGCAACTTCTTGCTTGTACGCTTCTTCGACAGCCAGCTCAACCGGAAAGCCATACGTGTCATACAGCATAAATAATTCCGCACCGGTGAGGCCATCGCGCGCGAATTTCTTCATCTGGGCAATGCCTTTTCTAAGCGTCTGTCGGAAGACTTTTTCTTCTTTCACAAGTACGTTTATGACGTTCTCGCGGTTCTCGGCCACCTTCGGAAAATCTTTAGCATACATATCGGCGATAATCGGCACAATTTCCTGCATGAAATTCTGCTCGACACCAAGGTCAAAACTATAGCGAATGGCCCGGCGAATCAGCCGACGCATCACATAACCCTGCTCTTTGTTGCTTGGCGTGCAGCCATCGACGGCCAGAAAGGTCGCTGCACGCAAATGATCAGCAATCACGCGCATACTCTCAGTGTGGCTTTCGTATTTTTTACCGCTGAGACTCTGAAGCTTCTCGATAATCGGCCACATCAGGCTAATCTTGAAGACGTCAGGGTCGTTTAATTTCGCAGCAGCGATGCGCTCGAGGCCAGAACCATGGTCAACGTTTTTTTGCTCAAGCTCCTCGAACTCGCCCTCGCTTATTTTCTTGTACGCCATAAAGACATTGTTGCCAATTTCCATGAACCGGCCGCAATCGCAATTCGGATGGCAATGCTCACCGTACTCAGGATTATGCGGCGTGCCAAAATCGTAAAACATTTCTGTGTCTGGACCGCATGGATCGCCAACCGGCGTGCTGTCTTCGTTGCCATTACGGCTCCACCAGTTTTTGCTGCCATCGTAATAGAAGATCCGCTCGCCCTCATGCATGCCGCGCTCATAGCCGGCTTCTTCGGTGCCGATGTCAGCTTCATCAGAGCTTAGCTTCTTTTGCTCAAAAAGCTTTTTCCAGATTTCTGCCGCTTCAGTATCTTTTGGAATACCAAGCCGCTCGTTGCCTGAGTAGCACGTGACGTAAAGCCGGCTCATATCAAGCTCGACGACATCGCTTAAAAATTCAAACATCCACTGTATCTGCTGTTCTTTGAAATAATCTCCCATACTCCAGTTGCCGAGCATCTCAAAAAACGTCGTATGACGATTATCGCCAATGTCTTCGATATCCTGAGCACGAAGGCAAGTTTGCGAATCAGCGATACGCTTACCTTTTGGATGCGGCTCGCCAAGAAGATACGGAATCATCGGCTGCATGCCGCTACCAGTAAATAATGTCGTTGGGTCGCCCGTCAGTACAAGTGGCGCGCTTTCAATAATGTGATGTCCACGCTCTTCAAAAAACTCCAAGTACGCGTTTCGGATTTCCTCTGTATTCATTATGTAATAGTATACCAGCTTAAAACACCGCCTCGTCAAGGAAGCGGTGTTTTATAAAGAATTTCAGCCTAGCAAGTGCAGGCGCCGGCAGCACACGTGCAGCCATCTTTGCCGCAGTTGCACATCTCGTTAGCGTCAGCCTGGCCTTGTTGATAGCCCTCAGCTTGACCCTTCATCTCATGAAATTTATTTTCGACGTCGTTTGCAGCTTCATCAACTTTGTCTTTTGCATCGTCCATCAGGTTCATATATACCCCCCTTATGTTTTATGTATCCACTATAAAAGAGGGTGTTGTTTGCCTCTGTGAAAAATATCACATGTCACAATACCAGCTAGAGATTAGGCAGATAAATAGCACAGTAGGTTCTGGTGCCGTCACTCGAAGTATAGCCGGTAGTGCTCAGGCGATAATTCGGCCAGCCGCCTGTGTCGTATTCTAAAGTGCCACTTAGGCCGCAATCTTGCTGATGGCCTTCAAGGTAATACGCCACTATGTATTTAAAAGCTTCGCCCTGAAAAACCTTGGCAGTGCCATCCACTACAACACCAAGCTGGCCAACGCCTGACGCGTTTATGACTGGATCCATATTGTACTTGGGTAGCGTGGATGTAATTTTTTTCATCTCGGCGTTGACGGCAGCATCAGGATGAAATGCATACGAACCACCTATAACATCGTTGCAGTCTTCTCTGCTGTCGCCGACTAAATCGGGGTAGTCCTCGCCTAGGCAAACCCAGTCATTGATACCCTCCATAGGATACGAACCGTACGAAGCAGCGTACAGCTTCATAATCTTCACGTATTCACCGGCAACGGAAATTCGCTGCGTATTTTTCGCGCGCATCTGTATACCATTGAACGCAACCGTGGTTATGGTCGCTAGAATAGCAATTACTACGATAACGATGAGAAGCTCGACTATCGTAAAGCCTTTTTGTTTTCTTGCCCGCCCTACTTGCATGTAGATTATACTATAGCACTTACGGCTATTAAGCGACAATCCCGCCACCAAGACAGACATCGCCATCATATATAACGACCGATTGCCCGGCAGTAATCGCACGCTGTGACTCGCTCAGTTCAACCACAGCCCCCACACCTCCACCCCCCCCTTGCTCAAGGTCGGACCTTGAGCAAAATGTGAGTTTTCCAGGGGTGAGCGGCGCGCGGTGACGGACACGAACCTGTACGTCATTGTCCGCCTGTCCGGCGGCCGGCGGATTAATCCAGTGAAGCGACGTCAGACTGATTTGCTTTTTCCAAAGCGTGTCGTCGTTTAAGTCACGTGTCACGTAGACCTCGTTTTTTTCCATGTCCTTGCCCACCGTGTAGAAAATCGCGCCCTCGTGCCGGCCCACTTTTTGCCCGGTTTGTTTATCAATAACATCACCCGGCACTGTTTCGACGTATTGCGAAAGAAAATCCTTCACACCAATCTGCCCGACAAAACAAATTCCTTGGCTGTCTTTTTTGCCAGCCGTGTAGAGCCCGCGTTCCTTCGCCATTTCGCGCACTTCGGGCTTGGTAAATTCACCAAGAGGAAAGAACGTCTTTTGAAGCGCCTCGCCAGTTACCCGATAGAGAAAATACGTCTGATCTTTATTCTTATCTTTCGCCTGCAGCAGTGTCGCCCGTGAAAAGGCGGACGCTCCGTCGACGCTCCCGGAAGCCGAGTCGCGAAATTCTTGCCCATTCGGCGGCTGTCTGAGCGCAGCGAGTTCCATAGAATGCAACGAATTTCGCGACTCGGCTTCACGGCTAGAAGAGACTTGCGTCTGACTTTCATGGGAGACACCGCTACCATGCTCTACCCTCGCGTAGTGACCTGTAGCAATCATCTCAGCACCATCCTCAAGCGCTGCTTCTAAAAACAGTTTAAATTTCACCTCTTGATTACACATAATATCCGGGTTTGGCGTGCGACCAGCCTTATATTCCTCAACCATATAATCAACGACTTTTTGTTTGTACTCATTCTCAAAATCGTACACTTTAAGGTCAATCCCGAGCTGCACCGCCACGCGCTTGGCGTCAGCCAGATCGTCTGCCCACGGACAGCGCATACCAGGCAAGTCTTCGGTCCAGTTCTTCATATACACGCCCGTTACATCGTGCCCCTGCTCTTTCAAAAGCGCCGCCGTCAGGCTACTATCCACTCCCCCGCTCATGCCAACAAATACTTTCATCAGCGCGTCACTCCTAGATAAAACAGCATGATTCGCGCCAGCTCCCCAATAGCAAGATACCAGCCAACCGGCGTCATCCACCACCACAGCGACCACTGACTGTCCTGCGCCACCGGATGATTGCGGATATCTACGGCTTCAAAACGCTGCCCGAATTCAAGACTGGTACGTCGCTGGTGATAACTCGATGTCACTAAAATCATAGAAGAAATATTCTTGTCATCCAGTAAATCAGCCGTTTCCTCGGCGTTTTCTTTGGTAGTGCGACCAAATTCGTCGACGCTAATCGCATCGTTTGGCACGCCATGTGCGATAGCGATGCCTCGCATCACCGCCGCGTTGCTTGGGCTATCTTCGTCCTCGGCCGCACCGGAAAACACCAGTTTTGGTGCCCAGCCATTGTTATATAAACGCACCGCCTCGATAGTACGAGCCGTCGTGTCACCGCCACTCACAGCCACAATCACATCGGCTGGCTGGCAGCTTTCCTCGGCCGAAGGCGTCTCGACACACTGCGCCAAATCATCAGGTCCAAGATATTTGCTGATGAGCGCCACGGTGAGGACAGCAAAAAGAAGAAGTGCCAAAAGCCGCATCAGCCTATTCTCCTATATTCGTTTTTGACTTCCTCGGCGATAATCTTCGCGGCTCTCTTGGTATTTTCTTCACTTGATAGTCGACCTAGACTCAGCCGCAAACTGCCATCGGCAATTTCTGGCGCCAGA
This sequence comes from bacterium, assembly GCA_030432305.1. Classification (GTDB taxonomy): domain Bacteria; phylum Patescibacteriota; class Saccharimonadia; order Saccharimonadales; family Saccharimonadaceae; genus JAUIHN01. Next base: position 1,352 of record JAUIHN010000049.1, on the reverse strand, counting down.
CCTATCGTCTCGAGTACATGCGAGCGCGTGCCTTTGTTGGCCGCACAGGCGCTTCCGGTGGCCGCCAGCACGCCACGATTTTCCAGTAAAAATACCAGCCGCTCGCCATCGAGCCCAGGAAACGAAATGTGTAGATGACTCGCCAGACGGTGATTGTGGTCGCCCGAGACAACCGCTTCGGGAAACGCCGCCACGAGCTCGTTTTCAAGATAATCGCGTAGACCGGCCAACCGCGCGCTCTCCTCCTTCCGGGCACGTTCTGCCAGTTCGAGTGCCGTCGCAAAACCAATCGTACCAGCGACATTTTCCGTACCGCTCCTAAGCCCGCGCTCCTGACCACCGCCAACAATTTGAGCATTGAGCCGCACCGAGCGCTCCACAAAAAGTAAGCCTACCTGCTTCGGTCCATACGCCTTCCCTGCATTCAGAGTCAGCATATCGACACCAAGCCGAGCTACGTGCACGTCGAGCAGACCGGCGCCCTGCGAAGCGTCACTATGAAAATAAATCGGCGTAGCGTTGCCGTCTTCAAGCCGCCTGGCTCGCTCTTCGCGAATAACAGCCGCGACGTCGCTCAGCGGTTGAATCGTGCCAATCTCGCCGTTCGCTAGCGCGATGCTCACCAACGTCGTATCGGGCTGAATCGCTTTTTTCACTTCACCAGGCGAAACGCGCCCTTCTGCACTAACAGGCACGAGTGTGCACTCGCTCTTTTTCGCTGCTGCCAACACCGATTCGTGCTCGATAGCAGATACCACGATATGCCCGCCCGTGTCGCCTAGAGCCAGATTGATAGATTCCGTAGCGCCAGCCGTGATAATAATTTCGGCTGGGCGAGCGCCTATGCGCGCCGCCAAACGCACCCGAGCAGTTTCATATTCTTTTCGCACTTGCACTGCCGGAGCGTATGGGCTGGATGGATTATAAAAAGCATCACGAAAATACGGCTGCATAGCAGCATACACTTTGTCGGAGAGCGGCGTGGCGGCCGCATGGTCTAGATATATTTCGTCACTCACGTCCACCGTTCCAGTATAGATTAGTGGCGGAGACTATGCGAATTTCAGGCCGGTTTTCGGATCGCGTTTATAAATCTGTTTCGAAGTTTCTTCGTAGTAGACACGCGTCGCCTGCGCAAAGTTCTCAAGCTCGGCGCCTTCGATAAACTGATAGCGCGGGCCGTCGCTGACTTTCAAAATACCATTCGGGTGGATCTCGTAGCGCACAGTCGACTGCTGCTCCACGCCTTTGTCGTCACGCCATTCTTCGTGCCAGATCCAGGTTGATTCGTCGAGACAGAAGAACTCACGACTATGCCCTTGGGGAACAAGACCAAAGACCTCACGACCAAC
>JAUIHN010000048.1 GCA_030432305.1 bacterium | reverse complement strand
GGGCTACTACTGCTTACCAACGACGGCGATTTCGCCTACCAGATGACCCACCCAAAATTTGCCAAGACAAAAATCTACGAAGTGCAGCTCGACCACCCACTCGAGCCACTCCATCAGCAGATGATTAGCGACTACGGAGTGCAACTGGAGGATGGGGTGAGTAAGTTTACGGTGGAAAGGATAGACACCGAAGCTAAGCGGGTGACGCGAGGCGGGGCAGCACCCACTTCGAGAGAAATCTCTGATTTTCGAGAAGTAGGGGCGGACAACGGGGTCCCCGCGAAACCTGTTTCGCGGGGTAGTGGCGGAGCGACAGGACCCGCGGCTAGCGACCTATGCGCCAATTCTAGGAGAATTAGTGACGACGGGAGCGGCAATAAAAACAGTTACGAAATTACTATGAGGGAGGGGCGCAACCGCCAAATTCGCCGTACATTCAGAGCGCTCGGCTATGAAGTCACTGAGCTCCACCGCACCCATTTTGGCAATTATTCGCTCGGTGATATAAAGCCGGGCGGCTACGAAGTCATCCAAATATCATAAGTGGTACATGTAAGCATAAGCAGTAGCCAAATCGTTCTACCTCTGTTATAATAGTGAAAATTATGGCATCATCACTTCCTAGAGTCGCTATCATCGGGCAGGCCAACGTCGGTAAGAGTTCACTCTTTAACCGCATGGTTCACGCCCAGCAAGCCATCGTCGCCCGAGAGGCCGGTACGACGCGCGACAGCGTGCTTGGAAAAGTGCATCGTGGCGAGCATTCTTTCTGGCTGGTCGATACGGCGGGGTTGAAGGATGCGGCTGATGAATTCGAGGCCACCATTCAGGAGCAAGTCGCTGAGGCCGTTGAGTTAGCAGACGTCATTACAGTTGTGCTCGATAGTACAAAATACCCGAGCGACGACGACCGCCGACTCGCTAAAAAAGCACTGAAGTCAAAAAAGCCAGTTATCTTGGTGCTTAATAAAAGCGACCTTAAAGGCAGCTTACCAGATGACGAATTTCGCCGCCTCGGCATCAAGGCAATGCTACGCACCAGCGCCGAGCATAATGACGGCATAGGGGAGCTGCTCGACGAAATCGTGCAGCATATTCCACCGAGCCGCGAAGAAGAGCCGAGTGATATCCTGAGGATTGCGCTTATTGGCCGGCCAAATGTCGGCAAATCGAGCATGTTTAATGTCCTGGCTGGCAAGCAGCAGGCCATCGTTGGCAATCTCGCCGGTACGACGCGCGACATCAACCGCGTGCGTGTTCGTTATGAATCTCGCGATATCGAACTTATCGATACCGCCGGCGTGCGCAGGCAAGGCAAGCAAGAAGTTGGGATAGAGAAATTTAGCGTGCTACGCACCCTCGCGGCTATCGAAGAAGCCGATATATGCTTCCTGCTTCTTGACGTCACCGAACTGAGTACCGCGCTTGACCAACGCCTGGCTGGCATTATCGCCGAGGCAGGCAAAGGCATGGCGCTCGTCGTCAGCAAGTGGGATATTGCCGAAGGTAAAGACGCCTTCACGCGCGACGCTCTGGCGCCGCGTATCAGCGAAGCTTTTGATTTCGTACCGTGGACGCCGCTGATTTTTACCAGCAGCGAGAGGGGCAAAAACGTCACGAAATTATTCGACATTGCTCTGCAAATTGACGCCCGACGCAAGCAAGAAACCAAGACCCGGGTACTAAACGACCTTCTTCAGGATGCCATCCAAAAACACCCGCCAGCAGGGCTCAAAAATACCCACCCCAAGCTTCGTTACATCGTGCAAACCGACACCAGCCCGCCGTGGTTCGTGATTTATGGCAGCAACCTGAAGTTTGTTCACTGGAGCTACAAACGCTACCTCGAGCGCTTGCTGCGTGAAACATATGACTACGCCGGCACGCCAATAAAATTTAGCTTCCGCGACGAAAAGCAAATCAAGGCTAACCGCGAAAAAGAGGCCACTGAGACATAGCGCTCTCCGTTTCAAGAAAGACTAGCAGACACCCTGCTATACTAAAATCATTATGCTTTCCGATATCATACCTACCATTGCTCAGTTATTTGCGGCAGCCGGTGGGGGCGGAAGTAGCAGCAGCGACGATGGCGGTAATATTATCGCCCTGATCGGGTATTTCCCAAGCTACTATCTAGGAAAACTTATCAAAAAATTTCTCCCTAGGCGAGCCGAGCTTATCGTCAGCGTTATCGGTGCTACCATCTCAAGTGCTGCGCTATTAGCTTTTTCTATCTATGCGGGTGGTGGCATATTTTTTATGGCACTCATCGTTGCAGGCATATGGGCTGGCTGGTACGCGGCATTCTTTAATGCCTTTGATAAGCTCCATAAAAAATTCAAACACAGTAAAGTGGCCATCGCTACGGCAAGCCAAACCGACAGTACTTGGAACGGAAGCGCCATAGAAGAGCACGTCAGAAACATTTTCCTACGATTTGAAACCGATTGGTCGTCGTTCAACACTTCATCTATCGCCACTTATACAACATCTAGTTACAATATACACATTTACCTGATGCTGGCGTGTCTTCGACAGCTTGGTCGCACTAATATCGTTAAGAGTCCTACGATATCTGAGCTTGGTATTATCGATGTCGTTGATAGCCCCGACAATACCGAGGACCGCTTTACTGCCGTTATCAGCTGGCGCGCCGACGACCTCGTAACCGAAACCGCAACAAACAAAGTATTATGGAAAAACAAACATGAAGTTGTTGAGTACTGGCACTTCCGTCGTAATGAAAATAGCTATTGGCTACTGGATGGCATATCTCAGGAAACTGCTGCAGCCCACCTGCGTCATAGTGGTCTCGTCGAATTTGCCACCGCCAATGGTATGTTCTATAGCCTCGACATGGGCGAACTTTTCATACCGTATTATGGAGTGTTGTTTAATCAGAAGAGCAAAAAGGGTAAAGACGTCAACAACCACGTCGTTGGCGCGTACAACCAGCGTCTTATCCAGCTTTATACATTCAGTTACCTAGAGGGTAGTGGCAATCACAAGGATCATCACATGGTCGCGCAGGTCCAATTACCAAAGTCGTATGGTGGGATTCTAGTTGAATCTGTAAAGAGCAAGCGCGGTAAGCGCCTATTTGGCCTCATCAAAAATAGTGCACCAAAAAACTACACGCCACATTCGTTCGAGTGGCAGGATTTTAACAACCGCTACCGCGTCTACGCCACCGACAGCGATCGACTCGCGACGTTCGAACTGATAAATCCCGGCTTTATGGCTTGGCTTCACGATAACGATCCGGAAGTGAGCATTGAAGTGGCAAACAATATCGTGTACCTCTACAAACCGATCGCCTCTGTCAAGGTTGGTGATTACGAGAAATTTATGACCATCATTCAAAAAGCGTTCAAAGAGCTCCAGCTCTGATAGTTTATACTGTTTAGTATGAAAGTTATTTTTGGTCTCGGCAATCCGGGCGCCGAGTACAGCGGTTCGCGGCATAACGTCGGCTACGCGGCCGTAAGCAAGCTCGCAAAAGAGCAGGGCGTTACGTTTTCAGAGAAAACGAAATTCCGAGCCTACGTAACGGAAGTTGTGATAGAAGGCGAAAAAGTTCTGCTCGTCAAGCCAACGACGTTTTACAATAACGTCGGCGAATCGGCGCGCGCTATCATCGATTTTTATAAGCTCGACCCGAGCGAGGATTTTCTGGTAATTCACGATGACCTGGCGCTACCATTCGGTACTATCCGCATCCGCAAAAAGGGCAGCGACGCCGGCAATAACGGTATAAAATCGCTCAACTCCCACATCGGCCCAGATTACGCCCGCCTGCGCGTCGGTGTCGGCGTTGAGGGTCGAACCAATGACGATTCTTCATTTGTATTGAGCCGCTTTACGGCTGATGAAATAAAGATTTTGAAGGAAACCATAATTCAAAAAACAAGCGAGCTTGCTGTATATTTTCTACAAAACAAGCTTGAAGAAACTAGTTATACCATAAAATAATTCATTCCAGGGAGTGCCCCTGGAATCTGAGATGAAGCTTGAGTCACCAAAAATCTAAAAATTTACAACCTACACTTTATATGTTATTATAATTGCGCGTCTTACATCATAATTCAATGCTTTTGCTACTCATCCCGTGTCTTCCTAAGAGGTACGAGATGAGTAGCAAACAGCCTGGAGCGTTCCAGGACAAGCTATTCTATTTCCGGCTACGTGCCGTTAGGAAGGTTTGTCGAATGGAGAAGCGCCGTAAGACTCTGCCGTATGGCGGGAAGCGTACCTTGACGCAAGCTGTCAACCGAGCGCACCGGGCTCGAGCTGGCGATATGAGCAGTGCGGGCTGGGCGCGCTTTGAAACTGCTTTCGCCGAAGAGGTGGCAAAGCTGGTTGAGAGGCACGGCCTTGCAGCAACGCTCCGCTCGCTCCTTAAGTACGAGGAGCAAATTGAGCTACCCTGCAGCTTGTCGATCATCGGAGAGTGGGAGGTCAAGCTACCCAATTCGCTTGACGGCATTGACGGAGCTGTCGAGCAGGCGGTCGTCCAGAGCGGCAGCAACGTGCTGCTTTACATTTCAGGCAACGGAAGCCTTTCCGAAGACTGTAAACTCAGGCTTACCGAAAGGGTAGATGTTGTCGTCCCCGCCTGGGAGGCCTCCGAGATCATCGCGAGGAATCGCGACGTAATCAAGGCCGAAAGAGAACACCTCGAGGAGGAGATGAAGGCCTACGGCTACTAACACAATGTCGACTCGTTCCGACGTAAATCTGAACGAATTTGGCGCCCTTAAGTGGGCGCCTTTGTACTTTTTAGTATCAAGACTTTTATCTACTCGTGGTCATGGCTATCACTATCATGGCCATCGTCATGTTCATGCTCATCCACCACATCTTCTAGGTGCGTAGGGTGGTCATGGTGTTCGCCGTGCCCAGCTTCTGCGTGCGTGTGAGGTGTCAGCGTAATCACAAGGCCGATAAGCATCACGCCCACGATGAGCATAATCGCCTGAATATCGCCCTCGCGGCGCGGTTTCTCGTGGATGTCCGGGATAATATCGCTGGCCGCAATGTAGATAAAGAACCCAGCCGCAACAGCCAGCAGCGGGGCAGGGTTAATACCCGCCGTATCACCAATAGCGTATGTCGCCAGCGCGGCCACTACGGTGGCTAGAGCACTGACAAGGCTAACTATCACAACCCGGCGCGGTTTCATGCCTTTGCCAAGCAGAATACTAAAATCACCAATCTCCTGCGGAATCTCGTGCGCCGCCACAGCCAGCGCCGCCCCGATACCAACAGCCGGGTCGATCAAAAACGCCGCACCCAGCGCCACGCCGTCTATAGCGTTATGCAGCGTGTCGCCGATAATCACCAGCCACTGTTGCGACTGACTGCTCGAGCCGCGCACTTCGTGGTGATGGTGGTCTTCGTGGCGGTGAAACCAGCCCAAAAACCGCTCAAGCAAGAAGAAAATCAAAAAACCACCCAGCGCAAACAGAAGCGCCTGATGAATATTACTTCCTTCTACTGCTTCTGGTAGCACTCCTATAAACGCCGCGGCTAGTAGCGCACCGGCGCCAAACGGCAGTCCGTAGCGCACCGCCACCGTGCACAGCTTTGCATTACTTATTAAAAGCAGGCCGCCAATCAGTGAAAACACACTGCCAATCAGCGCCCAAAATGTCACAACCAAATAGTCCATATCGTTCCTTATTTCTTTTATTTTGCTGCTTGTTGCTATGAACTATAAATGCCT
>JAUIHN010000047.1 GCA_030432305.1 bacterium | reverse complement strand
CCTCCTAAAGCTCGGCTTACGCCTCGTAAAATCCTCGTCCGAGACGGGGATTTTTATGCGAAGCACGAAGTCCATACGGACGAGCTTTAGCGGGAGGAGAACTTTTTCGAATTTATTTCGGAAAAGAGAGGAGGGCAGAGCCCTCATTCAGCATCCCCCTCCTTCATCCTCTTATGCTACAATAGGTAGCATAAGAGGAAAAGAATAAACACGTGACCACAGTTATTTCAGTAACCAACCAAAAGGGTGGCGTGGGCAAAACAACCAGCGCGGTCAATATAGCTTATTATCTGGCGAAAAAAGGCCACCGCACACTTCTCATTGATTTTGACCCACAAGGCAACGCGACGAGCGGGCTTGGTATTAACAAGCAAGAGCTCGGTGCGACGATGAGCGATGTGATTTTGGAGACCACTACGCTGGCGGATGTAATATTGCCGACGAGCCACAAGAATCTTTTTGTCGCGCCGACGACGTCGTACCTTGCGAACACCGAGGTTGAGTTGGCTCAGGCCAATCGACGCTTTAGCCGCCTGAAAAACGCCGTCGATAATACAGCTGGTTACGACTTTATCATCATCGATAGCCCGCCGTCGCTGAGCCTCCTGACGGTTAATGGGCTTATCGCTGCTCGCTACGTGTTGCTGCCAGTACAAGCGGAATTTTACGCGCTGGAAGGCCTTGGGCAGCTACTTGAAACCATGAAACTCATCCGTAAAAATATGAACCCGACGCTCGATCTTTTGGGCGTGCTCACCACTATGGTCGACGGCCGTACGACATTAAGTGGCCAGGTGCAAGAAGAAATTGCCCGGCATTTTCCCGGCAAAGTGTTTAAAAATTCCATCCCGAGAAATATCCGCCTGGCCGAAGCGCCGAGTCACGGTCTACCGATCGGCGCGTACGACCGCTTCTCTAAGGGAGCGCGTGCCTATAAAAAGGTGACAAATGAACTACTGGAACGAACCGGACAGTAATATGAACGAGCGAGGGAATATATGAGCGCAAAAAAAGGATTAGGTCGCAGTTTCGATTCACTAATTCCGACCGAATTACTCGATGAATCTTTCGACCCAACGGCTCGGCAGGATAATCAAGTCAGCGATCTTCGAAATATTAAGATATCAGAAATTAGTGCAGACCCGAATCAACCAAGACGGCACTTTGACGAGGTTGCGCTTGTTGAACTGAGCGCATCGATGAAGCAGCACGGTATTCTCCAGCCGATTGTCGTGACACCACATGCTGGCGGCTATTTAGTAGTGGCTGGTGAGCGACGCTGGCGCGCCGCAGCTATGGCTGGTATGGACACGGTGCCGGCCTTGGTGCGCACGCTGTCCGACCAGCATCGGCTCGAACTGTCGCTTATAGAAAATTTGCAGCGCCGCGACTTGAATATTATCGAAACCGCAACGGCCTATTTGAAGTTGCGCGACCAGTTTAACCTTACGCTTGAGCAAATTGGCAAGAGTATTGGCGGGAAGTCCGTTAGTGCTATCAGCAACACGCTGAGACTACTTCGGCTGCCGGCCGTCGCCAAAGAAGCGCTGGCGGATGGTCGGCTCAGCGAAGGCCAGGCGCGGCCGCTCGTGAACCTCGATGCGGCTGTTATCGAGGACGTGCTACCGCAGATTCTTCGAGAGGGCTGGAGTGCCAGAAAAGTCGAGCAGTTTATTGTTCAGATTAAAAAGGGCGAAGTTGATTTTACTGACAAAAAGCTAAAAAGCGCAGCAAGTGTGCCATACGAAGCTGAAACCAAGCAGCTAACGAAGCGTCTTGGCGCCAATGTTAGTGTCAAAACCAACGCCAAAGGTGCTGGGCAAATCGTGATTCGTTTCAAGAGCGAAGCCGAATTTAAACGCTTGAATGATCTGCTCGGATAGCTAGAATAACCGAATCGCCGTAAAAGGGAAGATGCGGATACCGACCGGCCCGATAATGTCGTAGAGCGGTATAAGACCGAGACCGTTTCTGGAGTCGTAAGAATACTCGTCTTCGCGGTGATCACCGGCAACAAAAATGGTACCTTCGCTCACCACAGTATCGACGTCACCACTGGTCGGTGAACCGGGTGGATCATCGAAGGTTTCATCAACTACAAAGCCAGCCGGGTTGGCGCCGTTGTACACCGTCATCACGCCATTTCGCACGGTCACGCGTTCGCCCTCAAAGGCGATGACGCGCTTGACGATATACTCATCTTCAGTGCCCGGCGTGTAGCGCGGATTTCTAAAAACTATCACTTCGCCGCGCTCTGGTACGTACGGCTCGAATTTAAGCATCGACCACGTCACCGGAACGCGATTGACGATAAGTCGATCGCCGGTATAGAGCGTTGGCTCCATGCTTGGGCCTAAGACATTAAAACTTCTGAAAATAAACGTGTTGATAAGAAGTGTGCCGACGAGAACGAGAAACAAAAAAAGCACCAGCCCCCAGAAGTCTCTGAGTCCCGAGCTTTTCTTTACACTTAGGCTTTCCATGCATTCTTTACTATAACACGCGGAGGCGAGTAAAAAACGAACTAGTTTGTTTTTTGAGGCGACAAAGTGTTACATTTACCGTAAGGTTGAATATGCACTACAGTACCTAAAAGCAGGCATTTCGCTCGTGTTCCCCGTGGTACAATAGATAGAGATTATGACACGCTCTCACAACTCCGTAGATGGATTTATTCCGCGTCGGCCCGGTGCCGGTACGCCGGTAAATCGCTATGAGCGCAAGCCAACGGGGCGGTCAGGTTTTTTGGAGAAACCACAGCCGCTGACGCCAATGGACGACAAGCCTGTAGGTGCTAAAAACACACCTGGCCTAGAACGTTCGTCGACAACAGGCGGTCTTTTGAGAGAAGATATTGATGAGTCACTTCGTGAAATCGATGAAGCGCCGCCGGAAAAAAAGAAGAAGAATCGTAGGCTGAGCTTCGGGAGACCGCGTAGCATAAAGCGCGTTATAAAACGGGTGTTAACTGTTCTGGTCGTCATCGGGTTAGTGATTGGCGGCTGGCTTGGCTACAAAGCACTGACGAATTTTAGCAGCGTATTTGGCGGTAATATCTTAGGCCTGGTGCAGCGCCAGCCGCTGAAACAGGATGAAAATGGCCGTAGCAATGTTTTGGTATTTGGGACGTCTGAGGATAGCCCTGACCACAATGCCAATGGCGGGGAAGGCGGGCCGCTTCTAACCGATTCGATAATGGTTCTGAGCGTGCATCAGGAAAAGAAAGATGCGTTTATGATAAGCATCCCGCGCGATTTGTGGGTGAAATTTGATGAACCATGCATGGTTGGCTATCAGGAGAAAATTAATTCAGTCTACCAGTGCGGCTCGAATTTTGGCGAAGATCCAGAGGCCGGAGCCAAGGCGCTACAGAAAAAGGTAGGCGAGATTCTTGGACTCGATATTCAATACTATGGACAAATAGATTACTCGGTGGTCACGCGATCGATCGATGCCGTTGGCGGTGTTGATGTCACGATAGAGTCGAACCCACCAGGCGTCGGTATTTTGGATCGTAATTTTGATTGGAAGTGTAATTACCAGTGCTACTACGTAAATTACGAAGACGGCGAAACGGTGCATCTCGACGGCGAACACGCCTTGGCACTCTCAAGAGCGCGCAATGCTCAGGGTGGTCACGGCTTAGCTGGTGGTAACTTTGACCGCGAAAAAAACCAGCAGAAGATTCTAAGGGCAGTGCAAGAAAAGGCACTTAGTCTCGGTACGCTTACTAACGTCGGCCGGGTGAGCGAGTTGCTCGACGCCATGGGTGAGAATTTAAAGACTAATGTCGATCAGTCTGAAGTACAGACCATCGTTGGCCTCGCTACTGAAATAGCGCCCGACTCGATTATGTCGCTGACGCTGAATGACGAAGAAGAGCCACTTGTTACAACCGGACCGGTCGGCTCGGCAAGTGCCGTCTATCCGGTAGCCGGCTTGTTTGAGTACAGTAAAATCAAAGCGTATATCGCGAAGGTGAGTAGCATGGACGCTGCCACTAAAGAGGGCGCCACGATTACGGTTTTAAACGGCTCGGGTGTGCTGGGGGCTGCTCAGCGGGAGTCTGACTGGCTTGAGGAAAGAGGCTTCGCTGTCGGTGAAATTGGTAATGCGCCTGATGGCGACTATCCAGAGACAAAGGTGTATCAGCGCAATCAAGACATGCCGGCCTCAAAAGAAAAACTGGCGTCGCTCTATGGCCTGGAAGTCGAAACTGCTGCGCCGTTTCCGATAGATGAAGCCGTCGATTTCGTCGTTGTTATCGGCGAAAATAATCCACCCCGCGAAGAGTAATCCTTAGTAGTGGTACAATGGTACGAGAGTTCAAATAATGAATAATTTTCTGCAACTGCCTAAACATAAATCAACCATTGGCGACCTGGCGTATATCGCGCTGAATGTCGGCCTCGCCATCGCGTTACTGGTCGTGGTGTTGGCTATTGAGTCGCCGCTACCGGCATTCGCTGTAGTGCTACTTAGCAAGTGGCGTATTTTGGCGGTGAGGCCGCGGTTTTGGTTTAAAAACATTCAGTCGAACCTGGTTGATATTGTCGTCGGGCTTAGCGTGGTGGTATTTTTGCACGCCGCCAGCGGAGCAATGCCGCTTCAGGTCATTATCGCCAGCCTTTTTGCTGTCTGGCTGCTATTCATAAAGCCTCGCTCAAAGCGTGGCTATGTGGCGTTCCAAGCGGGCGCGGCATTGTTTCTCGGTACAAACGCGCTCTTTATGGTTTCGCCTGAGTGGCCGGCTACTGCGGTCGTGCTCGCTATGTGGGTGATTGGCTATAGCACGGCCAGGCACGTACTGACCCATTACCGCGAGTCTGACCGAACATTTTTCTCTATGGTCTGGGGTTTGATTATCGCCGAAATTGGCTGGCTGGGCTACCACTGGTCGTTTGCCTACGATGTACCCGGACTCTCTGGTATCGACCTCTCGCAGACCGCTCTCATAGTGTTCGTTCTTGGCTTTTTGGCGAACAGGGTGTACGACAGCTATCATCATAATGAGGGTGTGATTCGGATGAATGATATTATGCTGCCGGTGATTTTTTCTGTCAGTGTGATTTTAGTTATTATGCTATTTTTTAACACGCTGGGGACGGGCTTACTTTAAGCTTCGTTTCAGCTATAGAGGGTAGGCTGTAGGTATGGAAGAAAAACAAGTGAGCACAAACGAAGAAAAAAGGGCCGAAGAAGCCGTGCTAAGCGCGCCGAACGCCTCTAAAGACCGTACGCCAAAGAAGACGCGCTCGAATAGAGGCCGAAGAGCACTACTGGTGGTGGCTGTTCTCGTGCTGGTAGCGCTGATTGGCGGTGCATTTGTTGAAAACAATCCGTCACTCACGCAGTTATTTGGCGGCGGCGAAGAAATCGCTGACCGGCCAGAAGTTGATAATGACGGCAATCTTGTGCCGACACAGGCCGAGTCTGATATCGCGAGTCTTGTTTCAAATGTTTCACCGAGCGTAGTGTCTATCACGACCCAATCGCAGGCTCGTACGTACTTTGGTGTGGCTGAGCAAGAGGGTGCGGGCACTGGCATTATCGTCAGCGAAAACGGCTACGTCTTAACGAATAAACATGTTATTGATAACGCCAATGAAGTTGGGGTAGTCTTGTCGGACGGTACTCGTTATGACGAAGTTGAAGTAGTAGGTACTGACCCTCTGAACGATGTGGCTTTTTTGAAAATCCCAGATGTATCTGGCTTAACACCGGTTGAGCTCGGAAATTCAAGCTCGGTTCGGGTTGGTCAGCGTGTCATCGCAATCGGTAATTCGCTGGGGCAATATCAAAACACGGTCACCAGTGGTATTATATCCGGAACCGGGCGTCCGGTAGTAGCACAATCTGGCTCGACTGTCGAAAGTCTGACCGATTTACTGCAGACCGATGCAGCGATTAATCCGGGAAATTCCGGAGGGCCGTTACTTAATATGTCTGGTCAAGTGGTCGGTATGAACACGGCGGTGGCGGCTGACGCGCAGGGTATAGGGTTCGCCATACCGATTAACAGTATCAAAGGCATGCTTGCAGGTGTGTTGGAGACAGGCGAAGTGCAGCGAGCGTTTCTAGGAGTTAATTATATTCCGGTAACACCAGAGGCAGCGAAGCTATACAATCTGGACGTACAAAATGGTGCATACATCCATGGCGAACAAGGGTCACCGGTAGCAAGCGGCAGCCCGGCCGACCAAGCTGGTATAGAGGAAGGTGATGTTATTACCAAAGTAAACGGTGTCGATATCGGCACAAGCGGCGCGCTGACGACTCTAATTGGCGAGTACAAGCCGGGCGATACGATTACGCTAACTGTGGTGCGCGACGGCGTGA
>JAUIHN010000046.1 GCA_030432305.1 bacterium | reverse complement strand
GGAGGCTAGAGAACTCCAAGATTCCCCGCAAGATAGTAACGAACGAGCTGATGTTGCTGAAATACTCTTAGCGATTGATGTCGCTTTCGGGTTTGATACCGAGGAGGTAGAATCTCTTCGCCAAGCAAAGCTAGAGGAGAGGGGTGGATTTACTAAAAGGCTGTATCTAGAAGGCGTTGAGTAAAAGTTAAATAAAATAAAAAAACGACCCATCTCGCAGGTAGGGTCGTTTTTGATTGAATCAAATTTCGGATTCAAACAGGTGCCAGTCTAATTCTGAAATAGAGATTCGGAATAGACTACATTTATAATATCGCACCAGGTGAATAAGCGCAACGGTTTAATTGCAATAAAATTTGCTTATGTAAATATTGACAAAAAGCCTATGGTATGATATATTGAAAGTATACACATATCATGTGTGAGGTAAGAAGAGGGTTTCCATGTCGATCCGGCGTGGGAGCTTTTTAATTCGCTAATTAGCGAAAGGAGTAACCTTATGGCTGGTACAAAAGCTGGTGGCCTCAAAGCCGCACAAAAGAATCTACAGAAGGATCCAAACTTTTACGCCAAAATTGGCGCTAAAGGTGGTAAGAACGGCACGACTGGCGGCTTTGCAGCCAATCCTGAGCTTGCACGGATTGCAGGCGCTAAGGGTGGCCGAATCTCTCGCCGCAAAAGCAAAAAGACAACTGCGTAGGTAGTGTCTTTAGAAAAATAACTGCTTCATGTAAGAGGCAGTTATTTTGTTTGGTAGCGGCGAAGCGCGCAGGTACGGGCTTCATTGACGCGCCAGACCGCGAGACAGGCGAGACAGGAATAGTGGTTTTTGTCCGTTTGCACACCTGTGTCTTGGCACGAAGGGCAGGTGCTGCGTTTATGGAGCCAGTCCCGGTAAGTATCAAGCATGCTTTCGATTTGCTCTTGTTCTATGTCTATAGCGTACTTTTTCGAGAGCCATGAGGCCGCACACTCCCACGCTTCGCTCTCGAACCTTAGTAGTTCGATATCACGCGTATATTGCGTGTGTCCAAGCGCCGCGTGCGCTACCTCATGGAGTAGCAGCCCATCGTCCTCGTTTTCCCGGTAATACACAGTAGTATCTTCTGGTGACCAGCGAAAGGTGTCGCTCTCTACGAAAGTGATGTCTGGAAAATCGTCTTTAAGTGCTCGAAGTAGCGAGAAGGTCTTGGGCATAGTAGTAGCATCCGTAAATGACGGCTTCTTCTGGGTGAATGGCCTGCGAAATAGCAGTGACGGCCGTGTGCTTACCGATGCGATCGTCTAGAATCGCCTGTAGCTGCTCGCCGTATTTGGCGTAGTGCGTACCCATGCTGCCGCCGATAATCAAATGATCTGGTTCTAGAAGCGAAATTAGTATTTGCAGGCCAACAGCCACGCGCTCGGCGTAATCTTGCCAGATAGCGGGGTCGGTGACATCTTTGCCATACTGACCGTGGCGTTCGTAGAAGCTTTTACCGCTAGCGACATCTTCCCACCTCTGAAGCTGGCCTTCGTATTCGACGCGCATCGAGCCGGCCTCAAAGCGCTCGAATTCTGGGAAGAGGTGTCCATCGTAGCTAATGCCACCACCAACACCAGTACTGAGCGTGACGTACACTGCAAGATCCGCTGCGTCACTGAACTTTCGTGCTTCAGCCAGGCCGGCCAGTGCGGCGTCATTCTGTAGAAATACAGGTGTGCCAGGGAAGTGTGTGCCCAAATCTTTAATGACATCAAAACCAGACCAGCCTATATTAGGAGTTCTTAGTACTTTCCTGTCGCGGATTGGACCGGGCATGGCTACGGATAGAGCACGAATTTCATCCGCGTGGCCATATTCACGAATTGCCGAGGCGACCGCTTCAAGATATTCCGCTTTTTCTCTCGGGGTTGGGAATTTAGCGATTGTTTGTTTGTCGCCTGCCGTATCAAATCCAGCAATCAGCGTCTTTGTACCCCCAGTGTCGATAGCGATTATCATACCAGTAGTGTAGCATAGTGGCGCGGCGTTCATCGAGCATTTTCTGTAGTTGCGCATAGCCATATAATAAGGTATAATAAATGCTAATAAACGAGAGGTTGTATAAAATGGCACGAACAAATCAAGGTGGTTCGGTACTAGGATTCGTACTTATCGGCGGCGTCATGGCACTATTACTTATAGGTGGCGCGTACCTTGTGCGCTACTACTACACACCAGATACAGATCGTGGGCCGGTTGCTGTGGAGGACGCAGGCGACGATGGAAGCTCAGAAGAAATCGAAACCGAAACCGACGAGCCGACAACCGAAGAAGATGAAACTACGCCTGAAGAAGAAACGCAGCCTGAGCAGGATGAAACGACGGAGCCTGATCAAGACGAAGAGAGTGAAGTTTCTGGAGAGCCTGATATGGGGACATTTACTCCTGAAGAGCCAGACAACGGTGAAGGTCAGCCTCGCGCGGAAACCGATTCTGATAGCTCACCTGAAAACCTTCCCGAAACCGGCCTAGGTAGCACGCTGCTGACGACTCTTATCATAGGCGGTGTTGTCGGGTCGGCGGTAGCGTACAGGCGCTCACGCGGTGCATCTGTCTCTCTTTGACATACTAGAGAAGAAAGAGTACAATATCAGGTAGTCTACGAAGCATTTCTTAGGTGTGCTTTCGAGAAAATAGCAACTAATAAAGGAGTAATAGCTGGGGCGCTTGTCCCTGCTAAAGAAACTATGGCAAAAGCCACAATTACAATGGATGATTTGCTTTCGGGCGCGGAAGCCGATGTTAAACAACTAATAGCAGGTGAGCCTGTATCTGGCACGGTACTATCTGTCCGTAAACACGAAGTGCTTATCGACCTCGGACCACGAGGCATCGGCTACGTACCGCGTCGCGAAGTTGGGTTTTCTCGACAATTGGCGGTTGGAGACGAAGTAACCGCGAGCGTCGTGGACGCTGAGCTCGACAATGGCTACTCGCTGCTTTCACTACGAAAAGCCGCCAAAGACCGCGGCTGGGACGAAGTCGCTGGCAAAATGGAGGAGGGCGAAATTATCGAGGTCACGCCGTACGACGCGAATCGCGGTGGACTATTGGTCGAGTACGAAGGCGTGCGCGGTTTCTTGCCGGTATCGCAGCTTTCGGCCGAGCACTACCCGCGAGTCGGCGGCAATGACAAGGATGAAATCCTGCATCGCCTCAACAATCTCGTCGGCAAAGCGCTAAAAGTGTGCATTCTTGATGCTGATCGTAAAACCAATAAGCTGATTTTCAGCGAGAAAGAAGCCGCCAAAGAAACGCTGGCTGCGCGCTTTGAAAAGATGAAAGTTGGCGATAGTGTTTCCGGCATTGCTACTGGTGTGGTTGATTTTGGTATTTTCGTTAACGTTGAAGGTATCGAAGGTTTGATTCACATTTCGGAAATCAGCTGGGAGCGCGTCAACAACCCAGGCGACTACGTGAAGGTTGGCCAGGCAGTTGAGGCTAAGATTATCGCTATCGATAAAGACCGTCTTTCGCTTAGCATGAAACAACTAACCGAAGATCCATGGCTCAGCGAAGTCGCTCAGTTTAATACTGGCGACACAGTTGATGGTACCGTGACTCGTATCACGCCGTTTGGTGCATTCGTGCAGCTCAGCCCGAGTGTTGAAGCGTTGGTGCATGTCAGCGAGCTTGGTGGCTCAGGCGCTGGTGATCCTGAAAAGGTATTTACGCTCAACGAGCGAAAAACGTTTAAGGTGCTGGAAGTCGACAAAGATAACCGCAAAATTTCCCTTAGCTTGGCTGAGAAGAAATAGTCCAAGAGCTATGTCCGCACACTATTAAAGTCCTAAAGGCAGAAAGGAGCGCACGGGGATGGACGATCAGAAAAAAACACTTGTCATCGCCGACTCGATAACCGTTGGCGAACTCGCCGAAGCGCTGCATCTGCCGGTAACGGCTTTGGTGGGTGAACTTTTTAAGAATGGTATTGTCGCTACTATCAACCAGCGGCTTGATTTTGAGACTGCTCAAATCATGGTTGAGGAGCTGGGGCTTGAGGTAGCGCTGGAACGAAAAGCGACCGATAGTGACACAAAAAATAAGACGCGCCAGGTTTCTGATGCGGCGACGTCGCGTCCGCCGATTGTGGCGGTGATGGGGCATGTCGATCACGGCAAGACCAGCCTGCTTGATTCGATTCTGGGTCAGAAGGTGGTCGAAGGCGAAGCTGGCGGTATTACCCAGCACATTAGTGCCTACCAGACCGAACATAATGACCGCATGCTCACACTACTTGACACGCCCGGCCACGAAGCCTTCGCAGCGCTTCGCCAGCATGGTGCGACGCTGACAGATGTTGTGATTATCGTGGTGGCCGCTGATGACGGCGTGAAACCACAGACTATCGAGGCGATTCGTTTCGCTCGTACCGCTAACGCCAAGATGGTGGTGGCGATGAATAAAATGGACAAAGACACAGCCAATCCTGGTATGGTGATGGGACAGTTGGCCGAGCAAGGCGTGGTGCCTGATGCTCAGGGCTGGGGTGGTGACGTACCGATGGTTGAGGTCAGTGCTATGACTGGTCAAGGCATTGATTCGCTACTCGAAACGGTGCTACTAGTGGCCGACCTTGAAGACCTTAGGGCGGACGAAGAGGTTCCGGCCGAAGGACTAGTTATTGAAGCGAGAGTAGAGACTGGTCGCGGAGCAGTGGTGCGCCTGCTTGTCGAGCAAGGCACGCTTAAAACCGGCGATTTCATGGTGGCCGGTATGACCTATGGCAAGGTGCGAACGCTCCAAAACTTTGCAGGCAAAGCTATCAAAAGCGCTGGCCCGTCAACTCCAGTTATCGTGACTGGGTTTAAGGAAGTGCCGCAGTTTGGCGATCAGTTTAGCCTGGTGAAAAACGAACGTGCAGCTCGACAGCAAACCGCTCAAAACCGCGCCGAGAAAGAACAGCAGATGGCCGTCGCTAATGTTACGGGCGCCGATATGCTGGCTATGATTAACCAAGAGCAAACGACCAAAGAATTTAACGTGATTGTAAAAGCAGACGTGCAAGGCTCACTGACATCCGTAGTGGACAGCCTTCGCATGATTGATACTGGCGGAGAAATTCGCCTGCGTGTGATTGCGAGCGGAGTTGGCAATGTTTCCGAGAGCGATATCCGCATGGCGGCTGATGCCGGCACGGTAATTTACGGCTTCAATGTCGAATTGCCGCCAGCGGTGAAACGTCTGGCAAATCGCGACAAGGTAGAAGTGCAAATCTATAACGTTATTTACGAGCTCATTGATGACGTCAGGGCGCGCATAGAAGCGCTTTTGGCGCCGGAAATTGTCGAGACAGAAGTCGGCAAGCTGAAGATAAAAGGCGTCTTTAGAACCATGAAAGAGCAGATTATCGCCGGTGGTGAGGTGACAAAGGGCAAGGTAGAGCCGGGTGTCTTGGCGCGCGTTGTGCGTGGTGGCGAAACAGTTGCCGAAGTCGAGGTAGAGAAGGTTCAACGCCAGCAGCAGGAAGCCAAAGAAGTGTTCGAAGGCGAAATGTGTGGTCTCAGCCTCAAAACTGTCAAAAAGCTGCTCATCGAAGAAGGCGATAGCCTTGAATTCTTTACGCGCGAGCTGGTGAAGCGAACGCTATCGTAGGTCTACTTACGCGGCACAGGCACCTTTGACACCTGCAAGTGGATATCCCATAATGACAACAGGACGCATGAGAGAGTAAGTGTGTCATGCGGAGTTTAGGAGCCACCACTATGAGCGAAGTACCGAGGAAGGTTGATGGAACGCCCGAACCGGGCGATGCTCCTGATGACTTCAGCGATATCTTCACGCTCGGCAAGAAGGGTAAAACATACCACTGGCATGACGGGAAGTTCGTCTCGAATCTCCATCGGGATATGGCGATAGAACATGCCGATTTAATCAGAAATGGCCTTACTGGCACCGAAGAAACTACGCCGATACGTATTGACCTGGCAAATGTCGAAACTGTTGCCCGGGAGTCTATAGCACGTGGCGACGAAGCAGATTTGCTTGAGGTCAAGCAGGATCTTATTGAACTAATCAAGAACTCCCATGAGCGAGAGGGCTGGAGTAGCGACGTGACCATCCTGGTAGAGCGGCTAGAAGACGTGCTGCACACCATAGAAAGCGTGCGCTTAAAACAAGGCGTAGCCGCTAGCGACAACCAGCCACCGAACGCCTTGTCGGCTGTGATTCCTGTTACGGCTGCTCTGGATTCAGAGAGCTCAGTACCCGAAGAATCTGCCGAAGATGACCAGGATTATATTCCTCTCGATTTTGAGAGTGAAGCCAGGGTCACTATCCGCGAGAGATGGAAGAAATTGGGCGCGGTTGTGCTTCGACGGCACTTTCGTTTTTAGCCCACTCCATATTGGTCGTGCATAACTTAAACGTAAATGGTTCAGACGAACAAAAGGCTAAATACCTTCCCGATATGATT
>JAUIHN010000045.1 GCA_030432305.1 bacterium | reverse complement strand
CACATTGTGCGGGCGTTTGAAAACGATGATATCGTGCATGTCAGCGAGCAAATAAACCCGAAAGAAGACGTCGATGTTATCACCACTGAGCTTTGTTTGGCCGATCTACAAACCATCGAAAACCGCCTGGCGCAGCTGGCAAAAGAAGCCAAGGCCAACCCCGGTGCGCGCGCCACGGCAGAATATCTGGTGAGTCTCAAGCAGCAGCTCGAAAACAGTCGGCCGCTCTCTGCCCTGCCTTCGCTGGACGCTGAAAAGATCGCCGATCTACATCTGCTCACCGCCAAGCCCGTGATTTATGTGTTTAATGTCGATGAAGAAACGCTGATAAATGAAAACAGAAAGCAGGAACTCAGCACGCTGGCGTCTCCGGCCAAGGCGATTTTTGTCTGTGCCAAGCTGGAAGAAGAATTAAAGGGACTTAGTGAAGCCGACGCCCGCGAGCTACTGGAAAGCTACGGCGTAGCCGAGACCGGTCTCGCCCAGCTGATCCACGCCGCGTACGACACACTTGGTCTTCAAAGCTATCTCACGGCCGGACCAAAAGAAACCCGCGCCTGGACAATCCAAAAAGGCGCCACCGCGCCAGAGGCCGCCGGTGCTATTCATAGTGATTTCGAGCGTGGCTTTATCGCCGCTCAGGTGGTTGATTATGACGATCTGGTAGCGGCCGGTTCTGAAGCAGCCGCTCGCTCGGCCGGCAAGCTCCGCACCGAGGGCAAAGATTACGCCATGCGCCCCGGCGATGTCGTCGAGTTTCGATTTAACGTCAGCAAATAAAACCGCTCCTGATTCCCTTTTGCCCCAGCCACGTCGCTGTCGCGCTTGTCTTGAATGATGAAGTACTGCTTCGCCCACGCCTCGAAATCCTTTAGAATCTGCCGGCGAACGGCGTCGTTTTTTATCACGCCCTTATTCACCTGGTGTTTGCCGGCTTCGAACTGCGGCTTGAGCATAGCGACGATTTGAGTATCTTTGCCGCTCAAGTTCTTCGCAATATGCGGCAGTATCTCGCGTAGAGAGATGAATGAAACATCCATGACGACAATGTCCGGGATTTGCGATAAGCGGGTGGCAGCGCGCGGGGCAGCACCCGCCTCGAGAGAAATCTCTGATTTTCGCGAGGATGGGGCGGACGCGCTGACAGGACCCGCGTCTAGCGACTTACGTGCAGATTTCGTAGAAATCTGTGACGACAGGAGCGGCCGGCTAGCGCCAACGTCTCGAATATCCGTCTTCTCATACAGCTCGATCCGCTCATCCCCGCGTAAACTCGGATGCAGCTGCTCAGTACCAACATCCACCGCGTAGACTTTTTTGGCGCCGTGCTTGAGCGCGTAATCAGTAAACCCACCTGTGCTACTGCCGACATCGAGTACAATCTTGTCAGCAAAATTGATCCCCAAAAGCTTGGCTACACTCGCTAGCTTCAGCCCTGCCCGGCTGACATACTGCTCGTCTGCCGCCAGCGTCACCTTGACCTCCGGCCGCACGAAATAGCCAGGTTTCGTAACGGCTCTACCATCCACCTTCACTTTTCCAAGCCGAATCCAGCTCTCCGCCTGCGAGCGACTAGCCACCAGTCTTTGTAGTACCAAAGCATGATCGAGGCGAGTTTTATCTTGGTTCATATAACCCTATCGTAACAGACTACGGATACATAATGCGCTCGATTTCGCGCGTCAGGCTGGCAATCGTTGCGTACGACTGCCCCTTGGTCATAATCGTCATGATATACGTACCCTTAGGATGTTTTACGATCGCCGTATCATGCACGTAATCCCACAAAAAGCCGACCTTATCCCACACCTCGCCGGCGCTGCCAGTCGGTATGCCGTAACGATACGGATGCGTTGCTAGCGAGTGCAGCAGTCTGTCTTTATGCGCACCATCGATAATCGAACCGTCGTGAATGCCAAGCATCATACGCTGCAAATCACTGGCCGTGGTATGCGTCGCTACCGGGTGCGTGAATGTCGTGCCTTCACTAAAACCCAAATCATAGACATATTGATTGACATTCGCCCTGCCAGCGCTCGCCAACCACGACTGCGCGCACGGGTTAGTACTGGCTATCGTCATGCGGTCAAAACAGGTCGAGACGGTCGTACCCAGCATGGCGTCGTTCCAACCGATGAGTCCTTTGTCCATCTGGTCAAACAGCCATTTGGCCACGAACAATTTATAGGTGCTTGCACTCGGAATACTTTCGTCCGCCCTCGCGCTAGCTGTCCACTGTTCACCGTCAAGCTGCTGAATCACGATATGGACGTTCATCCGCTCAGCTGCATCGGCCACGTACGTGCGCAGACCTTCTTCGGTGGCGGTATATTTGTTGTCATAGATAACGCTCGGCTCGATATCGCGAAACTCGACGTCAAATTCACTCCCGCCTTCACCGCGCAGCAGCCAACCGCCAATTCGCTCACGCAGCTGCTCGCGCTCAATACCCCTGCCGCGTTCGCCGACGTCGCGACTAATCTCGCGGCCATTCGTCAGGTTAATATTAGTCTGTCCGGCGGGTACGCCGGTCTCTTTATCAATCATGTCGAAATAGCTGCTCATAGCATCGGCAGCCAGTTCAAGGGTCGGCTCACCTGAGGAGTCGGTGCCAATCTGCAACCACGAAGCTACGGTTGTATTGTCGGGCATAAAAGTATGATTGCCGGCTGTGATAATCACGCGGCGACCAAGAGCGACTTCCGCCTCCTCGCGCACCGCCTCGAGGCTACTGGCGGCTTCTGCAGGGTCAGTGCGCGATGCTGACACCACTACCGGCGCCACGCCGCCGAGTGTCGGGTTTGAGTCGGCAATCGCTTGATAGACAGAATCAGCTGTCACGCTGCTGCCTCTTTTTTCGGCCGTAGCCACAAGCACGCCATCTTCAATCGCTAGGCTTGCGTTGACCGGCTCAAAGCTGAGCGTTGCCGCCTGCTCCTCGCTAGCCGCTTCAAGCACACTACTCGTGTAGTACACGTCAGCTTGGTTTACGGCACTGGCATTTACTAGAATTGAAAATGGAATGAAGCGCTGCCAAAACGGGTAGCGTAGCACCTGCTCAATCATCATCTCGGTATTTGGCTCGGCACCGACGCTCGCCAGCGGAATTTGCGTAGTCGTCTGGCCATCGACGACCAGTTCTAATTGCGACTCCAGGAAGCTAGTGTTGATTGCTTCAGCTAACTGCTCGTGAGTATGCCATCCCACGTCGTCGCCTGCTACGCGCGCAAGCGGCAGAGCACGATCCAGCGGGTATAGGAGTTGCAAGGCGACTGTCACGGCACAAGTAAAAAAGAGTGACCACACCAGCACCCGATGGTGTCTTTCGTTGGGCATGTGACGATCGTAGCGATGCTTGATTCGCTTCTTCATCGGCCGTTTTGTCGGGCGCTCTTCTCCTACTGTTTTGGCCATATTTGTCTATTATACCGCTTACGGCTGTCGTCTACACAACTTTTATTATGAATACATTATTTGTTCAATCTGCCGCGTTATTTCAGCGATCTTACCCCAAGAAGCATCCTTGCTCAGCACAGCGATGACATAACTGCCCTTCGGGTGCCGTACGATGGCGGCGTCGTTTAGGTACTCCCACAAAAAGCCAACTTTATCGTAGACATCGCCTCCACTCCCCGCCGGCACGCCAGCTCGATATCGCTGATGCTCCATCATATTGAGCAGCCGGCTACGGTCGTTACCCTTAATCATGCTACCGTTTTCGAGACCACGCAGTAACACCGCCAAATCGCTCGCCGTCGTCTTGGCCACGCCTTCTTCGCTGATAAGCGTCGTGTTTCTGCTAATTCCGTTTGCGTACAAGTACTCATTTATTGCCTTGCCGCCAAACATCTCGATGAATTCCTCGGCGCAGGCGTTATCGGACACCACTATCATCCGCTCCAGACAACCAGCCACATCGGTATCGAGCACCTCGTCGCTCCACTCCAGCTTATTGTCAGCGACTTGCTTGAACAGCATATATGCCACGTACAATTTATACGTGCTAGCCGCAATTGTTTGTTCGTCGGCTCTGCCCGCGGCCGACCAGCGCTTGCCACCTGTCTGCGAGACGGCTATCCGGATGTTCTCTGACGAGGCGACGTACTCCACGTAAGCCCGTAGACCCTTTTGGCTCGAGGTATAGCTGCGGTTGTACTCAATAGTCGGTGGCACCTCAACCATGCGAATAGCCAGCCGCGTAGACGCGGATTCATCGAAGAGCGCACCGCGTATCGCCTCGCTTAGCTCGTCGGCCGCAATCGCCAGCCCAGACGGGGCGCTGGTACGAGTCGTTTCCTCACCGTCAACTACTGTCGCCACCGCTGTGCCCGGCCGCACGCCGACACTGGCGTTTAGCTCGTCGATATAGGCGCTCAATTGCTCTTGGTCAATAGCGAGCTCTGGCTCGTTCTCTTCAGATGTGCTGACCGTCAGCCACGAGGCAATATCAGCAGGTTCCGGTATGAATTCGGTGCCATCTTCCGCTACGATAACAATCTGGCGCCTGATAATTTCCTCGGCCTGATCGCGGATGGCGGCTATGGCTTCGTCGCTCACCATAGGTGCACGTTCTTCGGCCGCTACTTCGATGGTAGTCATACCAAAATAAAACGCACTGCCAGAGAGCGTCTCTACGACCGTCTCGGTCGTCACGGCCTGCCCCGCTTTCGCCGGTGTGGTCGATAGTTCGCCCTCAGAAATGGTCAATCTCGCATCTGTGGCGGGTACACTCAGCTCCTCGGCGGTCGCATTCGACGCTTCCTCGAGCTGCTCCTGATTAAGCGTCATCTCGAGTTCGTGTACCTGGGGCTGCCTCAGGATAGTGAGTGGTATGAGGCGCTGCCAGAGAGGATATGCCAGCAAGTTACGCGCCATGTTTTCTGCCTCGACACTGGCGCCAAGTTGACTAAGCGGCACCGCCTTCGATTTCTCGCCGGCGCTTACTGCCACTTCTGTCTCACGAAAACCTGTCTTGATACCCTCAACAAGCTCATCGTAGGTAGCACCGCCAACATTTTGATCGGCGAGCTTGGCTCGTGGCAAGGCCTGCCCTTCAGGGTGGAGTAGCTGCACCGTCAGCACAAATACCAGCAGCGCCCCTCCCGCCAGGAGCAGCGGAATTTTATAACGACGAAGCCAAGGGGCAACTCGCCCCCACAGCAGCCTACCCCGCCGTAGTATCTTCATAGCTTTATTATATCAAGTCGGCGGCCCGTTCGTCATGCCGGGGCAGGCGAGCTATTTCTTACGTTCGCGGTACTCGCCAGTCGTGGTATCGACAGAAATGATATCACCGACTTTGATAAAAGCCGGTACTTTTACGCTGATGCCAGTCTCAAGCGTGGCGTCTTTTAACACGCTACTCGTCGTGTCGCCTTTTACGACATCTTCGGCATAGGCAACTTCGAGATAGATATTTTTGGGCAAATCGACATTTATGACGGCGCTATCAAAGAATTGCAACCCGAGTGATTCACCTTCTTTAAGGTAGCCCGCCGCCGTATCGACAGTATCGCTGCTCAGCTCGTACTGCTCAAACGTCTCCGGATCCATAAAGAAAAATGTCTGGCCGTCGCTGTACAGATATTGCACATTACGCGTGCGGACTTCGGCCGGCTCGATTCGCTCCTGGCCTTTAAACGTCTTTGGGATAACGCTGCCATCAATCAAGTTCTTCAGCTTAACATTGACAATGCTGCCGCCACGCCCCATCACTTTTTGATTGTAGTCGGTGACACGAAATGGTTTACCGTCAAGCTGGACAATAACGCCCTTTTTTAAATCTGTTGGCGAATACACAGCCTACTCCTAACTTTGCACAAATGGCATGAGTGCTAGGTGGCGAGCACGCTTGATAGCGATAGTCAGTTGGCGCTGCTGCTTGGCGCTCAGGCCAGTCTTGGTAGCCGGCTCGATTTGGCCGTACGCGTTAATGTAGCGCTGCAATGTCTTGACGTCTTTGTAATCAAAATACACTGGCGCATCTTTTTTAAATCTCTTCATACTATACTTCCTTTATTAAATTATAATTCGCTGTTTTACGTGCTCACGGCCTGTGATATGCAAGGCAGTGCCGAGAATTGAGGCGAGCTGTATTGAGAGATACAGTGAGCCGAGACTCGGAGGCACTAACGCAGCAGATTGCTGGTCGTGTGTGCGTAGAACTAGAATGGGATTTCCGATAGGTCTATCGGTTTGTCATCAATATCCTCAATTACTACATCTTTCCCTTTGTTGTTCGATGGCGGGGCAGATGGCTCTTGGCCGCCTCCACCACCATCGCCGCCACGGCCACCAGTGAAGTTGAAATCTTCAACAACCACTTCTACGGCCTGACGCTTGTTACCCTCTTTGTCTTCGTATGAGCGTTGGTCAAGCCGACCGCTCACGAGTAGCGACGAGCCTTTGCTGGTGTACTGAGCGATAATTTCGCCCGCTTTACCCCAAGCCACGCAGTTAATGAAACTGGTCTGTTCGTTCTGCTGCCCGTCCTGGCCGCGCCATGTGCGCGATACTGCCAGGCTAAAGCTGGCTACGTTCTGGCCACTCGATGTCGTTCGCATCTCGACATCCCGCGTCAGATTACCCAATAAAATTACCTTACTAAACCC
>JAUIHN010000044.1 GCA_030432305.1 bacterium | reverse complement strand
CGCCACCGGCTCGCTTGACGTCGGCTTTGTTAATAGCGGCGGCTCATCGATTGGCAGCCCGAGTACAGAGTTTACCGGCGTTTTTAGTGCTAGCGAAGTGCAAAACACTACTGCAACACTTTTGGATGCTAGCAACAAATTACTCCAAGCTCACAATAGCACTAGTAGTAGTGGGTGGAGTATTTCGCTTGCGGCTACCGGTGGGCCATCGAGCGAGTGGGACTCCGGAGTCGATACTTATCCGTACAATGCCTCTACGAGCGCCAATGGCCAACTGAGTGTCAATATGACGTCCTCGAGCCGCACCGCGCATGGCACTGACCCAACAGGTGCATCATGCACTACCACTGGTACCAGCCTCGGTACCGGTATCACGGCGTTTACTAATGTCGTATCTGCCATCACGCTTCTGACCGGCTCACCATCGACACAGTTCAACTGTGCATGGCGGCTCCGCACCGTGTCGCTTTCGCAGTCTATCCCAGCGGATCAGCCGGGCGGTTCGTACACAATCGATATGACAGCGACGATTGTTGCGAATTAGGGTTGACAAACCGCTCAAGCTTTGCTACAGTGGAAGCCAGTAAAAACATAACCAAAAACAAAAAAATGAAAGCCACCACCACAAACACCACACACAAAAAGTTACATTTGGGAGCATTTTTGCTCTTTGGAGCCGCGCTACTTGGCGCGCCTCTCATTGCCAATGCGGCACCAACAGCAACCTCTGAGCTTACTCAGGAAATAACGGCCGGTGTACTGAGCACCGATATTCTTGATGAGACTGGTGCCGATGTCGCCAGTCCAACTTTTGCCATGAACTCAGCGGTAGTATCCACCGAGCAGCAATCGGTCACCGGTACATTCGGATCAAACACCCAGCGCGTGACGGTAGACAACCCTCAAGCAGCCAATGGCGGCTGGACGCTTACCTGGAATGCTACGACCCCGGGTACAGGCGAGTGGACGGACGGCGGTAGCAATACGTATCCGTACAATGACACTATTGCCAATGGTCGACTGACAGTTAATCCTGTGGCGGGAACCTTAACCTCTCTCGTGGGTGCCTCTACATCGATAACCTTGGGTACATCAACCAGTTTTTCAGGCACAAGCCCAATTACGCTAATTTCTGCAGCAGCTGGTTCGGACGATATCTGGAATGGCTATGTGACTGGTGTTGGTCTAACGCAGACAATTCCAGCCAGTCAGCCAGCGGCTTCATATACGATTGATATGACGCAGACAGTCGCCGCTATTTAAACCTCATATGCTTTTACCCTATACTATGAGACGAGTGTAGGGTACAATATAGACAACTTAAGTAGTAGGGAGACAGACAGTGAGGGGGATGGGTAGTAGAATTTTGCAGATATGGCGAAGGACTGTACTTCTATTTGTAGTAGGAGTGTTGATTCTTCCCGCAGCGATGGTAGGGGCGCAGACTGGTGGCATTGGTGGCCGGGTGGCGAACCCAGATCCGGATAATCCACGTACGCAGTCTATCTTTATCTACACATTAGAACACGGCGAGGCCAAAGAAGACCAGCTACTTGTTATCAACAGAACTGAAGAGGAGCAGACCATCCGACTTGGCTCGGTTGACGGGGTTGTGACCAACACTGGCGACTATACATGCCGTCAGGAGGCTGAGCCAGTGGAGGATAGCGGCGGCTGGGTAGAGCTTTCGAAAACGGAGGTGGTGCTGCCAGCGGGTGGCGAAGAATTAGTTGATTTCACGGTGACGGTGCCAGAGAACGCCGATGTTGGTGAGCACAATAGCTGTCTGACACTCCAATCTGCAGAAGCCGAGGAAGCCGTCGATAGTGCTACCGGCGGGGGTATTCGTCTACGTACGCGCCAAGCCATCCGTATGATTGTGACGATTCCTGGCGACTTGACGCGGGATATCTCGATTGCAAACTTCATGGCTACTCACAACCTTAGCGGCCAAGATTACTCGCTGACAGCCGCCAACAGAGGTAATGTCTCGGCTGATATTTACATGAGGGTGCAGCTTACTTCTATTTTTGAAAACCAATGGTTCACTGTTGAAGGTGCTGAAACAGGTGGTGAATACCCGCTCGTGCCGGGCGAAAGTCTGACACGGGAATTTAGCACCGAGCTAAAGCCGATTTTTGGTGGCTGGTATAAGGCGACGCCGAGTTTGCGCTACGACAAGCGCTTTGGGGCTTTCGGTACGCAAAACGAGCAAGCCAGCTATGAGACAATCACTGGTGATTCGGTCGACATGTTCTTTTGGCCGACACCCCTGGGCTGGGCAATTATCGTTGCAATTATCGTGCTTGTTATCGCACTGATTCTACATGTTATAAATCGTGCCAAGCGACGCCGCCGCCTCAGGCGAGGTGCTCGTAAGCACAAAGCAACTAAGTCTGATACCATACAGTCGTTGGCGGAAAAGTCACAGGTGTCGTGGCAAGAACTCGCCAAACTAAACAACCTCTCAGCTCCATACATTCTTAAAGAAGGACAAGAAATACTACTGCCAACCCCGGCGTTTCACACTCATCGCAAGAAGCGCAGGACAACCAAAAAGAAGAAGTAGGTCGTCGGGTGCTTGCAGGGGCAACTCTAGGCCGACACCAATTTCGCGCAGCAGTGCTATTCGTGACACTTTTCGCGCTGTCACTTGCGTCACCAACAGGGGTGGCCGCTCAGCAAAGCTCTACGCTAGAACAGCAATTACTGGAGCCGGAATGTATTCAGGCGAATAATTGCGAGATGGAAGCCCCGACAATCGACGAGATAACTATAAACGGCAACAAGCCGATAGTGAAAGGTACGTACGACTCGGCATTCAGCCAGTATCTCAGGATTATCTTCGGGAGTAGGGTGTATACATTGGGTGTCGATGACGAGTTGAGCGCGACAGGGGTGAATTGGACACTTAGCCTCGGCCGACTAGCAGAGCCGCTCGAGCCTGGCGCGTATGAATTCGTGGTAGAGACGGAAGGCTACGATGGCAGCAAAAAGCGAGCCGAAACCATCATCGTGCTTTCCCCGACAGACCAGCCGGGCACTCCGCCAGTTACAACTGGAGTGCCGTATGAGCCAACACCGGAGGAGTCGGCGGATATTCCGCGGCCGCTCCCACCAGAAGAAGTCAGGCGGCGGGTGTCTCTTCTGCCCCTGATAGTGACGCTGGCTTCAAGCGCCGTGCTCTTTCTCTTCACCGCCACAGTGCGCTGGCGAAAGGGTAGAGGCTAGCGCTGGCGATGTGCTATACTAATTTTGTAAGACGTCTGAGTGGCTATCAACCACGAGTCAACGGGAAGAAAAGTGTAGAAGCCTAGTAAAACCCGTCGCGCACGCGGCGATACAGCGAGCAAATAAGTGCTAAGAATCCTTTCTTAGAAACTGGATGGTACCATCCGCTGCAAAGCGGACTCCAGTGGCTAAGAAAGGATTTTTTGTTTTAAAAAAATATGGAGGCAGTATGAAGTTTAAGCACGGAACGCGCAGGCGAGCACTTGAATACGAAAAAGATTGGGTGCAGCGCTGGAAAGAAGATAAAACATTTGAGAAGTCGGTCGAGCAGCGGCCGAAAGATAATTCGTATGTTTTTTACGACGGGCCGCCGTTTATCTCTGGTATTCCGCATCACGGGACGCTACTTAGTTCCATAGTAAAAGACGTCGTACCGCGGTATCAAACCATGAAAGGCAAGCGCGTCGAGCGCGTATGGGGTTGGGATTGTCATGGACTGCCGGCAGAACGCTACACCGAGAAAAAGCTTGGCATCAACTCGCGCCAAGAGGTGATAGAGTACGGTATCGAGAATTACATCAATGCGACTCGCAAGAACATGGAGCAAACCAGTAGCGAGTGGGAAGAGGTTGTAGACCGGATTGGACGCTGGGTTGAGTTCAAAAACGCCTATAGAACCATGGACAAAGAGTACATGGAGTCTATTTGGTGGGCGTTTAAGACTTTGTACGAAAAGGGCAAGATCTACGAGGGCGAGAAGGTCCTGATGTACTGTACGCTCGACGGCACGCCGCTCAGTAAAGCCGAAGTCACCATGGACGCCGGGGCGTACCAGGATGTGACCGACCCGAGCGTGTATGTGAAGTTCCGGCTCGAGGACGGTCGGTACATGCTCGCCTGGACGACGACACCATGGACGCTACCCGCCAACACCGCGCTGGCTGTGAATAAAAAAGTTGACTACGTAGTGGTCGAATTCGAAGGTGAACAAATAATTGTTGCAAAAGAGCTGGTAGAAAAGGTGTTTACTGACGAAAAGCATCAGCCACTCGACTATAAAATCGTGGATGAGATGAAAGGCGAGGAGCTCGTTGGCCTCTGTTACGAACCGCTTTTTGAAGACAAGGGAAGCTCGCAAGGCGGCGAAGCGCACAAGATTTGGCATGCCGACTACGTTGAGACCGAAGCGGGTACAGGAATTGTTCACTTAGCGCCAGCTTACGGTGAGGAAGACTTCGTACTAGCACAAGAAAACAACATTCCGGTAGTGCATACCATCGACCAAAACGGCTATTTTACAGAGGGCCCGTGGCAGGGTGAGAACGTTTGGGAGATAAATAAAACGATAGCGAAGGAGATGCACAGAGCCTCGGCCTCGGATGCAGCGCAAGGCAGCGGCGAGCAACGGAACGAGACGTCGAAAAGCGACGATGAGGTGAGTAGTGCAGACGATAACGCCGCGATGCGCCGAGAGGTTCAACAGGTCGGTGGCTCTGACACCGAGCAGGTTGAGCCGTGGCGTGGTTCTGTGTGGAAAATTGACTACATTCGGCATCAGTATCCGCACTGTCATCGCTGTGGCACCAAACTCATGTACCGAGCGCATCCGAGTTGGTTCATGGATATCGATGCGCAGCGCACCAAGATGCTGGAGAAAAACGAGCCTATCAACTGGTTCCCAGAGCACTTAAAGCATGGCCGTTTCGCTCGTACTATCGAGCAGGCGCCAGATTGGAATATCTCCCGTGACCGCTTCTGGGCAACAGCCATGCCAGTTTGGAAAGGCACCGATGCTCAGGGTCAGACCTTGAGCAAAGTGGTGGGAAGTTATGCCGAGCTCGAGGAGCTTAGTGGTGTGCGCCTCGACGATTACCACCGTCCGTGGATCGACGACGTGAAGTTCACGATTGACGACGTGGAATACACCCGTATCGATAAAGTGATGGACAGCTGGTTTGAAGCTGGCAGCATGCCGTTTGCACAGTTCCACTATCCGTTCGAGAATAAAGAGAAGTTTGAGGCCAATTTCCCGGGCGACTTCATCGTGGAGTACATCGGCCAGGTGCGCGCATGGTTTTACTATATGCACGCCATGAGCGTGGCGCTATTTGGTGAGAATAGCTTTAAAAATGTCATCACCACCGGAAACGTAGCCGGCAACGATGGTCGCAAAATGAGCAAAAGCTACGGCAACTTTACTGACCCGAACGAGCTGATGGATAAATTTAGCGCTGACAGTCTTCGCTTCTTGCTGCTGAGCAGCCCGCTCTTAAACGGCGAAGATTTTGCGCTGCAAGACAAGGAAGTTGGCGATGTGGCTCGAAAACTCAGTATGGTGTGGAATATGTACGATTTCTTCACGATGTATGCAGAGGTGGACGACTTCACATTTCCGTATTCTTCATCGTCTTCGGATGCGTTTCTCATTCGCGGTATCTCAAATACCGCTCATTCCGATACTCCCGAATCCTCGAATAATAACGAAAATGAGAAGTCGTTTGTTATTGATGTAGACCTGGATAAACTAAAAAATCCACTCGACATCTGGATTATTAGCCGCGTGCATCAACTTGTGGCTGAAGTCGAAAAGCACATGGACGACTACAATATTCCAGATGCCATGACGCCGATTTTGCCGTTTCTGGACGACGCCAGTAACTGGTATGTCCGTCGTAGTCGCCGACGCTTCTGGAAAAGCGAGGACGACAGCGACAAAGACGACGCCTACCGTACGCTACACTATGTGCTCGTGCGCCTGGCGTACGTGCTCGCGCCGTTTACGCCATTCCTCGCCGAGGAATTGTATCGCAATCTGACAGGTGACGATGAATCGATTCATCTGAAGGATTGGTTGTCTGCCGGGGACGTGAGTGAAATGGTCGTAGATGACATGGAGCGCCTGCGCGAATACGTGAATGAAGGATTGAGTCTACGGGCAAAAGCTGGGCTAAAGGTGCGCCAGCCGCTTGCCAGCGTAACCGTGCCAGAGCTTGGCGAGCACGTTGATTTTACGAGCGTGCTTTTGGAGGAATTGAACGTTAAAGAGGTCAAAACAGGCGAAACTGTGGCAATCGATGAGCAGCTGACCGACGAGCTGAAGCGCGAAGGCCTGATGCGCGAAGTCATCCGACATGTGCAATCGGCGCGTAAAAAAGCCGGGTTGAATGTGGATGATCACATTCGCCTTGGACTCACTACGCAGGACGATGGGCTGCTTCGAGCAATTAAGGAGCATTCCGTTACTATCGAACAAGAAACGCTTGCAGAGTCTATCGAGAATGACGATAAGCTTATGTATGAAGAAACAGTTATAGTAGAAGGTAAAGAGCTTATAATCACGCTCACGAAGAAAGGCGAATGATGAACGGGAAAAAACTATATCGATCAACGGCAAAGAGAAAGCTGGCTGGAGTTTGTGGTGGGCTAGAAGAGTTTACTGGTGTCGATGCGACGCTATGGCGCCTGTTTTTTATTCTCTTAGCGTTGCCAGGTGGTCTGCCAGGTGTCATCCCATACCTTATCATGTGGCTGATCGTGCCCGAAAAGTCTGACACAGCTAATGCAACTCCTGAAAAAGAATAAGCTTCTCGTTGTTCGAGGAATTTTGAAGCTTCAGACACACGAACGTTCA
>JAUIHN010000043.1 GCA_030432305.1 bacterium | reverse complement strand
CGCCAGACTCGGTCGGCTCGAAACGGATCCAGACGTCACCGTACTGACCGCGACCACCAGACTGTTTGGCGTGCTTACCCTGCGCCTCGGCTACACCGCGAATGGTTTCGCGGAAGGCAACTTGTGGCTCGCCAATGTTCGCCTCAACGTTGAACTCGCGCTTCATGCGGTCAATCAGAATATCGAGATGCAGCTCGCCCATACCACTCATGATGGTTTGGCCAGTTTCTTCATCGGTGTGAATTCTAAAGGTCGGGTCTTCTTCAGCCAGACGCTGGAGTGCGATACCCATTTTTTCCTGGTCAGCCTTGGTCTTTGGCTCAACGGCAATCGACACCGGAGGCTCCGGGAATTCGATTGATTCAAGTAGAATCTGATTGTTGGCATCGGCTAGCGTGTGGCCGGTAAAGGTGCTCTTGAGGCCAACCACGGCAGCGATGTCACCGGCACCGACAGAGTCAATTTCTTCGCGCTTATCGGCGTGCATACGAACAATACGACCGATACGCTCCTTCTCACCAGTAGTAGTGTTTAGCACATAGCTACCAGCTGTCAACTTGCCGCTGTAGACACGAACGAAAATCAAACGGCCAACAAACGCATCTGTGGCAATCTTAAAGGCCAGCGCCGAAAGCGGTTCGCTCTCAGATGGCTTTCGCTCCATGACATCGCCAGTCTTCGGGTTGGTACCCTGAATAGCTTCCACATCAAGCGGAGACGGCAAAAAGTCCGCTACGAGGTCGAGCACTTTCTCGACAATCACGCCGCGACCATCACCGCCAGTCACGAGGTAAAAGTCACCAGCCAGGACGCGCTTCCTGAGCGCGCGCTTGAGGTCTTCTTCAGAAATCGAATCTTCGCCTTGCTCCAAGAAGCGCTCAAAGAGTTCGTCCTCGGCTTCCACGGCAGCCTCAACCAGCAGGCTACGAGCATTCTTGGCTTTATCAAGCATATCCTCTGGAATATCGCCAACTTCTAGCTCATGGTCGGTGTAGTCTTTATAGGTATACGCCTTCATGTCGATAAGGTCGACCACGCCGTTGATGTCTTTTTCAAAGCCAATCGGCAAGTGTACCGGCAGCGCGTGCTTAGAGAGTCGGTTGTGAATACTGTCGAGTGACTTATAAAAATCACCGCCGATTTGATTAATCTTGTTCACAAAGCAAATACGCGGCACGCCATACTTGTTGGCCTGGCGCCACACTGTTTCGGTCTGTGCCTCGACGCCCATCTTGCCGTCAAAGACAACTACGGCACCATCCAGCACGCGTAGTGAACGCTCCACCTCGGCCGTAAAGTCGATGTGGCCGGGGGTGTCAATAATATTAATCTTACAGCCTTCCCAAAAACAGGTAACAGCAGCGGAAGTAATAGTAATACCACGCTCTTTTTCCTGTGCCATCCAGTCGGTGGTGGCACCGTCACCGTCGCCGCGCACCTCACCGATTTTATGGGTGAGCCCTGTGCGGTACAAAATACCTTCGGTTGTTGTCGTTTTACCCGCATCAATGTGGGCGATGATTCCAATATTACGGAAGTCCTTTAGTGGGACATTCTTTTCAGCCATTACTTCTTACTCTTCCTCTATTTAGTATTGTTACTTGCTACCTGCCTATTTTTTGGCATAAAAAATAGCTCTTATCTTTTTATTGTAGCAAAAAGCGCCCATTCTGACTAGTGTGCCGAGAAACGTAGCGCCCGCATACTCCAAAGTAGCGGGCGCTCTCGGCAACAGATTGTTAGACTACATAGCCATCTGTTCTTTTTCTTCAGGCTCAGTCTGGGATAGAAGCACCACCAATATGACCGTTACACCAACCACCACATGCGGCAGCCAGACATTCAGCGCTTCGTCCTGGAAGCCAAAGATAAACGGCGATAGCGCCAAGAGTAGCGAAGCGGCAGCGTCAAACACCAGGTGATACGGCATCGGCAGCACCTTTATTACGCCCCATTCGTAGCGGGTCAGCAGGCTGTAGACAGCCAGGCCGACACCAAGCACCATCGGTATCATGACGGCTGCGCCGCCAACATCTTGAAACCCAAATAGCATCGGCGCGAAAAAGAGCGCCACGGCCACGATATAATCTAAAACTCCATGTACTTTTGTAGGTATAACTTTGTAGGACATATATCCTCCTTATTGGTTGTTACGCTGCTATACTACACGTTCCGCCCGGTTCGTGATGTAAGAAACATTACTTTGCCCTATACTTATACGAATGACGACGGCAGAATACATCAGGCAGCACCCGGCGCGGCGGTTCCAAAAAGGCGAACTGCTATTTCAGGCTGGTGAACCTACCGATACACTACTCGCCATTCGCAGTGGTTTTGTCAAAATCGTGTCGTATAGCTCTTCTGGAGACGCTCGATTTTTGTGGCTTGCCGGCAAGTACGATATCATCCCGAGCGAGCACCTGTTTTTACGTAGCAGAGCACTCGATTTCTTTTACGTGGCGCTGACCGACGTGGCCGCCTATGAAATAGATAAAGCGGATTTTATTAAAGAAGCGCGCGCTAATTTGCCGCTCATGACCGACGCGGCCATCGGCATGTCAACGCACTACGACGACCTGCTAACTCGCATCAACGCCATGGAAGAGCCAAGCGTCAGGCGGCGCCTACTGGCAACACTATGCCACATAGCC
Source organism: bacterium (assembly GCA_030432305.1). GTDB lineage: Bacteria > Patescibacteriota > Saccharimonadia > Saccharimonadales > Saccharimonadaceae > JAUIHN01. The sequence goes on along the minus strand of JAUIHN010000043.1, from coordinate 4,469 downwards.
GAGCGCTTTAGCGGTGACGAAACAGTCGATCTGTACGAGCTTGGGTTGCCTCTCACACACCAGGATCTCGCTGAGATGGTTAACTCTACCAGAGAGACGACTACCCTGGAGCTGCAAAAATTGCGCGGCAGCAGATGCATTTCGTACGCCCGCAATTCATTCGTCGTTTACCGCACCGCCTGTAAGGCAGCACTCGAAACTACATAAAACCCTCCGGGTTTCGGAGGGTTTTATAGGTGCTTTTGCAGTAACTACTTAGCGAGCAAAGTGCGCGAAAGCGCGGTTGGCTTCAGCCATACGGTGCGTGTCTTCCTTCTTCTTGAAGGCAGCGCCGGTTTCGTTATAGGCGTCGACGATTTCAAGCATCAAACGCTGCGAGTACGGCATACCGCTACGATCACGGGCAGCCTGTACCAACCATGTAAAAGCATAGTGGTGCTGGCGATGGCCAGATACCGGAAACGGAATCTGGTAATTAGCGCCACCAACACGACGACTCTTGACTTCGAAATTCGGTGAAACATTCTTGAGTGCGCGCTCAAATACGGCAATAGGGTCGTCTTGTTCGAGCTTCTTGGTAGCCTGTTCAAGCGCGCTATAGACAGCTCGCTCAGAGGTCAATTTTTTACCGTCAAGCATCGATTTATTGATAAGACGTTGAATCAGCACACTGCTGTACTTGCGATCAGGTTTCAGCTCGCGCTGGAGCTTTTTGGTGACTTTACGTGGCATGGCTACTTACCGTCTTTCTTGGTGCCGTACTTGCTGCGGCCTTGCTTGCGGTTATTGACACCCTGAAGGTCAAGCGCACCACGCACGATGTGGTAGCGCACACCCGGAAGATCTGGCACGCGTCCACCACGAACCAGCACCACGGCGTGTTCCTGGAGGTTGTGGCCTTCACCACCGATGTATGCCCAAACTTCGTGACCATTCGTCAGACGCACACGGGCAACCTTACGAAGGGCCGAGTTCGGCTTCTTTGGTGTTTTAGTCGTTACTTTGACACAGACACCGCGCTTTAGCGGGTTATCCTGCTCGTAGTAACGAGATTTCAGAGCATTATGAATACGACCAAGTGCTGGCGACTTACTCTTCTTCCCGGCTGTTTTTCTCGGCTTGCGAACAAGCTGATTAATTGTTGGCATAGAAAACTATAGCTCCATTTGTCATTTAATTATGTGCGCCTGTAGTGCAGCAAACACCGTATAACGCGGCTTTTCTTCTCGCGTTTTGTAAAATTGTACACTTCTTACAAAACCGATTAGAGGAAACTCTTTTCGCTTACCAGTATACCAAAAAGCGCCTCCAGTAGTCAAGGATGGCGAAAGAACTGAGTCAACGCCTCTTCTCTTTAAAGAGCGTAAAGTAGCCTGAGACATTTTCGATATACTTAAACGGCACCTCAAAACTGAACCTCAACGAGCGCTGACCGTTTATTAGAAGCACTTCGTGAGACAATCCGTCATCAAATGGGACAGTGCCGGGGTAATCTTCAAATACCAAAACATATTCGCCTTCACGATAGTCCTTGAAGTAATGTGCAAATGCGTCCGGCCCCACTTTGCCGTGGTCTATCCACTTTACTTGACCAAACTCAATACCTGCATACTGCGAAAGTATGACTTTTTCGTATAGTTTTTCTAAGAATCGCAAATCTGAGGAGATATCGTACCTTAAATAATCGAGAATCCAAGCGTTCGGTGTAGTTTGGCGACGCGCAATAGCTGCATTGGGGTCATACGATGGATTCTCTTTAAGAACAGCAAACCTGTCTTTGATCTCGCCCACTATCTTGGTAGCAAAACTCTCGTCTTTAATAGTTTCTAGGTCAGCAGCTAGTTCGGCTATTGCAGCAAGAGCTGGATACTTCTTTTGGTAATCGTCATAGTTATCTTGAATAATCGTATACCCTACGATATAGCTGCCGATTACGTCTGGGGATAATTCCCCGTCTGAAAGAACCTCTTCAATATGTTTAATAAGCGACTTAATATCATCTTCTGCCTGCTTAGCCGGGTTACCGACCGTCTCAACCCTTACCTTGTCTTCTTGGTCGGCTTCCAGGTATTTCAGTATCTTAGCTTCTATGGAACTAAGCAGCTGAATGTCTAGAGGCACGGGATTGCCGACCCTTAGTGAGTAGTAGCGTTGATCACAGATACCTGCAAGATTATCCCAGCCAACAGCAGATTTATCCTCAATTCCACGTGCGATTGCAAATGCGAAAGACTCCAAACTTTCAAGTACGTCAGCGTTATCACTGTAGTCACGAATCATCTTTATCATGTCTCGAGCTAAAATTGCTTGTTGTTTTGGTTTCATAAAGGTAATTATACAGCTCAACCATAAAAAACACCTCCGGTTAGGGAGGTGTTTTTGCTAGTACCGTCGATTACGCGGCGAGTTCGACATCGGTAGCGATGTCCGCTTCGACCAGCTCGTCTTCGTCAACTTCTTCTTCGACGCCAGTACCGACAGGAATCTTGCGACCGATGATCACATTTTCCTTGAGGCCCTGGAGACGGTCGGCTTTACCGCTCAGCGCTGCGTTAATCAGCACGCGAGTTGTATCCTGGAATGAGGCAGCTGAAAGCCAGCTATCGCTCCAGATCGACACCTTGGTGATACCAAGTAGCAGTTGCGTGAATTCGGCAGGCTCTTTGCCCTCGGCTTCGAGTTGCTGATTCGCTTCCATGACAGCAGTCTTGGAAACAATATCGCCAGTCACGAAGTCGCTATCACCTGAATCTTCTATCTGTACACGGCTGAACATCTGGCGCACGATAATCTCGAGGTGCTTGTCGGCCACATCCTGACCCTGAGCCGCGTAAATGCGCAGGATTTCGTTGATGATGTAGCGCTGCGTAGCCTCAATACCCTTTAGGCGCATTTGCTCACCGAGGTTCAATGAACCAATCGTCAGACGGTCACCCGCATCTACGCGGTCGCCAGACTTGACGACAAGTTGCGTTGTACCCGGTAGTTCGTAACGAACCGGCGCACCAGCTTCAGACACGATAGTCAGCGCGTCGTCACCAGCCTCTACAACACCGTCAAATGGCGCTACGAGTGGCTTCGACTCATCCTCGAGCGCTGCCACTACATCACCAGCCTTGACGCTGCTGCCGCTTTTTACGGTCGCAGTTCGCTTACCAAGAGCAAGATGCTCGGTGCGACCAGCTTCTGGCGTTACCTGCACGATGTACTTGTTGCCATCTTCCCAGGTTTCGACGCTACCAGTCACCTCAGACACATACGCCTGACCCTTCGGCGTGCGAGCTTCGAACAGCTCCTCGACACGAGGCAGACCCTGCGTAATGTCGCCACCAGCCACACCACCGGCGTGGAAGGTCTTCAGTGTCAGCTGCGTACCAGGCTCACCGACAGACTGGGCGGCGATAACACCGACAGGCTGCGCCGCGTCAACAATCTTACCGGTCGACATGTCGATACCATAGCTCTTCTGCGGAATGCCGGTCAGGCTCTTTGATGATAGAACGCTCTGGATCTTAACACTGTCAATCTTCTTGTCAGCTTCAATCGCGTCGGCGATTTCCCTCGTAATCAGCTGGTCGGCCTCGATATGACCAGGCACAGCCTCAGCTGTAAAGCGACCAAACAGACGGTTTGAAAAGTCAATCATGGTGAGCTCAGTCTCGTCGCGGTAAATCGCGAAGCCTTCGTCGTCGCCAACTTCATCTGGCACCGTGAAGACATCTTGTGATACATCCACAAGACGACGTGTCAGATACCCAGAGTCAGCGGTCTTAAGTGCGGTGTCGATGAGGCCTTTACGCGCACCTCGAGTCGCCACGAATGATTCAAGGCTCGAAAGACCTTTCTTGTAGTTGCTCCTAATCGGCAGCTCAATTTCTTCGTTGTTGGCGTCAACCATGATACCAACCATGGCGCTTGCCAACTTAACGTTTGAAATGTTACCACGCGCACCGGAGTCAACCATAACGCTAATGCTGGTATCCATAGACTTAAGTCGTTCCTGCAACAGATCGGTAATCTTACTGTCAATCTCACGCCACGTGTTGACGGTCAGGTTGTAGCGCTCTTCTTCGGTCAGAAGTCCTTGGTTGAACTGATCGGCAATCAGCGTTGCCTTGGCGTCACCTTCGGCGATAATCTAGGCAGATTCATCGAATTGCACGTAGTCATCTTTACCGGTCGAAACAGCCGCGACGGTCGCGAAGCGGAAAGCTAGGCCTTTCATGCGGTCAGCAGTCTTGGCGGTTTCCTCGGCACCGTATTTATTGAAAATCCGTGCCAGCACTTTCTTGAGCTGCTTGCTGTTCTGTACTGAGTTATCGTATGGGAAACCTTCCGGCAGAATTTCGTTAAAGAAGACACGGCCAAGCGTTGTCTCGCGAAGCTGTCCGTTAACGTGAATCTTGATAGGTGTCTGGAGTTGCAGTGCACCGCTGTCGTACGCCAGCTCGGCTTCGTACACAGAGCTG
>JAUIHN010000042.1 GCA_030432305.1 bacterium | reverse complement strand
AGCAGCTACGGTGGCGGAAAGGGCAGAAACTAGTCGTCACGAAATACGGCAAGGGCTTGCGGATTCAAGACTGGGAGAAGTGAGGGACAGTCGCGTCTCGTTACATTTATTCAGTTGTCGGTCTATTCACGATACCAATCGCCGATACGACGCCGCCTGCTAGCATTAGGCCTGCCATCACCAGCGTGATAGAGCGAAAACCGTCTAAGCCAAGCGATTGGCTAACTATTGGGCCGACTGCCGCGACAGCCAATAACCCGGCGATACGTGTGACGGCATTATTCACCGCCGAAGCAATGCCGGACTGGCGATCGCTAACAGCACTTAGTACGGCTGTGGTGAGTGGCGCAACCGTTACCGATAGCCCAAGGCCGAACAGCAGTATGCCAGGCAGCAACTGCCAGTACGACACGGTATGATCGACAAGATACATGGTGGCAAACCCTATACTTGCGACAAGTGGTCCGACGGCCATAAAAAGGCGCGGACCGAATTGACTGGAAAGCTCGCCAAATCGGGAAGAAAGTAGGAGCATCATAATCGTAACAGGCAGGGTGGCGAGCCCAGCCTGAAGCGCACTATAGCCACCAACCTGCTGTACAAAAATGATAATCGCAAACGTGGCCAGCGAGAGGCTACCGTACACGGCGAATGAGGCGATGTTGCCTACCCAGAAATTGCGTGCTTTAAACAAGTCAAGCGGTAGCATGGGCTGCTTGGCTCGCTGTTCGTGCCAAATAAAACCGAGTAGTGCTAAAAGACCGAAAGTAATCGAACTGTAGATTACTGGACTGCTCCAGCCAAGCCGCGATTGCTCGATCAAGCCGTACACAACGCCGCCAAGACCAGCTACACCGAGCGCAGCGCCGAGTATGTCTAACCGGGTGTGCGATTGTAGTTCTTCTTTGAAATCGAGCCGTGACAGCAGGTACATATTGATAGCAATCGGTACGATATTTATAGCGAATGCCAGTCGCCACGACGCCACATCCACCAATAGGCCGCCAAGGAGCGGGCCGACGATGAAAGCGATGCCAGTCCAGGCAGTCCAGCTACCGAGTGCTTTGCCCGTCTCCTTTCCTTTAAAGTAAGCCATAATGAGTGCGAGCGAGCTTGGCACGAGAAGTGCGCCAGCCACGCCCTGTGCACCGCGGGCAAAAATTAGAAACAAGCCAGTCGGTGCTATCGCGCATAAAATTGAAGTAACCCCGAATAATATCAGACCAATTTTCATAATCTTTTGTCGCCCGTATAAGTCGGCGAGTGAGCCAGCAATAAGCATGAAGGCGCCGAGCGTGATGGTATAGGCATTTACTACCCATTGTTGAAGCACAAAGCCGCCGCCTAGGTCATTGGTGATGGACGGTAGTGCTACATTGACAATCGAGCCATCGAGGAATGGCACGAATGAAGCCAAGATGCAAATCCATAAAACCAAGCGTTTAGAGCCCCTCATGCGTCCAATGAAACCTCCTACCTTTAATTAAACTTCACCGGTATCGACACGGTGTCTATGTTGCTTTCGAGGCCGGAAGGATTGGCCTTGACAAGTTCGAGTGTGCCCATGCCGTTGGCCGAAGCATCAAACGGCAGAGTAACGATAAATGGCACCATCTCCTCTGTCATCCATTCTCCCTGAAGTTTAGCTGGGGTTTCGGTGAGCACATCGCCGTTCTCATCAAGCAAGCGAACTGTAAACTGACCCTCGTGCGACCACGAACCGGGCACACTACCTGTCACGCGCAAGGGGCTGGTGATGACGCTGCCGCTGGTCGGAGCGGTAATGCGCACTTCGGTGCCCTTTTCCGAGAGCAGGAGTGTTGTATCGTCTTCTTGCTCACCCTCGCTGTTGCCGCTTGTTGATTGAGTGGCTTCCAAGTTGTTTTCGAGTGTATCGACTTGTGCCTCCAGCTTATCAATGCGCTGTTGCTGTAAAAAATAGACGCCTCCAAGCGCCACAATAAACAATATAACAATACCTATAACCGAAAGAGCTTGCCTCATACGTGAACCTCCCTTATGTTTACATCATACGCCTGTGGTGGCGTGGCTGTCAAAAACAAACGAGAAAATCGTTGACAAGGTGGTTACGCTTTGATATTATCTGAGGTAAGTAAGACATCAAAACAAAAAGATAGCTTACTTTTCATAGTTTTTACGTTCGACCTCACGGGGAAGTAACGGAAAAGCGATTCCAACCTGCAGGAAGGAGCAAAATACCGGATTGATCACCGGTATTTTTGTTTTTTACAAAAATAATTTAGTATACTGAATCTATAAAACAGGAGGGTGTATGGCGACGGAAGTGATTAGCTACATAAATTTTAAGGACAACGCGCGCGAGGCTGCCGAATTTTATCACTCGGTGTTTGGCGGTAAGCTCGAAGTGATGACATTTGCAGATTTTGAGTCCGAGGAGATGCCTGTTGGCGATGAAGATAAGGACAAGGTGATGCACGCTTTTTTAAGAGGTGAGAGTGGCGTAGAGCTAATGCTCTCCGACACGCCAAGTTACATGGAGTATCATGACGGCGCGCGGATTACTATAGCTATAAATACTGACGACGAAACCGAAGGTCGTGAGTTGTGGGATAAACTGACAGAAGGTGGCAAGGTTACGATGCCGCTAGAAAAATCGATGTGGAACAGTACGTTCGGTATGTTCAGTGATAAATTTGGCGTCTGTTGGATGCTGGATATAGGCGAAATACAGGAGTAAGCATGCCCGAGGACGTTCGCAGTTACATGCATTCCCAGGACGACGAGACGCGTGCTATCTGTGAACGGCTTTATGAAGAAATACACGCCGCCATGCCAGAGACTGAGAATAAGGTATGGCATGGTCATCCAGTGTGGTTTTTGAACGGCAACCCGATTGTTGGTTTTAACAAAATTAAAGCTGGTACCCGACTGATGTTTTGGAGTGGCGCTGACTTCGATGAGCCAGGCTTGAACGAGCAAGGCAGCAAGTTTAAGGACGCATCGATTACGTACACTTCGGTCGAGGATATAGATAGCGGCGCGCTGTCCCGATGGCTAGAAAAATCTCAAAATATTCAGTGGGACTACAAAAATCTAGTGAAGCGAAAAGGCGTGCTTGAGCGACTAAAATGAGGCGAAGAAAGAAGCGAACCATAACTACACGACTATTGGTCGGTTTAGCTTGTCTGTTAGTAGTGGCAGGTGTTGCTGGCTATAGTGTATCGAGCTATTTTGCCAAACCCGAAGTCGCCACGACCGTAAAAGAGAGTAGTAGCGCGCAGCCACAACCGGAAGCAGAGCCTGACAGACAGACGTGTATCGCCAACTTACCTATCGCAACAAAATTGAGTCAAAAAGTGATGTTTGCGATTTATAGCGATCAGATAGAGGAAGCTACTCCTGTTTTGGCAGAGCTAGGCGTCGGTGGAGTGATAGTAATGGATGAAGTGCCGGCGGAACAATTAAAGCAGCTGCGTGATGCTTTCGCTACCCCTCCTACCATCGCGGTTGACCAAGAAGGCGGCACAGTACAGCGCTACAAGAGTCATGGACTACTGCCAAGCGCGAGCGAAGTGCCTGACCTAACAACTGAAGAGGCCTACGAACTATATAAAAATGATAGTCAATATTTGGCCGAAGTCGGCATCACGACTAATTTTGCGCCGGTAGTTGATGTCGAGAGTCGCACGCCATCGCCACTGCCTGACAGAATGTATTCTGCGGATGCGAACACAATTGCGACCTATGCCGGTGAAGCCATCAAGGCGATGAAAGAGGCCGGTATTCAGCCGGTCATCAAACATTTTCCGGGTATGGGCAGCGCGAGTGGTAACACGGACTTTGTGCGCGCCGAAACCGATGCCTTTGCCGAGCTCGAGAGTAGAGACCTTGTACCGTACAGACAGCTTGTGAGCCTAGCGCCAGATGTCATGATTGGCAACATGATAGTGCCGGGGCTGACCGACGGCCAGCCTGCCATTTGGTCGAGCGAGGCGGTTTCACTGCTGCGAGGTATTGGATACCAAGACGCCGTGGTATATAGTGACTCGTTGACTGCAGCGGGCGTGCCGGGCACGCTTTCGGAAGCGGCTTTGAAGGCGTGGCTCGCTGGAATCGATGTGGCAGTCATTGTTCAAACAGAGCGCACAGATGTCTCTCAGCTCGTCGACAGCCTAGTGACGGCGGGAACTATACGTTTTGAATCTGATACAACAACCCTAACTATACTTAACGAATCTGTCGGGCGCATCTTGGCGCGAAAAAATGTTGACCCTTGTGACCTCGAGCCAAATACGCAATAGGTGGGTGATGAAATGGACAAAGTGATTACCTCAGCGAGCAACGATACAGTAAAGCAACTGCGAAGACTTCTGGCGAGCGGCAAGGAGCGGCGCAAAGCGAATCGTTACGTGGCTGAAGGTATCCATCTGACGGAGAGCTATTTAGCAGGCGGCCAAGTACCAGATATGTATATTTGCTCCGTTTCTTCTCAGTATAATCACGAGGTTGCGGAGCTACTGGAAGAGCTGCGCGCAACTGAGGCCAAGCAACTAGTGCTGGCAGACAGTTTATTTGAGTCACTATCGACCATCCACGCAAATGTGGGCATCATTATCGTCTTCCAACCGATCAAACCACAAGAAATAAGCATCGCGACGTTACAGGAAAATACGGTGCTCCTGGAAGAGGTACAAGATACTGGAAATCTCGGCACGATTCTTCGTACGGCCGCAGCCGTCGGGATACGAAACATCGTACTTTCGCCAGGGTGCGCTTCGCCGTGGTCACCAAAAGCACTCCGGGCCGGCATGGGTGCGCAGTTTAGTTTGAACTTGCATGAAGATGCGGATTTAATGAAAGTCTTGACCGAATATGACACGGTAAGCATTGCGGCTACACTGGGTGTCGGCAGCGTTTCTCTTTACGATATTGACCTACGGCGTCCTACCTGTTGGCTTTTTGGCAGTGAGGGGAGAGGTGTGAGCGAGACGCTTGCCTCTGCAGCCACTATGAAAGTGGCGATTCCACAAGAGGCGAGTAGTGTTGAATCTCTTAATGTTGCCACAGCGGCATCTGTTTGCCTCTACGAACAGTATCGCCAAAACGTTTCCGGATAGTAGATAGTATATATACTACTTATGCTACAATAGTCCCAATAACTGTAGTAGGAGAGGGTATGCGGTGAATCAGGACGACAGAGAAGACGGTATAGAAAAACTAAATGAGGATACTGCGCCGAAGGATACCCCGGACACAACCGTGAATCCCGAGACCGAAGAGCCTACTCAGTCGGATACGTTTGGTGGCGAAAAAAATCAAGACAATACTTCAGCCGCCAAATCTACAGAGGCCACGCCACCCACTGAGCGGCCGCCAACTATTGATGTCGAAGTAGAGCCTGCCACAGTAGCGCCACCAGAAGTACCCACTTCACCTGACTTACAGTCATCCGAGCAATCAAGCGAGTTAAACTCTCCGGAGAAAGCACCTGAATCCGGTGCAAAGCCGGTTACACTATCGGCGTTAAATGTTTCGGCGCTAGCTACAAAAGACAAGAAGCGATTGCTCATGATTTTGGCAGCTTGTCTACTGCTGTTCGGTGTGGTTGGCGTTTTAACATGGTGGATGCTAGCGAGTAGCGGCTCGTCTAACTCCGAAACCGAGAAAACATCTTCTCAACCTATCGAACAACCGAAGCTCGGTGTCGCATTTACCGTGACGGACGGTACGGTGGAATACAGCGTAGATGATTCGCAGTGGGAGGCAGCCTCGGAGACCACTGAATTAAAAGAAGGTGACTCTGTACGCACCGGCGGTGACGGCCGTGCAGTCTTGACACTCGATGACGGTAGCGCGGCGCGACTTGATGCCGATACCACCGTGAAGCTAGCAAGCCTTGCGGCAGATGATGTGCGAATCGAGCAAGAACAGGGCGCGGTATATTCGCGCGTAGTGCCAAGCGAACGGAGTTATACGGTAGCTGTGGATGATACTACCTATGAGGCGCTCGGTACTGCTTTCGTGACAGTCAAAAGCGAAACTGAAAACGGCGTGCAAGTCTACCAAAGCTCTGTGAAGACCAGTGATTCTGAGGATGAGGTGGGCGAAGGAGAGCAATTTTATAAAAAAAGCAGCGACACGGAGCTGCAAGATAAAGTAACGGTTATTGATATTGACTCCCTCGTCGACAACGCATTCGTCAATTGGAATCTGGCGCAAGATGAAAGTGATACCAAATTTAAAGAACGACTAGGTATTTTATCGCAGGTAAAGGAACGCGCCGAGGAACTACGACTCGAACAAGAAGCAGCCGAAAAAGCGAGACTCGAAGCAGAAAGAAAAGCTGAGGCTGAACGACAAGCCAAGAAAAAAGAAGAGGCAGAGCGTGACTCCAACCTCGTGACGAGAGGCACTATGGTACTTGATCGCTCTGGTAACACCTTTAGTTGGAGCTACACCGGCAAAGCAATTCACGGCTACAAACTCGTCTATTCAAAGAATGGCACTCCAACTTTTGGCGCCGATAGCTCTATTTACTACAGCTCCATGAGTCAAACTAGCGCTGAGTTTCCGAAAAAAAGCAAAATAGGCGGGGGAAGATACTATGTGCGCGTCTGCGCCTATACCGCCAACACAGAGGACGAGCCCTGTGTCGACTATTCAAATGTAGGGGTTATCAATCTATAGGGCGCACAGCATATTATGTCGTCGGCAAAGCAAAAGATCTTCAAACTCTTCAAGAATCTCTCCGAGGTTGTTCACTTTGATGATAAGACTAAATTTCGAGAGTCTTTCTTGAAGCTCCATAATCGCGACCGGGCGAAGTACTTATTTAGTCTCGACGGTAAAGCCAGGCAACACTATTACACATATCTATCCGCGCACGAGCTCGCCAGGGTGCTTGAAAGTGTAAAAACCAGAGATAGGCTACGGCATCTCGATGAGCTATCGACTGAAAGAGTAGCCGAAATATTGGCAGAAATGTATGTTGATAATGCAGTAGATACGCTCAACCACCTGCCAGCCAACCAAGTGACGAAGTACATGGGACTCATGAAACCATCGACCGCCCACAAAATCGGCTCGCTACTCCACTATGGTAAAGACACGGCTGGTAGCATAATGACCTCAGAGTTGATCGCGGTTACGGAGAAGATGACGGCCGGAGAGGCACTAGAGATACTTAAAAAGCAGGCCAGTAAAGCAGCGACAGTGTCGTACATCTATATCGTGAATGACAAAGGCATTCTCACGAGCGTTATTTCATTAAAGCATTTGATTTTAGCGAGTAAAGATAAAAAGATGTCGGAGCTGGG
>JAUIHN010000041.1 GCA_030432305.1 bacterium | reverse complement strand
CCGCGTTCGTGCTCTTGGTCGCCCGAATCCATGATGAGCTCCTGGCTCATCTCGGCTTGATTGTCACGAAACGTATTACTCTGCTTCAAAAGACCATCGAGCAGTGTGGTTTTGCCGTGGTCAACATGCGCGATAATCGCGACGTTCCGAATATGTCTTGCATCCTTCATACAGTGTCTTTTCGAAAAAAATAGCCCCAGTCGAGGGACGTTCCTTATCTATAATCATAGCAGTTATCCTTAGGTTTTTCAAGCTTATACTATATTTATATATTGAAATATATAAATATTTCTATATAGTTGAGATATGGACAGAAACCAATCGGTCGAAATTTTGAAAGCTCTTGCCGACGAAAACAGGCTCGCTATCGTGCGCAAAATCGCCGCCGATGCTGCACCAACTCCAGGCTGCGAGCTTTCAAGCGCCTGCGCTCAACAACTATCACAGCCAACCATGAGTCATCATGTCGGCAAGCTTGTTGAAGCCGGCGTTCTCAGTGTCGAGAAACGTGGTACCCAAAAGGTCTACACCCTTGAATGTGACACGCTCGAAAGTATTGGAATTGACGTCACAAAATTATAAAACCAGTAAGTCGGGAAGGATTTGTATGGCAAAGATATTAGTAGTTACCGGAAGTGTGCGACCAAACAGCGTAAACGAGAAAGTTGTAACGATTGTCGTCAAACAATTACAGGATAAAGGCGCAGACACTGTCGTTGCTAATATAAAAGAGCTTACTATGCCCTTTTACGACTTTCCATCGCCATCTCTTAGTGAAAGGTTCAAGCCTACAAACGAGAATGTGCTGCGCTTTACAGCCATGGTTGCGGAGGCAGACGGTGTCGTGCTGGTCACGCCGGAATACAACCACACCATGAGCCCCGTGCAGCTCAATGCGATTGACTGGGTTGGGAAAGAGTGGCAAGATAAGCCAGTCGCGCTGGTCGGCTACGGCTGGAGTGGCGCGGCGCGCGCCCACGAAACAGCACGCGAAACACTGGCGAATAGCGGCTTAAAAGCCCGTGTAGGTGAAAACCAGGCAAATCTAGCCTTCAAAAAAGACATCGATACCGATGGTTCGATTTTAGATGAATCAGCTGTCACTGAAAAAATTGGTGCCGCGCTCGACGAGATATTGTAGTCGACCTGCTTAACGTACGCTATGTTTCCATGTTACTCTTGAGCTAGCATTTACTCACGGAGGGCTTTTGAGGTGAAAGTAGGCAAAAGAAGCATTGGTGTAGCAGGAATACTCGCAGTAATCGCTTTAATTTGCTTGACCGGCATCCTCGGCTGGGTCGCCTATGAGCAACTAAAAGACACACCAAACACCAAGGAAGCCGATACAGCACAAGAAATAAATACGAAGGCGGAGCAAGAAGAGGATATATTTGCCGAAGAGATAGCTGACTGGAAAACCGAAACGATCAATCCATACGGACTAAGTTTTAAATACCCTGAAAGCGATAGCTGGACATCCTCTCTTGGCGTCGTCGATTCGCTCATGAGAGGTCATGAAGCGGTTATTAGTGTCAATTACACACCCTGCGCACCCAATTGCGGCTACGCACTGTCAATTGGTGTTTTTAATAAAGAGTTTGAGGCGGGGTCGCAAAGTAATTTTGGGACAGAGCAAATGAATGGTAATACTTTCTACACGCTCGCATCTATGGAAGAAGTAGAAAAAGACGGAGTCCGCGGAACCCGCTGGGAGTATACGCCTGACGACAGCACCGCAGCCAGCATTATTTACTATTACTTTTCAACGGGCGATTACAGCTTCACTTTCACAGTAAATAGTAATGGAGCCGTTACAGACTCGGTTGATATCACCGCGACCGGCGAAAAAATCATGAAAACAGTTGAATTTATAGATTGAATCTCACAAAAAGAAAAGTTTCGTTACATGCACGAAACTTTTCTTTGGTGGAGATAGAGGGACTCAAACCCTCGACCTCTGCCATGCCATGGCAGCGCTCTAATCGACTGAGCTATATCCCCGCTAGACTCATCATAGCAAAAACTCACCCTTGTTTCCAGAGGTGAGTCTTCTACGCTGCTACGCGCCCACCCAGGGGCACGGGCTGTTTGTTTTAAACTTTGTTTATTTTAACCGCCGGAGGTGCCCCTCCTTGGCGTACCAGCTTATGCTTAGTATGCACTGAAATCACCCGGGAAGCAAGGCTATACTAGCATTACTATCAAAAATATGCTTAAATGGCATTGTTCAGAAGCAGACGCGAAGTCAGCGCTCGAGCGAATATCATATGTATTCTCTTGTTGTGTACTATCGCCGCAGGTCGATCTGACGAATAGTAACAGGAAAAGAGTACATATACGACAATGCAAAAGCAAAATCTTTTCATCGGTAGCCTGGCGTATGCCTCAACCGATGACAGTCTAAAGGCTTTCTTTGAGCAAGTTGGTCCAGTTGCAAGTGCCCGTGTTATCACCGATCGCGAAAGCGGTCGCAGCAAGGGCTTTGGGTTTGTTGAATTCGAGAACGAAGAAGACAACCAAAAAGCTATTGACCAACTTGACGGCAAAGAGCTTGATGGCCGCACGATTAGTGTTGGCCTAGCCCGCCCTAAAGAGGACCGTCCTCGCCGTGATTTCAATGGCGGTGGCGACCGTGGCGGCAACGGCGGTTCATTCCGTCAGCGAAGCTGGTAATATACGCTAGCAAATAAAAACTCGCCCTTTGACGGGCGAGTTTTTATTTTATCGTTTCTTTAAAAGAAAATCACGCAGTAGCGCAAATGGCTTAATAGTAGGGTAGGTCTCTGCATCTTCTTCCGGGCTCAGCTCTGCGCGAGTCCTGCCTCCATAACCTTCGGGCTCATAGATTTTATCCCACCCGAAGCCACTATCACCGCGAGGCGAGGTAGCAATAGCACCATCTAACCCGCCATGGAATAGTTCTATATTTTCGCCGTCATAATAGCCAAAAGTGCAAACCGCTCGAGCTGAACGATCCTCAAACCCATCAAGCATTCGACACAGTTTCTCAAGACCATCAGGCACTTCAACAAAGAACTTTATAAACGGCCCGGGAAGACCGTTGAGCGCATTAAAATTAAGTCCTACGTCCTCTACAAGCACAGGGTGCTGAATTTCTTCATATGCCTGCTTCACTTTATGTGTAACAATTGCATCGAGATCAGTCGACTGAATTTCATCAAGTTCAATCTTCTGATGCTCGAGTTCAACACCAAGCATGTTAGCCAAGTAATCGGCTTTATCTTGATTCCCGGTTATAAATATAGGTAGTTTATCCATCGAGTCTCTCAAATCTCGGCACCACTGCACCGTTTACTTCTACTTCTTCAATAAACATAGCATACGGACGGCCAAAAAACTCAAATTCGCTTTCGTATTGCGGCGAATAAATTACCAACGGCTCATCAGTTTCCGTTTGCATGGCCACGCCCAACACTTCGTATAGCTGGCCTGATTTGCTGTGACGATATGTGCCTTTTTCGATGTTAACAATAGAATCACCCATTTGCACCCTTCCTGGTTGCCTTCTCCTTACCTCTATACACATTCCCCGACCGGTCATACGCCTCAATCTCGTATTTATTATTACGATAGCCGTACTTCAGTGATTCGATTAAATATAAAAGTGGGTGTATGAACGGCTCTCGGTTCATTTGTTCGACGTGCACGAGTTCATGTTCGATATCATGCTCTTCGAGCAATGGGCCACACAAAATAACAGAGCCGATAGCCGATGCGCGTACTCGTTTTACACGCCTCCACCAAAAACTACGCACGAAAAAGATGACAACAAAAGGCTTATGGCTGATCTGTATTTTATATGGAATAGAGATGGTTGCAGCGCAGAGTCCGATGAGGCTCCACGGAGTGTTTAATAGAGTTGCTATCATAGCAACTCCAATAACTCTTGCTCATTTATAACTTTTGTACCGTACTGTTCGGCTTTTTTTAGTTTACTGGCGCCTACTTTGCCGCCCGCTACCAAGTAGTCAGTGTCTTTGGCCACGGCCGATTGGAACGTTCCGCCGAGAGCGCGGATTTTATCCGCCGCTTCGTCGCGACCCATGCTCTCGAGCGTACCGGTGACGACAAAATTTTTGCCAACCAATTTACCCTGCTTTTTTTCAAACTGTGGCTTGACGCCGAGCTTGCCAAACTTTTCTATCAGGTGAATGTTGTCTTCGTCTGCAAACCACGCTGCGATGCTTTCTGCCACAACCACGCCAACGCCATCGACAGCTTTAAGCTCATCGATCGTGGCGTGCATGAGCCGATCCAAACCTCCAAAGGTATTTGCCAAATCAATCGCGGTTTGTGTGCCAACATGACGAATACCCAGGCCATAAATAAATCGCTCGAGCGGCGGCTGCTTTTTTTCGGCGATAGCAGCGACTAATTTTTCAGCCGAAATTTTCGCGAAACGATCGAGCTCCACCACATCCTCGTAGGTCAACGTATAGATATCTGCTGGATCTTTGACCAGACCCGCATCCACCAGCGCTACGACATTCTTTTCACCCAGCGTATCGATATCAAGCGCGCCTTTGCTCGCAAAATGCTGCAGCGTGCGCTTCAAAATTATGTCGCCCGTCAGACCTTTTGCCCGATACACCGCCTCGCCCTCAGGCCGAATGAATTCCAGCTCCGGGTACTGACGCGCCAGTTCATCCTCATAGTTAATCGGTTTAGAATCTTTTGGCCGTAGCTCTTTTAACACGCTCTGTACCTGCGGGATGATATCGCCCGCCTTAAAAATAATCACCGTGTCGCCGCGCCTGACATCAAGCCGAGCAATCTCGTCGGCGTTATGGAGGCTGGCATGCTGCACAGTCGTACCAGCCACCTGCACCGGATCAAATACAGCTACTGGCGTGGCGGCGCCTGTTCGACCAATCGAAATCACAATATCTTCTACTATCGTCGTGGCTTCCTCGGCCGCGAATTTATAGGCAGCGGCGGCCCGTGGTGTCTTGCCAACAATACCAAGCTGCTCGAACTCATCGCGATTGTTGAGTTTTATAACTGCGCCGTCGGTATTAAACTTTAACTCGGTGCGGATAGACTCCAGCTCGGCCACATAGCTCATGATTTCGCTGACACCCGAGACAACTCTGGTCTGTCGGCTCGTTTCGATACCAAGCTCGTTCATCGCCATATAACCCATAGCGATTGTTGGCACGTCACTCCAGTCGTCACGAATAACATCGTAGCCAATAAAGTGAAGTGGCCGCTCGCTTACCAGCTGCGGGTCGAGTTGACGAATTGTGCCGGCTGCTAAGTTTCTAGGATTTTTAAACAGCGGCTTACCCTGCTCCGCTTGTTTTTTATTCAGCTGCTCAAACTCGTGCTTAAACATCACGATCTCGCCGCGAATTTCGGTACGTCCACGTAGAAAATGAGCGTATTTTTGATTTTCGCGTAACCGCAGTGGCACGTTTTCGATTGTGCGCACGTTCATGGTCACGTCTTCGCCGATAAGCCCATCGCCACGCGTCACTGCTTGCACTAGTACGCCGTCTTCATACACCAATGAACATGCCAGGCCATCCATTTTGATATCGCACACGTACTCACTCGAAACATTTGGCAGTAACCGCTTCATCCGCTCCGTCCAGGCGCGCACTTCAGCCTCATCAAACACATCGCTAAGACTTACCATGCGTGTTCTATGCTGTACTTTTTTGAATTTGTCGAGCGCTTTGCCGGCCACTCGCTGCGTCGGGCTGTCCGGCGTAATTAGCTCCGGGTACTGCGTTTCAAGTTGCGAAAGCTCGTGCTTCAGACTATCCGCCGCCGCCTCGCTCATACTTGATTCGTCGAGAACATGGTACCGGTAACGATACTCGTTAATGATTTCGCGCAGCTTGGCCGCTCGCTCGCTGGCTGATTTAGGCGGTCGCGGCATCGTTATCGACAACCTTTCTATAAAGCAAATACACGTAGCTCACCATCCACACGAGCGCTAATGAGCTCACCAGCAAGAAAGCAACCGGCACGATTGGCAGCCACTCGATTGCCTGCCAAAGTCCTTTTAGCGCCGCATCAAGCAGGATAATTGGAATCATTATGACAACCCAGAGTAGCCCGCTGATTACAAACAGCCACAGCATACGGAGCAATATAGGTAGCCGCCGGCCCGCCACGAGTTCACGGGCGGATTTTAGCGCCTCACCTGGGTACATGCCTGGCAGCGTCACGACGACAAGAGCGATGAAGGTGCTAGTTATCCAGTAAAGCGACAGGATGATGAGTAGAGCGATAATAATCCAAAATGGCACCATGATTATGACGCCGTTCACAAAACCTGTTGGGACTGCTGCCGCGACTCCGATAGCGGCGATGGCAGCAGGGAGCAGCTGCAGAATAAATACAAAACTTAGCAGCAAGGTTGGCACCAGCGGTGCACCGGAGTTATAAAATCCGTCACGAAGACGCGGCGTATGACCAGCCAAAAATGCCCGCAGCAGCCAAATGGTTGTTAGCCACATAAGTAGCACTAAAAGGCCGCCAATCAGTTGCTGCGCTTCGCCAACTTCGGGGTTGGCCGCGCCTGTCAAACTGATCAACAGCAGGTCGCCAGCTTCGCCTAGCTTGGATATATCGCCGCCAACAACTTCGCCGCCTGCTTCTCGAATTAAGCCAGAAAGCTGCGTATATATCGCCTGTGATGCGAGCCCAACAAACAGACCACTTAGCGCCGCATACACCAGCACCAAGCGCCAAAAGGTCGACTTGAACTTCCACATGGTGCGCCACACTTCAAGCGTAAAGGCGATATAGCCCGGCATGACAAATGGCTGCTTGGTGCGTTTTTTCTTTTTACTACGGCTTTTCTTTCCAGGTTCACCCGGCTCCAGGCTTTTTTCCAGAGCCGTCGTTTCGACAGCTGGCAACACGTACTTTCTTTTCTTCGCACTACTCGACGCCCGGCTCCTGGCAGCTGGTTTCTTTTTTGGAACCGATTTTTTTGCACTAGCCATGGCGACTCTTAAAATGTATTTCCAGATTTTTGCAGACGAGCGATTCGTTCTTCTAGCGGCGGATGCGTACTGAACAGTTTGCTGATAAAGCCAGCTTTTAGCGGATTTACCAGGAACATGTGTGCAGACGAGCTGTTTTGCCGCTGCATTGGTTTGCCGTACTGACCTAGCTTGCCAAGCGCGCTAGCCATACCTTCGCTGTCGCGCGTCAACAAACTACCGCTGGCATCTGCCAGGTACTCACGCTGGCGACTGATGGCGAATTGTATCAGCATAGCAATAATCGGCGCCAGGATAATGAGCGCGATTCCGACAATTAGAACTATTGGGTTGTTATTCTCGCGCCTATTATCGCCGAAAATCAGCATCCTAATAGCGATATCAGACAGAATTCCGATAGCGCTCACCAACCCAAATGCAATCATGCCGACGCGAATGTCGTAGTTGCGCACGTGGCTCATCTCGTGTGCCATCACAGCATCGAGCTCGCGGTCGTCCATGATATCGAGCAGTCCGGTAGTAGCACCCACCACGGCGTGCTTGGGGTCGCGTCCGGTCGCAAAAGCATTTGGTGCCGGATCGTTGATTATATATACCTTTGGCATCGGCATACCGGAGGCAATCGAGAGATTCTCGACGATCCGATAGAGTCGTGGATTGTCTTTTTTCTCTACACGGCATTAGTTTTTGTGACGACCGTACGCAGTGATGGGGTGGTACTTGCCCTGATTCGGCTGCTATCCGTGCGTGTGTTAGGGCCACTGTTGATCCCAATCGC
>JAUIHN010000001.1 GCA_030432305.1 bacterium | reverse complement strand
GGCCGCCAACACCATCGCCTTTTCTCTTGGCATCCTGGCCTTCTTCGCGCCCGGCGGCCTTGGAATTAGGGAAGTCGTGTACGCGTTCTTTTCGGTTAGTAGTGTAGCGATAATTTACTGGCGTATTTTGGTATTTGTCATCGACATGCTACTAGGGGCGGTTGCTATTTTTCTTATACACCTCAAGTCAAAGAACTAAGATTTAGGGAATTGTATGTGCTTGGTGCGCTCAAGCTGGTCCTCGAGCAGTATTCGATTTGTGCGCTGCAAGTCGGAGATAACGGCGAGGGCAAAAGACAGCAGCGACCCAACCAGCATAGCGCTGGCAAATATCAGTGACTGGATATGCCCTTCGCCTTCTCCTTCCACGAATGACACCAGGAACCTGATGGCTGGAATTGCCGCTGCACCGAGCAAAATAAGGCCAAGCGTGATGAATACCACATAAGGACGATACATGATGTAGCTGCGAATGATCGCTTTTCCAGAAGCGAATATGTGCTGCCATATATTTTTAAATAGGCGTGATTCACGGGTTTTGGCGTTGGTTTCGATAGGGATACTGGCTATCTTGAGCCGTTTATTGCCAGCCTGAATAATAGTTTCCATGCAGTAACTAAACTGCGTCACGATATTCAGCATCATGAGAGATTTTCTCGAGTAGGCACGAAAACCACTGGCGGCGTCGGGGAGTTCGGTGCCGGCGGCTTGATTGACAACCCAGCTCCCGAATCGCTGCATCAGCCGCTTGAATGGTGAGAAATGAGCAATATTAGCAGTCTGGCGATCGCCTATCACGATATCAGCCTCGCCGGCGATGATCGGTTGTACTAAATCTGCGATACGAGCCTGCGGATATTGATTATCACCGTCGGTATTGACGACGATATCCGCACCGTGAGCTAGTGCATAGTCCACGCCGTCTCGAAACGATCGTGCTAGACCCATGTTGCGCGTGTGGCGGACGAAGTGTTTTACTCCGTGCTTCTTCGCGACGCCTACGGTGTTGTCGCTCGAGCCGTCATCGATAACGAGGACGATAAGCTCGTCGACGCCCTTAATTTTCTTTGGAATAGATTTGAGGACTAAAGGTAGGGTTTCTTCTTCATTGAGGCAGGGGATTTGAACAAAAACTCGCATAACTATCATTGTAGCAGTTCGTGACGTCAACAGCCGCCACCTGCTATATAATAAACGTAGAATAATGTAGCTAAAGAGGTAGACATGAAAATACTTGTGGTAGCGGGTGGCCAGGGTACGAAGCTGTGGCCATACTCCAGGCAGGATAAACCAAAGCAATTCCAGCCGATTATCGGCGAGGTCTCGGCGTATCAATTCTGTATAGAAACTCTCCTCACGGCTTATCCGGCGGAGGATATTTTTGTATCTACCAAGCATAAATTCATCAAATATATCTCCGAACAATCGCCGCAAATTCCTCTGAAAAATTACATCGTCGAACCGGATATCGCGCTCGATCGCGGCCCGGGCGAAGGGCTGGCATTCCTGCGGCTCTCGATGCTATTTCCGGACGAGCCGGTGTTTTATGTGCAGGGCGATATGGTACGCGAGCCGGGCGAGAAGTTTATCGAAATGATAAAGGCGGCAGAGAAGATTGTCGCCGAGACTGGTTGCTATATCACTGGCGGCGTCAAGGCAACCGGGCCGAATATGGGTGCTGACTATCTGGAGCTCGGTGACTCTGTAGAGAATGACGCCGTCGAAGCCTATCGGTTAGCGAAATTTCATTACCGCAAGAAAACGCTGCGCGAGACCAGGGACTTGGTCGAAAATTTCAGGGTTGTGACGCATTGGAATCATCTGTGTTGGTACCCCACGAAGATTATTGAGGCGTACAAAAAACACCGCCCGGACTGGTACGAAGCACTGATGAAAATAAAAGACGCCTTCGATAAGCCGGGTGAGCAAGAGGCAATCCGGGCGATATATGAAACCATGGAAAAGGGGCCGACCGAAGATGTAACGCGCAAGATTATGGATTCGGGCGAAGCCGTCGTGATTCTGTTGCCGTTTAAAAACACCGATGTCGGCACATGGGAGAGTGTGCGCGAGTTTGACGCCGACGATGACGAAAATCATTTCGATGCCAATGTCGTGGCAGTCGATACAAGTGGCACGCTAGTGAAGGCAAGGCGGAAGGATAAACTCGTGGCTGTTGCTGGGCTCAAGAATATGGTGGTCGTCGATAGTGACGATGCGCTGCTGGTTGTACCGAAAGACGACATCGACAAGATTAAGGATATCCAGGCGCTTCTAAAAGATACCAACAATACGCGCTACCTATAGGGGCTGGATGTATATTATATGTTGTAATATAGACATTTCTATGAATTTTCAATAAAATCGGAGTAGTATTGAATATATCAAACATGAAACGTTTTGTTGAAAGGATTGATATATGTGCGGAATCGTTGGATATATTGGCGACAAGGAGTCGCAACAGGTGCTACTAAGCGGCTTGAAGCGGCTCGAGTATCGTGGTTACGATAGCGCCGGGATTGTCACGCTTGGTGCTTCGGGTGAGCCGACCTCACTACGCGAAAAGGGTAAGGTGGCGGAGCTTGAAAAGAAGATACTAAATCACAAAAAAGACGACGAAGTTGGCATTGGCCATACGCGCTGGGCGACACACGGTGCGCCAAGCAAGCGCAATGCCCACCCGCACAATGTTGGCGATATCTATCTGGTGCACAATGGCATTATCGAGAATTATCAGGATTTAAAGACCGAGCTGACAAAATACGATTACGACTTCAAGAGCGAAACCGACACCGAAGTTCTGACCGCACTGGTCGACTACATTTACAAAAAAGACGGCACTAGCCTAGTGAGCGCCGTCAGTCAGGCGCTGAAAATGGTAGTGGGCGCGTACGGCATCGCTGTTCTCAGCGTTAAGAATCCAAGCGAAATTGTGGTAGCTAGAAAGGGCAGTCCGCTGATTGTGGGCTTAGGCGACGACGAAGTATTTGTTGCCAGCGATGCCTCTGCTCTGGTCGGGCACACCGACCAAGTGATTTATATGCGAGACGGCGAAATTGGCGTCTGTACACGCGAAGGTGTGCAGCTATACGACATCGAGGCAAACGAAATCAATGCCAGTGTTGAAAAATTGGAGCTCGATCTCCAGTCGATTCAAAAGAAAGGCTACGACCATTTCCTGTTAAAGGAAATTTACGAGCAGCCAGAGAGTCTTAATAGCACACTGCTGGGACGTGTTAGTGCCGATCCGCTCAGAGCTCGCCTAGGTGGCCTCAACATGAGCGATAATGAGATTCGGAAAGTCGAGCACGTTATGGTGATTGGCTGTGGTACGGCATATTACGCAGGGCTTGAGGCCGGTTACTTTATTGAGCAATTCCTCGACGGCGTGACGTTTAGTTCGCAAATCGCCAGCGAGCTCCGGTATCGTTCGTTCACTGTACCAAAAAACACCGTGGCGCTCATCGTCAGCCAGAGCGGTGAGACTGCCGATACGCTGGCCTGCCTGCAAGAACTAAAGCGTCGCGGCGTGAAGTGCCTTGGTGTGGTGAATGCTGTCGGTAGCACGATTGCGCGCGAAGTTGACGGCGGTGTCTATGTACACGTGGGGGCAGAAATCAGCGTAGCCAGCACCAAGGCCTTTACTTCGCAGGTCGCGGCCATCACGATTTTTGGCCTCATGCTAGCTCAGGCCAAGGGTGTCGGGCAAATGCAGCTTCGCAGCTATATTCACGAACTCGAAGCCTTGCCAAGTGAAATTGAAAAGGTACTCAAAAAACACGACAAAGAAGTGCAGAAGATTGCCAAAGCCTATGCTCACTACGAACACGCGCTCTACATTGGTCGCGACGCGCTATACCCGATTGCGCTCGAAGGCGCCCTGAAACTAAAAGAAGTTAGTTACGTTCACGCCGAAGGCTACGCTGCTGGCGAACTCAAACACGGGCCGATCGCGCTCATCGACGACCGCTTCTTTGAAGTTTGCTACATCCAGGACAATTGGCTGTACGAAAAAAGCCAGAGCAACCTCATAGAAATGAACGCCCGCGGCGCGCACGCTATCGCCATTACCAACACCTCCAAGCGAATAGCGGCCGAGAAGGTGATTCGGGTGAATACCAAGCTCGAGCTATTCACCCCACTTGTTTTCAATGTTATCTCCCAGCTCCTGGCCTACTACGTAGCAGTCGCCCGCGGCAACGACGTCGATCAGCCGCGAAATTTGGCAAAGAGTGTGACGGTAGAGTAGAATCTGCCATGAGTAGATACTATGGACCTGGCAATCGGATAATGACTTTTGGTACGGCTGGCATTGCCGAAGATGGTGAGTTGTTCTTGTCAGATATGGCAAAGTGCCGCGTGCATCGTACTGCTGAGGCATGGCTTGACCCCAATTTTAATAAGGAGTCTGGCCTGATTTTAATTTCCGGTGGCTATAGCAAGGAGTTGAATGACAACCCACCTGTCAATAGAGAGGCGCGTCTTATGGCTAAATTTTTGCTTGAACAGTATGACACGATAAAGGAGGAGGTGGTTCTGATTGAGGATGAGTCGACAGACACTGAAGAGAATTTTCTAAGGAGTCAAGGGAAACATTCAGAATTCTTCACCGATATTATTAGTGGCAAACGAAAGCTTGGACTTGTTTCTCACCCGTTTCATTTGAAACGTGTCGTCGATGTTGGTAGAAGAGCATTAGGGTTTATGGACGACTCTTGGGCGAGAGAACTAGAAACTTGGCAGCTTGATGATGAACTGAGTGAGCGCGCAGCCATGGAAAAATGGCGAGCTAAGTTGGCAGCTGCGTCTCAGGCTGCTGATATTTAATTATGCCTTTGGTGTCACAATACTGTCGCTCACAACCTTCTTTATCTTGGTCAAGAAAAGGCTTTTATCAAAACGACGAGATTTACGGTTTAGTGTGGCGGGCAGGAAATCTACCTGCTCGGCACGCTTGATTGCATCGACTACCGAGCCGACGGTTTGCTGATAAAATAACACGCCGCTTTCCATGTCTTGTACGATGTCGAGTGCACCGGCTTTCCCGTACGTGATAACGGGAGCGCCGGCGGCCAGTGCCTCCACTTGCACGATGCCAAAATCTTCTTCGGCGGCGTAGATAAAGCCTTTGGCGGTGTTCAGCGCCTTTTCAAGCTCGGCGTCCGAGGCGTCGCCGAAGCGATCGGTATGAAAGGAAACAGATGGGCCGGCCAGCTTTTCCAGTTCTTTATGCGCTGGGCCATTGCCAAATACTTTGAGCGGGACATTCAGCCTCGTGCAGGCTTCAACCACAAGGTCATAGCGCTTGTATGGCAGCTGCCGCCCCATAGTGACATAATGCTCGCCTCTGGTTTTAGTTGGAGTAAAGCGCGCAATGTCAACCGGCGGGTGAATCACCAGCGAAGGTTTGCCATAATATTTTTTGATACGCCTTTGGGTTTCGGTGGAGTTGGCGATAAAAACATCGACTTCTTGAGCTGCCTCGTAGTCAAGCTTTCTTTGGTGCGGCACGAGCAGCGGTATGAGCAGACGAATGAGTGAGTCAAGTTTGCCGTAGCCGGGCTGTTTTTTGTACTGCTCGTAGTGGCTCCAGTAGTACCGCGCCGGCGTGTGGCAGTAGGAAATTAAGACCTGATCTGACCTGGTTTTTTGTACTTGATTGGCGTTTAAGTACGAGCTGGTGATGATGATATCAAATTCGCTGAGGTCGAGGTCTTGAAAAGCCTTAACTTGCAGGGTCGGAAATAGCTTGTACATTTTGCGTAGTTTTTTTGGAAACTTCTGTAGCCACGTCGTGCGGATATCCATTTCCTTGAAAGCTGGCAGCACGCGCTCTTCGTCGTAGATGGCAGTAAAAACAGTGGCGCTTGGAAAGGCTTCATGAAGCGCCAGCACGACATTCTCCGCCCCGCCCATAACAGTCAAGAACTCGGCGACGATGGCGATTTTTGGTGTTTTAGACATACTGTAAGTATAGCGGGCTATGCGAATCCAGCATAGTAGAGTACACTAGCGGGTAGAGAGATTGACATTCATATGAAACGTTGTTTGGAAAAGATAACTTCGATATATTGGGCTTTTTTGATGGTGATTGCGGCGAGTG
The DNA here is from genome assembly GCA_030432305.1 of bacterium. Taxonomy (GTDB): domain Bacteria; phylum Patescibacteriota; class Saccharimonadia; order Saccharimonadales; family Saccharimonadaceae; genus JAUIHN01. The sequence goes on along the minus strand of JAUIHN010000001.1, from coordinate 41,265 downwards.
TACTCGTCGTTTTTTATATGTCGGCAGAGGCAACACATGCGGAGGCTCTGAGCTGGTTTTCGGCTGGTGCAACTGCTGAGCTCATCGACGATCCTTTGGTCGGCACTCCACGCATAGCCAACCACACCCATCAGTGCCAGGAGCGGGAGATTAAGGTGGGCAGCTTCTCTGAGGCAGTGGACGGCTGTGTTTACCAGGCGAAGTCATTCCAATTTGCCTACATCGAGGAGTGCACTCAGACTCGCTGGGGCTGCAACAACACCAGCACGATGGCGGTCAAAACAGATGACGACCCGAATTTTTATCGGATTAACAACCTATATCCGTACTGGCAGAGCTATAGTTGGCATGTGTCGCCTATGAGCGATACCGTTGTCTTGAATGACGCTGGGTCTGTCAGGGTAATCGTTGATTTGCTTGCTGCTATAGACACTGCATATAGCTACAAAGGCCAGGAATATACTTTAAGCGCACGCGGCAGCAGTTACTTTGGCGACCAATCAAGAACTATAAATGTGGCAATGTCCTCCAATGGAGATTGGCTGGTTGGCGGGCTGGAAGGGTACGGACTGTTTCGTATCGACTTATCAAACGGAACACTTCAAGGCTTTTCGAGTGAAGCGTTCTCTCGGGATGTTTATGTGTTCGGCATCTCGGATAATGGAAGGAGTGTCATTACCGGAGAGAGTAGGCAGAAGGCCAGTATCTATCAGGTTGACGGCAATTGTGCTCAAGCACCGGTCTCTATTTTTGATGACCCGCTCGGTTCATTGAATGATGAAGCGCAGACTAGCTGTCCTAGCAAATTGCTCGTTGACGTGCTCAGTAGCTCAAGCGGCGTCGACTACTCCTCTAGACATGTCAGAAGCGTCAGGTATGTCGATATTGATAGCAGTGGGAACTTCATAACATTTTTAGAAAAACTGGGCGGTAACCAGGAGCGATGGGTAAAACTCACTAAGCCGGGCTATGTCGAGCCATATCGGTTGAAATATCTGGCAATGGGGGATTCGTATAGTAGTGGTGAGGGGGATGTTGGCGAGAAACCAGACGGGTCGTCATATTATTTGCCGGGTACAGAAGATAGAGGTAAATGCCATATTAGTAGCCGCTCTTACCCGTTTCTCTTGCGTGATCATTATGGAATTTCTGAAGAAGGTATGAAATCGGTTGCTTGCTCGGGAGCACAGATTGTCTTCGACTATTGGTCGAACATGAAGAGCTACGTTGGACAGCATAATGAGCTAGCTGAGCAGGACGAGGCTGGCCGAGAACGTATGCGTCAGGATGCCATTGACAATTTTTTCCCAGGTATTGTCCCTCAACTTGAATTTGTCAAAAGGTACACTCCAGAGGTAGTTACGCTCACTGGCGGCGGGAATGATGTCGGCTTTTCAGATATACTCACCTATTGTGGTTTCCCGCAGTGGGAAGACCTTGTTCTTCCAAGCTCGATTACAGACTGCGGCTATGCAACACCAGGGTCGGAGCTAGAGAAGCTTTTACTTGACGCAATTGACACTCAATACATATACAACAAAAAGCTTGTAGAAAGCATCAAAGAGAGTTCCCCGGATACGAGAATTATTATTTTGGGGTATCCGAGTTTTATAAGTAGCGACGATTTCTCTTGCTCTTTGACATATAACTCCGGATCGTTATCAAAAGCAGAGCGGGTTGCCATCAATAAAGCGATTTCACACATGAACACTATGCTCAGAAGGCTTGCACATAATACAGCTGTTTCGTATGTGGATATCCAGGATGTGCTAAATGGAGGTCGTATGTGTGAAGGTTCAAAGTATATGACGGGAATCACTGCTGCTGGCTATCAAGATGTTATATCTGGCGAGAGTGTGCAAGAAATATTCCATCCAAACGCTCTTGGCCACGAGAAAATTGCGAATAAGATAAAACAGGAGGGTGTGTTTGAGACAGATAAAATACCCGAACGAGTTGAATATACACCAAGAGAGGATGCGGTCACTTCACTGCCGACGAAGCTGGTCGAAGACGCTCAAGCGGCCTTTGGTTCATCTATAAAGATTATCACCAAGCCGTTCACATTTGATCCCAGTTCGCTTGTCAATTTAGTTGGCTACTCGGACAAGGTGAGCTTAGGCGTGTATGAAACTACTCCTCAAGGGGGGATGAATGAGACGGTGGATATATCTGCAATGCAGCCCGGTAGGCATCTCCTGGTGCTTGAGGGGACTACGCCTCTCGGTGCGCCAGTTAAGTACTATCAATACATTACTGTTCTTGCTCCACCACAACAAACCTTCCCTCTTGATGAAGTAGGAGAGCCCCCTGGAGATAGTGGTGGTGATGAGGTAGAGAAAAGTTATATTCCGAGTAGTGGTGCTCCTTTAGTTGATGGCAGGGTTCAACTAGGACAGGATGGAAAGCTGGCTTTGACGGATGATGCGTGGATTATAGGTGCGGGCGAGGAAGTGATAATAGACGGCGGGGGAGATGTAAAGGGGGTCTCGAGAGACAGGCCTTGGGCAGTAGCTATAGCCTTTAGTGGTGTATTATTAGTAGGAGGGGTAGGTTATGTCTTCAAGCGCAAAAAAAACCAACAAGAGTAGTTCTCTGCATAAAAAATCTATTGCCATCGCTGCGGGGGTCATTTTGGCTCTCTGGCTAGCTATCGATGCTATAGGGATAGGCGGCAATATTAGGTTTTATGCGAAATGGCTTGAATGTGGGCAGAAACCGGTGGTTGAGGCGATTGATTCAATTGGTCCAGATTATGGCCCTTTTTACTATCATAGCCCACCCACCTTTTCACTATTTCGCCTCTCTCCCGATCAGTTCTGTACACCAATAGAGGCGGAAAGATCTGGCTTGTCTGCGGAGAAAAACAATTGGCGGTTCCCTCATCTCGAAGCAGCCGGGGAAGAAAACCCGTTTCTAAAAGACTTAAAGTCCAGCCAGTAGCAGTTACTTCGCCCCTCGTCGCCTCACAACCACGGCGAGTGTTTTGAATAGAATCTTGATATCAAGCCAAAAGCTCCAGTTCTGTGCGTAGAAGAGTTCGAGTTCGATGCGCTCGTGAAAGCTCAGGGCGCTGCGACCGGACACCTGCCAGAGGCCGGTGACGCCGGATTTGACGCTGTGCAGAAGCGCCGCGCGCTTTTGTAAATCCTTAGCTTCTTGCGGCAAGATTGGGCGCGGCCCGACCAGACTAAGGTCGCCCTTTAAAACATTTATGAGTTGCGGCAGCTCATCGAGCGAGGTCTTGCGCAAAAAATTGCCAAAGCCAGTAATGCGCGGATCGTCCTCGACCTTGCGGTGCTTCTCGTACTCTTTCGCTAGATCATCTCGACCCATGGCGCGAAATTCATCGGCGGCGTCCGTCTTACCGTACTCTGCACCCATGCTACGAAACTTAATAAGACTGATTGGCTCGGAAAAGCGGCTCAGGCGTTTTGACACATAAAATACCGGGCCGGGGTTGAGAATTTTTTGCAGAATAATCAGCAGCAAAAAGAGCGGCGAGAGGAGCAGCAAAAGCAGGGCGGAGGTGACGATATCAAAGGCGTGTTTGACGACGGCGCCCCAGCCAATCAGCGGCGTCTGACTGACTGAAATCATTGGGTAGCCCAGGAAAACATCAACTGTATTTTTGCCGGTATAAAACTCTGCCTCGCCGGGTATAAAACTGTAACCGATGTGGTGCATCTGCGCAGCGCCGAGCACCAGCTGGTTACGTTCAGCTGAGTCGTAGAGGTCGGTCTGGATGATTGTCGTGATGCCGAGCTCGTTGATGTGGCTGAGCGCTGTGTCGATAGAGCTAAATTGCCGCACGTCGAGGCCACGCGGTACGACCTTTTTTGGCCCGGCGATGGCCACGATTTCGTAGCCGCTCCTACCTGTGTCGGCGAGACTATCGGCAATGTCGTACGTCGCAGCCGAGTTACCGACAATAAGCACCCTGCTGGTGCCGCGGCCGAACCGAAAAAGAATACCTCGCACCCACCGCAACACTTCTCGCTCTGTCACCAAAAGTACGAACGAACCAACCAGCGCATAGACCGCCACGAGCCGTGCCGGGAACAAGACTTCATTACTCACGTACTCCCAGCCAATCACGATAAGTATGCCAATGAATGAGCCAATCGCGAGCTTGCTCCACTCGACAAGCCGCCGGTTGTAGACGGTGGCGCTGTAGAGCCCGAGAGCCGCGAATACTACAATCCAAAAAGGAATAATAGTAAGCAAGCTAAAAAAATACTCGTCAGCATAGACTTTGGTGAGGAGTGGGCGCGGGTCGCGCTGCACGCGTAAAATGTAGGCCAGGCTGAAGGCAAACAGCAGTACCAAAAAGTCGACCGCTATCAGAATAAGACTATAGAATTTGGTGTGTTTGCCAGGCATTAGTGGTGATATTATAGCATTTTTGGGCTACACTTGAGAGAGATGAACGTGGGGCAGCTTACCAAATTTTACGGGATTATCGTGCTGGTGATATTCGCAGGCATCGTACTGCACGCGCCTTTTAGTGTTGGTTTCGGGACGACATTTCCCGGCATTGAGTTACTCATAAAATCATGGAAAGAACTTTTGATGCTCTTGGCCACGCCGCTGGCGGTCTATCTTGTCTGGCAAAAAGATATATGGCGTGAGCTGCTCGGTGACCGCATCGTACAAGTTGCCGGTGTCTACAGCGCACTCCATGTACTAATAGCCGCGGCCTTTTTGAACGGGTCGTTGGCGACGCTGGCCGGCTTGGCGATTGACCTGCGCTACGTGGCTTTTTTCGTGCTGGTCTATGTTCTCGTCAAGCTTGCGCCTAAGTATCGGACAAAAATACTAAAAGTTGTCGCCGCCGGTGCTCTCATCGTGGTCGGGTTTGGTGTGATGCAGCTGTTTTTGCCACCAGGTATCCTCTCGCACATTGGCTACGGCGAGGATACTATTCAGCCGTATCTGACGGTTGATAAAAACCCGGATTACGTGCGGATAAACAGCACGCTTAGGGGGCCGAATCCACTCGGTGCGTATATTGTTATTGCGCTTGGCATCTTGAGTGCGGCGGTGCTGCGTCGTCGGGTGGATATTTTCCGACCAAAGATGGCGCTCAAGGTTGCCATCGCGACCGTGGCGAGCCTCATCGTCCTATGGGTAACGTACTCCAGAAGTGCCGTGGCGGCGGCGGGCGTGGCGGTGTTTCTGGCAATTGTCATCGCCGCCCGACACTTAATTTCTCGTCGCCTATGGATTGCCGGCTGTATCGTAGTATTTGCACTGCTTGGCGGTATCGTTTTGGGGCGCGAACATTCGTTTGTAGAAAACGTCGTGCTGCACGAAAATGACGAAGGCGGTAGCGCCATTAGTTCGAACGATGATCATATCGAGTCGCTTATCGACGGCACGGAGCGGATGCTGCGCCAGCCATTTGGCGGTGGCATTGGCAGTACCGGCTCGGCTTCATTACTGGGCGATTCGGCGCTTATTATTGAGAACCAGTATTTGTTCGTGGCGCACGAAGTTGGCTGGTTTGGTCTTTTGTTGTTCCTGCTATTATTTTTCCTGATTCTCGCCAGGCTATGGCAGCAGCGCCAGGACTGGCTTAGCCTGGGCGTGCTCGCGAGCGGCATTGGTCTGGCACTGATTGGCATATTGCTGCCGGTGTGGGCAGATGATACAGTAGCACTAATCTGGTGGGGCCTTGCCGCCACCGCGATTGCTTCAGGAGGACATGATGGAAAAAGAAAGACCAAGCAAAAAACAAAAAGAAGTATTTGACTATATCGAGACGTTTATAAATGAGAACGGGTTTGGCCCGAGCTACCGCGAAGTAATGCGCGCACTCGATCTGAAATCGGTTTCAACTGTCGCAACACATGTCAACGGACTCATCGCGCGCGGCTATTTGCTAAAAAAAGAGAATTCAGCCCGCTCGCTGCAGGTTGTTCCCGATAATGTTGAAGGCGCGGCCGTCGACACCGAGCACGCTCATCTTGCATGGCTCCGCAGTGAAATTGCGAAGCGCGCTATCGGCAGCGAAGAGGCTGAAACACTCCAGCAAGCACTGGCGATACTAGAAGGCAAGCAGTCGGCTACTTTTGGTCCCGCTGGCTCACCACAACCTGAGGGAAAGGAATAGAAATTCCTTCCTTCTCAAACGCCTTCTTGATGCGTCGGCGGAATTCACCCGAGACCTGCCACTGCTTGGCGGGCTCTACTTTGCCCAGAGCCTTCACGCGCACGGCCGAGTCCTCAAACGCATCGAGCCTCAAGAATTGTATAGCTTCATAAATATGTTCTTTCCACTCAGGGTCATCGGCCAGTACCTGTCCGGTTTCATTAATAATCTTCTCGACCTTGTCTATGTCGGCGCTGTAATCAACACCGATATCTATATTCACGTTGGCGTAGTCGAAGCTGAGATTGGTGATAACGTCAGCTGCGCCATTCGGTATGAGATGAAGATTGCCGTCCAGGTCGCGCAGCTGGGTAATCCTGATAGTAATGCGCTCGACCACTCCCGCAACATCTTTGCCGGAAGCGTAGAGCGAGACAATGTCTCCGACACGGTATTGGTTCTCCGCGATAATAAAGATACCAGCTAGAATATCCTTTATCGTACTCTGGGCGCCAAAACCAATCACGATACCCAGCAGCCCGGCGCCAGTTGCCAGCGCGGCGAGATTGACCTGCAAATAACTCAAGATAACCAACACCGCAATCACCCAGATGAGCACATGAACCGCCGTGCCAAATACCGCCACGAGCGTGTCGGCACGCTTCTGCTTCTGAACCTCCGACATGTCGTCCTGACTTTTTACCAAGCGGTTCACCAAGCGGATTAGTATCGGCTGGCTAGCGAGCGAAGCAACGATTGCTACAAGAATAATTATTGCAATCGAGACAACTACTCCGGGAGCCTCGTTTGATATGATTCCAGGTTGAGTCAGGCTTTTTTCAATCATGTCTCCAGCGTAGCAAGCTTGGCAGCTATATGCAAAGCCCGCGCATTATTGACTAAAGAGGTGATTTATAGATATAATACCCTCTGTACTTTGACACATCGACAACCAAATTCTTGGCATCTATTCCTGCGTAGCTCAGTGGTAGAGCGGGTCGCTGTAAATTGCAGCCGCTGGCGGTAACGCGAGCGTGAAAACGGGGTGAATTGCGGGAAGGCTACGTCTTGTCTACAAGACAAGATATGCGAATCCGCAGCCAAGCCGAAGTTAGGTTAAGAGACTTCGGAAGGTTCAGAGACTAGAAGGTGAGCCGAACGATATTCCTTCATAAGCGCCCTGCATCCTACTTGTAGGATGATGAGATAGTCCACACCGATATGAAAATACCGGGTACGTGTAACGACTAGGTCACTGGTTCGAGCCCAGTCGCAGGAGCCAAGAATTTGTTTGTTGATTACTGCACCACTTACATTAAGCGGTGTTTTGTATCTTAAAATTTTATATCATGATAAAATTTGCCATTAGAAGGGCGGCTTTTCGCAAGAAGAACCTCAGGTGTTTTAATGGACTATACTCTACGCAAATTTAATTCATCGGGCAACCAAGAAACCCTCCTAAAGGGAGTACCCCGGGTAAAGGTCGGAGATACCGTTAAGTTGGTGTTTGAGTTAATTAAGCCAGCGTCTGACAAAGAAGGAAACCTGATACATGCAGAGCGTATGTGGGTTCAAGTAACTAAAGTGTCAGAAGATGTGCTTAAGGGCAGTCTTGACAATGATCCAATATATTTAAATACAGTTAAGTCTGGAGACGAGATAAAATTTACTGAAGAGAATATATTTGATGTCTGGACGGATTGAACTTAATAGGAGGTGTAACGTTGTCGGTCATGGGAAACATTCTTCAAAGAGTGAAAATATTATCAACTTTATCAAAGGCTGCTTTCTAGCCCTAATATGGCTAACGCAATATACATTCTAGCTGAAGCTAGTGGCAAGAGCAGATACAATCCGTATGAGCTCGGAACTGATATTGATCAACTACTCGAACGTCTTGAATATGGCGATGTGGTAGAGAAAAGGTACCAGATTTGGGAATATCCTACAGGCAAGATATCTGCAATTGAAGCAGACCGAGTGCTTGACGGTAAAGACTACTACTCGACTCCGTATGGCGCAGAAGGGCTTGTGTGGTCGCCTAGGCTGGTACCACTGGAGACTAATACTGAGAAAGTTAGCTCCGCATATGAACATTTGGTAACGCACTAGGGTAGAGCATGTAATACCGAAGATTGGATGCCATTCAGGTAGGTTTAAAAACCGGCAAAAATGTAGGTAGTAAAACGTACCCTTTCTAGCAGGCTTTTTGGGGCGGAAGGGTGTTGCAGCTGAAGAGTTCGGGACAGAGTCCTCCCGTATACGGTTCAGAAGCCGTTTGGCGAAACAAAGAAAATAGCCCGCCGAGATGCCGGGTGGCAACCACGTTTGTGGCGGCGGGCTATCTGGGCGGGCTAGGCGGCGAGGGTTACTTCATCTGTTGACCTGGAAATGGTCACGGCAACAACTTGGCCGGGTCGAAGTTGTCCGACTTTCGTTGCTGCGAAGAAATAATCCCCTCCCACCTGTAGAACGACGAAGTCAACAAAAGGAGGCGGAAACGCCCCTCGCTGAACTCCGTCCGCGATAGTCTCCACCGTAACGACGGCTGCCATGCAGGTCATTGTTACCTCCTTGCGGATAGGTAATGCGGGTACCTCGGAGATTGCATGCATAATACAATATATAGTATTAAGAGTCAATACCCATTGGCTAGGCTATTTTACTATCCGGTGATTTTGCCAGGCTACCTGCTGAGGGTATACTAGATATATGAAAGCAGTCTGGAACGGCACAATCATCGCTGAGGCGAGCAAAGAAGACCTGATACGAATCGAGGGCAACTGGTATTTTCCGCCGGAATTGGTGAAGAAGGAATATTTAAAAGAGAGCGACCATCACACTACGTGCTTTTGGAAGGGCGAAGCCAGCTACTACGATATCGAGGTGAACGGTGAGACTAACCTTGGCGCGGCCTGGTATTATCCGCAGCCGATGGACGGTGCGCTCGAGCGCGTAAAAAAAGACTTTACGAATTACGTAGCGTTTTGGCGCGGCGTAGAAGTTACCGAATAACTAATCCTAGCAGCATAGCGGCCGACCTCAGTAGACGAGGTCGGTTATCTTTTGGTACTCAAACATTCAAAATAACAGAGTAACCATAAGCATCTATAAAACATTATGCATATGTTTGCAAGTTATTTTCGATAGTCCTATCATTATTACAAACATACAGGCAAACCAAAATAACAGTAATAATCAGAAGTTAGTAATAGGAGGACTACTATGAAAAGACTACTTAATGTAGCGGCTGTGGCCGCGTTGTTGGCGTTTGTGCCACTGGCAGTGAGCACGCCAAGCTATGCGCAGTCAACATTCAGCTGTGAGGTTGGTTATACCGGACCAAACTCGGAGAACGAGTGTGTTTCAGAGCAGACATATGTTTGCGAAGTAGATAACGAGAACAAAGTGAATATTAACTTTGAAAACGAGCAAGTGGCGACGAGTGGTGACGTTACTGTAGATAATAGCGGTCAGGGCGGCGGTGCTACGTCTGGCACAAGCTCAAACAACAATACTGTGAACTTTACAGTAGCTATCGATAACGGCAGCGAAGAGCCTTGCTTTGCACGACACGTTGTACCTGCTAAAGAGACTCCTGAAGAGCCAAAAGAGCCAGGCCGTGGCGGTGTTGAGCCGGAGCAAGATGTTACGCCAACAGCCCTGCCTGTGACGAGTGGTAGCTCGGCTCCTGTCGTGCTCGCCTCAATCGGTGGCCTTGCTGCCGTAGCTGGTATCGCAGCGGCGTACCGTCGTTTGCAGCTCCAGGACTAGGAGCACCTATGTTTGGGCTACACCTCAGTCGATTTTTACTGGCCACAGGTGTAGTCGCGGCGTTTTTGCCGCTCCCTGCGCCGATGGTGGAGTCTGAGCAGACCACGATTGTCGAATACGTGGCGAGCCAAGACTACAGCCACGAGGCAGTGGCGGACAAGCAGCAGCCTAGCGCAGTAGTCACAGAAAAGAAAAGAACGCATGCCCATACAGCATATCGTATGGGCATGCCGTTTGTTTTGACGGGTGGAACTGCCACTTCGGGAGAACTATTCTCGGCTTTGGCAAAGCGGGCAGGCTCCTCGAAATTCATCGTGCCGGCGCCGGTCATAGCCGTAGGCGAGAGGGAAAGTGAACCCGAAAAGGAGCAAAGAGAAGAAATCGACCCTCCTATCATCGGGAAGGCTAACCGCATAGTTGTGCCGAGCGTTAGCATTGATATCGGCGTGCAGCCCGGAGCGTACGATGTGGCATCTAGCTCGTGGCACGTAGATGACAGTTCGGCCTTTCACGCCGGCACCACGGTTCCAGTCAACGATTCCAACGGCACCACGCTGATATACGGCCATGCCAAATGGGGGATATTTGGGGCGCTGCCCGATGTCCAGACTGGAGCCGAAGCTAGCGTTTATACCATAGAGGGCACTCGCTTTGTCTACTCCCTTGAGCTGGTCAAGCAAGTCGAGCCTTCAGACGTCAGTATGTTGACGGCAGAGGGTAGTCCAAAGCTGATTTTACAGACATGCTCGGGGCTCTTCGACCAACACAGAACCTTGGCTGTCTTCGCCTTAAAAGGGGTTGCATAAAGCTGGAAATGTTACTGTAAGAAATTTTACAGTCATTATGTAATATTTCTCGCATACAAAAAATTTAAGAGACGATAGGCTGAATATAGGTCTCAGGGCGATGTTTAAAAACTATGAACGAATGCATGCGAGGCATAAAGTTCCAAGCAAACGAATCCCTTTTAAAGGGCTTGGGCGCTGCGTCGTTGGTAGTGCGAACATAACGAAGAGGGAATCTCTTTTACCAATCCTGCGGACAGAAGTAACCTAATAGGAGGGTGTATGAAAAAAGTAGATATCAAGAAGCTAGCGGGTGCTGGTGTACTATCAGTTGGGCTCGTGTTCGGTATGGCCGGATTCGCCGGAGCATTGAACGGCACGATTGATACAACCGGTCCTAACTCTGAAAACGAGATTGAATACGAGAGTGAAGTAGAACTGGACATCGAGAATAAAAACGATCTAGATCTTAACAACTCTAGCTCTCAGAGCGCTCAAAGTGGTGAGACTACAGTACGCTACAACACAACTGGTGGTAGCGCAATGAGCGGCGACGCAGACAACTCAAACAGCGTTTCAGCAACTGTCATGTATGACAACTCTGGATCAGCTGCAGCGGTGAGCGATGCTGTTTCATGGGGCGGAGCTGGTGATGTAGAGGCGACTATCGAAAACACTGGTCCTCGCTCAGAAAACGAAGTTGAGATCGAACACGAGGTAGAGGTTGACATCGAAAACCGAAACTACGTTGACATCAACAACACTGTTGAGCAATCAGCTGAGTCTGGTGAAGCTACGGTGCGATTCAACACCACAGGTGGCGATGCTACAAGTGGTAGCGTTTCAAACACAAGCTCATCAAGCTTTAACGTCAGCATCACTAACTAGTTAGACACGGTGCGAAGAGAGGGGCGGCGGCGTATGTCGCCGCCTCGTCCAGAACTTATAGAAAGGGGTATTATGCAAAAGACTGTCGATGCAGCGCGGAAGGTCATTCTTTACATCAGCGCATTAGTCCTTGTGGCTGGTTATCCAACCACGGCGATGGCCACCACGGAGCAGCCAGCGGTAAACTCAGAAGCCTCAGCAGAGGCACAGTCTGAGAGCCAAGCTCCTGAGGAGGAGAAGAAAGGCCCGGCCTACACATACGACCCCGAAACAAAGAAGTGGAATAGTAAGCGGTGGCAATTTAATCCAGAAACCGGCAAGTACGAGCGACCGCCAGCACCGACGATTGTTGAACCAGTAGCGCCGCAACTTCCAAATCACCAAGGGCCACAAACGCAGAAGTCTCAGGATGAGGCGGTCCAGCAAGACCTCGACTCATCAACCAAAAAGAGCAGCAACACAGAAGTCGGGATTAATAATGAGATCCTCTCAGACGCCCTATCTGGCAATGCCTCTGTGGCTGGCAATACACGCGGTGGTAACGCCCTATCTGGCGATGCCTCAGCGGTAGCCAATATTATAAATGCCGTCAATTCAAGTGTTGGCGCTAGTGGCAACCAAAAAGTCTCGACCTTTTCTAAAGATATTATGGGTGACGTCAAGGGTGATATTGTCCTTTATCCACTCCTGCTAAAAGCCATGCTCGAACAGCAGGCGGAGAGCACTGAGAAGACAAAGATCAACGCCACTACCGATTTCGACGTCAATAATGACATTACGCTCAATGCCCAGAGCGGTGACGCGTCGGTTAAGAACAATACCGAAGCTGGCGATGCCACCTCTGGCAATGCCGCGGCGATGGCTAATGTCGTCAATATACTGAACTCAATGATAGCGATGCAAGATTCGTTTATCGGCACTATCAACATATACGGTAGTCTTGAGGGCGACATTCTGATTGCGCCAGACTTCATCCCGCAGATGCTGGCCAGCAATGGCGGTAGTGAGGGAAGCTCGAGCACCAAAGTATCCAAGCAAGACACGACTACGATTGTAAATAACATCTCCGCGGTTGCCGAGAGTGGCGCGGCCAGTGTCTTTGGTAATACCGAAGCAGGCAGCGCCACGACGGGCGACGCCGATTCAAATGTCGTGATATTCAACGTCACCGGCAGGGATATCGTGGCAGAGAACAGCATGCTGGTGTTCGTGAACGTGCTCGGAAAATGGGTCGGCATGATTGTCGATGCACCGGCTGGCGCCACCGCCGCCATGATAGGCACCGGCGTCACAACCGACCAGAAGTATGCTCCAGACCTCACTATCGAATCAGAATCAAAGCACGGCATCACCAACAATATTTCCGTAACGGCTGGCTCGGGCGACGCCACGGTAGCAAATAACACCAAGGCTGGCGATGCCACTAGCGGCAGCGCTCATGCGCTAGCAAACGTTGCCAATGTCTCAAACAGCTCTCTGAGTCTGAGCGGCTGGTTCGGCATATGTTTTATAAACATCATGGGAGATTGGTTTGGCAGCTTGGGTATGAAGACCAAGTACGGCAATACACCTGAGGAGCCAGAACCAAATCCAAACGGGCCAGTAGAATTCGTACCGAAAGAGAAGACGTCGGGCGGACAAAGTGTCGCTGCGAGCGTCAGGAGAGTTATCGTCGACAGCCGCAACCTCAGTACGCCTGCTGTCGTAGCGGTCGAAACCACAACCGAAGCAGAAGGCGAGACGGATTCGGCGCCAGAAGCTGAAGTTATGGGCGCGACAGACGGCGGTAGCGCCAGCGAGCAGCCAGAAGAAGAGCAGAACTATCTATTCTTCATCGTTGCCGGCGCCATCATCCTTATCGGCAGCTCGGTCATAGGTGTCCGCCGACTCTTCTAAAAACAGCCAGCGATAATGGTATAGTTGATAAGTAACTATCGCTATGCAGATTGTTGAAACACTTATTGATTTTCTAGAACAGCTCGCCGAACATGTTCCGGTTGAGCTGTTCGCTTTCTTCGGATCGTTTATCGAAGAACTGATAGCGCCTATTCCATCGCCCGTAGTGATGACGCTGGCCGGAACCATGGTTTCTGCCAATGGCTCGCCGTTTTGGTATCTTTTCGTGGTGGCTGTTATCGCGGCTGTCGGTAAAACAATTGGCGCGATTATTCTCTATCTTATCGCCGACAAAACAGAAGACATTGTTTTATCAAAAGTCGGCCGCTATATCGGCGTGACGCACAAGCAAGTAGAAAGAGTCGGCAATCGTTTTCAAGGCACGCCAAAAGATTATGTCACGCTGCTTCTGATTCGTTCCACACCAATTATCCCAAGTGCACCGATCTCGCTTATTTGCGGCCTCATAGCCCTGCCTAAAAAGCTTTTTCTCATTAGTACATTCTTTGGCACCATCGTGCGCGATTTCGTCTATCTGTACGTTGGCTTTACGGGCATCGCCGCCGCCGATCAAATCACGCACGGCCTCGAAGACGCCAATTCCATCGTCACCATTATTCTGGGGCTTATCGGAGCCGGTATCTTCGCGTGGATTTTGTATAGAAAGTACATTTCTCCACGCAAAATCAGCGATACCGACCTTAAAGACTAGAAGACTAGTAAATAAACGCGCCGAAGGCTCCAGGCTGCACGGTACGCTTGTTGTAGTTACCGGCCTGGTAGTTCCAACCCATTTCCGAGATAACGTAGCTGCCGTCTGGGTTCACGTTCTCGACATATGCCACGTGACCGTTCATAACAGCGACCGCGCCGGCCTTTGGCGTACTACCGGTGGCTTTGCCTTCTGCTTGAGCAGCGCCAATCCAGCCATAGCCTGCATTACCGTAAATCGCCACATCAGGGCGCTTGCTGTGCACGTAGTCGGTGCACCACATGCCGTTACCGACGTAGTAACTCGACGAGTTTACCGGTACCGAAGTGTAATTTCGGGTGGTGTAGGTAGTGGCTGTTTGCTGATAGACCACCGGAGCAGCCGTGGCCGCAGATTGATAGCCTGAAAAACGATCAGGCAGCTCCTCATCCTCTTGTGGCACACGCACTTTGTCGCCCACGTCGATAACATCCGGGTTGGCGATATCCTCATTGGCGTTATACAGCTCAACGTACGTGACATCGTGCTCTTTGGCGATAGAAGTCAGCGTGTCGCCTGCTTTAACGGTGACGATAACTTCTTTTTCCTCTGTTGATTTCTGTTCGGCACCAGCGGACGAACCGCCAAGTAGCACAAGTGCAATAGACGCACTCAGTGCCAAAGCTACTATAGATTTCATAGTCTTACTCCCTTACACGCCGGTTAATAACATAGACCGTATTAGGGTAGTGGCGTGCATTTCGTGCCCCACACATTTTTCGAGACACAAAGTCAAGCATATCGCATGCATACATATCGTCAACAGTATTAGACAATATTTGGCATATAACAGATATAAATATATGTAGTATTTTTTATAACGCTAATGCTTTTTCGAGCAAAACCATGATAAAATGAATGCTTGTTATTGAATAAGTTTTAGCCCGGTTGTCTCATCGTAGCCGCGCGTCATTTTTGTCTCGAGCGGCGTTATGAGCAGCTCGCCAGTCAGCGCGATATCGAGCCGCTGTACATGCCCGCCAACCGTGCCATACTCGCTGGTTCCGAACACGCCGTGCACATGCCAAAATGGCTTGTCATCCACCCACGCTAAGTTTCCTTGAAGACTCAAAATCTCGAGCGGCTTATCAAAGGTCTTGTCTACATATTCCCGCCGGTCGAGGTCGTAAAAAGACAGCACTGCGCTTCCAGCGCCACCCACGCCAGCTTGCAGCCATGCGCCGGTTAGGCTGTGCTCTACGGTGTACTGTTCCAGCACGCTCATGAGCTCTTCGCCACGCTTCAGTATCAAAACACCTGCTTGCTTGTTCGTGTAATTCTTCATGGTTTCATTTTATACTACGCCCGCGAATGCTACACTAGTACAGTGAACTACTTTGACGACAAGTTTCGTGAAAAGTGCGCCGTTGTCGGCGTGTCAACCAAAATAAAAAACACCGAAGCCGCCCACATAGCCTATAAAGCTTTGTTTGCGTTGCAGCACCGCGGCGTAGAAGGCTCGGGTATTGCCTCGACCGATGGCGGCACTGTCATGACGGTGCGAAAACCGGGCATGGTGCGCGATGTTTTTCAGCAGGCCGATATCGAAAAACTGACCGGTGGCATCGCGGTCGGTCACAATCGCTACTCCACCAGCGGCAATCGCCACGCGCATCTCCAGCCAGTACTCAACGAATCAATCGGCTTCGCGCTGGCGCATAACGGCAATATCCCTGACACCGAAGAATTAGAAACATACCTCCATAAACGTGGCTACATTACCGATCAGTACAATGATTCTGAGCTCTTTGGAAACGCCCTAGCGAGCAAGTTGCACGGCGGTCGCACATTTCATGATGCAATGACGGAAGTGAGCGCCATTACGTCTGGTGCCTACGCCTGCGTGGCGACACATGGTGGAGATTTGGTCGGCTTTCGCGACCCTCGCGGCATTCGCCCGCTCGAGATTGGTGAGTTTAAGGGCGGCATGATTCTTGCTAGCGAAACCTGTGCGCTTGACACTGTCGGTGCCAAACACGTCCGCTCGGTCAACCCAGGCGAGATCGTGACGATTCGTGGCGGCAAGCTCGTCGACTCGTATCAGTTTGCTGAGGGCAAAGAGCAGCTCGACGCTTTTGAGCTTGTTTACTTTGCCCGTCACGACAGCGTGCTGATGGGGAAGCGCGTCGATATGGTGCGCCGGCGCTTCGGTGCCGAGCTGGCCAAAATGCATCAGCCCGATGAGGATAAAAAAGATATTGTCGTGACGGCAGTCCCAGATACGTCTGTGCCTGCGGCTGAATCGTACGCGGCCGAGCTTGGTCTGCCGTATCGCACGGCCATTATTAAAAATCGCTACATTGGCCGCACTTTCATGCAGCCGACGCAGGCAACCCGGCAAGACAACTTGCGTCTGAAGCACACCATGATACCAGAACTTATTGCCGGCAAAGATGTCGTGATGATCGATGATTCGATAGTGCGAGGCAATACGCTGCCACGGCTGGTGGCTTTGGCGCGCGAACTCGGTGCCACGTCGTTAACTATCCTTATCGCATCGCCACCGGTGCGGTATCCGGATTTTTACGGAGTCGATACGCCAACTCAGGATGAACTGATGGCAGCCAATATGTCGGTGGAAAAAATGCGAGAAAGCATCGGTGCGGATTATCTCGGCTTCCTCTCAGTCTCGGCGCTTGTCGATGCCATCGGCGTGCCCAAAAAACAACTCAACCTCGCAGCCTTTACGGGCGAATATCCAATCAGCATCGGCAAGCAGCAGAAAACAATTCGCCGCCCGAAAAGTAGCGAATACGCTAGCTAGGAGCTAGCGCCCACTATCCCTCTATTTGGTAGGCCAAACCTTGCAACATTTTGCGTTTTATACCGGTTATCTTCACTTACATTCTCACCAAACCATTCTGGGGCTTCGAACGTACTGGCATGGAGCCTCGCATCTGCAATGCGGTTATCTTTGTTAAATTCAACTTCGGCAACAGCTGAACCATCGGGATAGATGTCGAGCTCAATCCGCCACTGACCATAGGGGATTGTATATCTGATTTTTTCTAACCTCTGGCCTTCACATTTCGACCACATGTCTTCGAATAAATCTTTCGATATTTGGATGACTTCCTCCTCGCGCTCGATTGTGCCGGGTTGCTTGACGGTGATATCAAATCGCTCATCGTCGTAGCTGCGAACACGAGCCTCAGACCCATCGTCACCAATACCAGAGTATCCTTGGCGCAATTCTTCTCGTCTTAGATTGGAGCCTGTGAATACCCAGTCAGGCACCTCGCTAAGATCAACAAGGTACTTATACTCGAACTCAATGCTACTCCTCTGCGTCTCATTTGCATCTGGTTCGCCAGAGACTCGCACAAATTCCTCCTCTAGCAGGCGGCATAGCACAGCGTGTGTGGCCACTAGCTCTGGGTACTCGTCCTCAAAGTCCTTTTTAATGCGTGCATGAATAACATCATAGAACTCTTTGAGTTTTTCTAGGCTATCAACTCCATAATCGCGTAGCGGTTGCAAGTTGCCACTGGTAAGCGTTACAACTATTGGCAGCAGCTTATCGACTGCGCGCACAAACCTAGCTTCCGCAGTATCCTGTCGCTCGTATTCTTCGAGGTCATCTCTTGCTATGCCGTCACCAAGCCTAACAAGCATTTGCTCCTTGCCCTCTTCATCGAGACGTTTTTTCTCGGCCATTTGGGCATCTGTTAGTCCAAAAGTTGATATGTCACCATAGCCAACCTCCGGTAAATCATGAACACCCGAGAAGGCTCGAATCCTCTCTATGTCAAGGTCTGGGTAATACTTCGCTGCTAAATCAGCGGCCACCACACCTAGGTGCCAGCTATGTTCGGCATCATTCTCCTTTCGACCAGAGGCCACACGTGGTTTTCGGGTGACATCTTTAAAGTCTTCGGCTATTTCGCCGAGCGATAGCACTCTCTCGACTCGCTCGGTTGCTTGCTCGAGTACTTCCGGGGAAGTGATTATTGAAAATCGCTTATCTACGCGAAAGTCTGTTTCGATAGGAGTGGTTTCGTGTGATGACATTTAGATAAAATAGCTTTCTCCACACCCCTAAGTAGTTCACCTATAAGTATAAGCTACTTTTCTCCACTTCGCACTAGCTGGCGATAGTTTTCTCGGAAGAATCGGCAGCTGCTATCGTCTCATTCCGTGATTCAGGCCGAGCTTGGCTCTGTTGCGGTTTGTCGCGTGCCTTGTCGCGCTCGTTCATTTCGTGCAGTGTCTTTTGCATGTCGAGCAGAGCGTTCTCTAGTTTGCGGCGTCGAACCATAGAAATTATCGATAAAATCATAAAGCCAGCCGTGACAGCCAAAGAGAGCAAAATAAACGGCGCTAACATCTCGCTAAACGAGGCGGTGATGTCGGAAAGTTGCTCGTTGATATCTACGGAGCCCTCTGGTATGACGACTGTCTGCTGTGTTTCCATACGTACCAGCATAGCACAAGCGGGAAGTTGATTTTTCCATCTTGCGTGTTATAATAGGGTTATATGGCGATTGAACAGTCTAGTTACGAACATCCTGTAGTACTTCTGTCTGATTCTGAAGAACGGGCTGCTATATTTGACGACATCGACCGCAGGGACGACTCTGATTATCCTGACGACATCGACCCTTACGGCGTTCAGGTGGCCGCTTCGGAAGGGATGCCAGACGCGTATTACCAGGAGTGGGAAGAGGAAGTGTCACCGAAAACCTATGCGGGCGTGTATATTGACGATGACACTATGGATAAGCTGCTAAAAATTCTCTCCGGAAAAGGCGGCTACTTTCAGCTTGGCGGATTACTACAAGCCTATAAAAGCGGCAACAAAGACGGCACCCCTCAAAACATGAGGGATGTGGAGACCAAAATGCAGAGTCAGCTAGAAGGTGTGCACACACTTCTTTGGGGCGAGACTGCTGCTGAAAGCGTACAGGAAGTAACGAGAACTCACCAGGTAATTAACGCAATCAAGGATCGGTTCTCTGGCTCAGAAAATAAAACTGAGTTAGATCGTGAGAGAAGGCGCCTCAGGAAAGAGATTGGCGATACGGCTCTCCGAAGCGTAGCTGACTAGTTGTTCGTATACTCAGAGCGCTGTATACTAATCTCTACTATGAACCGTACAGGTTCCGCTATGCGTGAAACACGTCGGGACGAGCCCGACCACTGGCGCCTCACTACCTAAGTTATATGGAGAGGACGAAGATGGACAAACGACGCATCGGTGTACGCGCGATTATTTATAAAGACGGCCAGATTCTAGCCGTCAAACATAAAAGCAGAAAGGACGGCCAGCCCAAAGATTTCTGGGCGATTCCTGGCGGTGGTCTCGACCCGGGCGAATCACTTGAGGATGGGCTACGGCGTGAAGTCATGGAAGAGCTAGGTGTTGAAGTAGTACCTGGTCGCTTACTGTTTATCCAGCAGTTCACATCGACACGCGAAGATCGCGACGAAGAGCTGGAATTCTTCTTTTTGGTGGAAAATTCAGATGATTTCGCTCAGGTAGATTTCACTGCCAGCTCGCACGGCCTCGACGAGCTAGCCCTCTGCGAATTTATCGACCCGACCAAAGAGCGAGTGCTGCCAAGCTTCATCTCTACCATCGACCTAGGCGGGTATGTAGAAACTATACAGCCTGTGCTAGTGACAAATCAGTTCGGCGAGTCTCACTAAAGCCCACTTTACTAGACGCCAACACGAGCTCCGATTACGATAAAGGCAGTGTAATCAGGAGATATGTATGAGTTACGAAGCCAATGCCCACGAGGCCCAAATGGAAATTCTGCGCAAGCTGCTTTTTATGCAGGAAGCGTCTTTTAGCGATGTACTAAAAGCGACTAGTCTGACGAGCGCCCACTTTAATTTCCATATCAAACAACTGATTGACGCCGGGTATCTGGAAAAGCATGACACTGCGTACAGGCTGACGCGCGCTGGCAAGGAATACGCCAACCGCATGGACACCGACGAAAAGGTACTCGAGAGACAGCCAAAGGTATCGGTGCTGCTTATCGTTGAAAATGACGCCGGGGAACTACTGGCTCAGCAGCGACTCAAGCAGCCGTTTTACGGATTTTGGGGTCGTGCTACGGGCAAAGTTCGTTGGGGCGAAACGCTCGAAGAAGCTGCAAACCGCGAGCTAGAAGAAGAGACTGGTATGACCGCCGAGTTTCGGTATGCTGGGCTGTACCACAAAATGGACTACGAAAAGTCAGGCGAGTTTTTGGAAGACAAATATTTCATGGTCATGCACGGCAAGAACCCAAAAGGGGAGATTGTCGACTCAGAAGGCCATCATAACGAATGGCTAAGCGTCGAAGAACTAGAGGCGAAAGAAAAGGTTTTTGAATCAATCGCAGAAATAACAGAATTCGCCAAGAACGGCGATGGCGGGGTTTTTGAGAAGAAATATTACTACGAAACGACTGACTACTAGAGGATTTAGCCCCACCTAAATTAGACTATGGATCGTCATAGACACATAAACACTTTTATGTTATAATAAGAGAGTGAATACAAGCTCCGAGATTGCCTACGAGCTAGCGAACTCAACTCCTGAAGCATCCACTGAGGAGGCGCTATCGTATAACCCGGAGTTTTTCTCGGCCCAGGGCCAACGTATCGGTGAGTGTCTGAGAATCTTTGCGGATGAAAGACTGTTGAGCGATCACGCCATTGATGCAGCGAGGTTGCAGGCGCCAGTTGATACGGTTCAAGATAACCCACTTTCCCCGCAGGAGCGTCATCTCGCGGCTTGGCAGGTTATGCAGTACCTTACCGATCCTGATATGTCCCCGACAGAAAAGGAAGCAGAGTACATGTGTAATCTGTGGGTTGACTTCAAGATGATTGATAAAGAGGCGAGCTACTACGGGCAACGTCTAGAAGAATATGGCACCAAAGAAAGTAAAGCGGCTCTCGATGCGCTTGCCGGTAATGTCGAGATAAAAGAGGCAGACTGGCACAATATCAGGATTGGTGCCGACGTGCCAAGAATTGTTGGCCTTAGCCGGCACGTTAACGTAGAGTCGATAGTTGCGCGGTCTGCGCTTTTGCTTGATCGAATAGCGACTACTACTACGCACGACAGCAAGCTATTAAAGGATGTTCTTGAAATAGAGACTGTTTACGCTCCACTTCTTGATATACTCGGCCTACACGCGAGCGAAGCAATCCTGCGCCACCACGCCGAGAAGGCACGCCTGATGGCAGCAGGCCGTGAGGATATTCGTCAAAGATACGATGAGATGTCTGAGTATATTGAGTCGGCGAGAGAAAGTGGGCTCGTCGAAGATGTTATCACGGACGTCGTAGGCGTAGATTTTGAAGAAAATAACTACAGCTTCATCATCGACAATGAAGAGACGCCATATGGTAGTAAAAGCTACTATAGTGCCGTACGATCTACAAGTAAATCTGGCGTGCCATTTAGATTTATCTCTCGTATTAAATCTCCCGGCTCGGCAACAGATAAGTCAGTGCATCACAACGAAGGCAAAATGCCTCAGGATATCTACGCCGGTACAGTCGTTGTTGACGATGTCGACCAAATGGTGACGAGGTTTAAAGAGGTGTACGCTAATATCAAAGCTCTTGAGAAGGCAGGCGTTTGTGAACTAGTGTCGGCACCGTCAAAAGACTTTCCTGTGCACATTAAGGGAACGCAGGAGTATATGGACGCGGTGAAAGTTGGATTGAAGGATGAAGAAAACGGACCTAAATTCGTAGATGAAATTGATGAAGGAAAGCCTATACCCGGCACAGTAAAAGAGCCGTTTCAGGTGTTAAAAGTCACTTTTAATGTAAAAAGAGGCGACAAAGTGCTGCCTGTCGAGATTCAATTCCAGACAATCATGGATCGCAACAGCTCGCGCTTGGGAGGAGCCTCACACCTTACGTATAAAGCCGAGAACGGCACTAAATCTGGTTTGCCAGGAAACGTACCGGGCAATAGTGTCGACATGCTTCACGCCAATCATCGTAAGTGGGCACTGCTTGAAAAGGGTGGCGAAGAGGTGCTCTACAGTGAGGAAGACCAAAGGATACGCAAGCAGAAGATAGTCGATGTCGAGGCATTGCAGCAGCTTCTGGTGCAAGCTGCCTTTTATCCCGAAGAGCTCGAACAAGCTACTTAAGTACAGTATTGACATTTATAATTACTTATGCTAATATAATATCTGTTTACACACACAAAAACAAACAACCATGAATATCTCCATCCAAACAATCTACCTGATAAGCGCGTCCATCGGCATTTTGGCGATGATTCCTCAGATCCGAAAATTAATGATTATTAAGCAGTCTGACGGGTTTAGCCTCACGACCTGGTCGGTGTGGGTCTGCTGTCAGTCAATTTCGTTTTTGTATGCCTCGTCGATTGGGGCGACTGCCTATATGTATGTGAATGCGACATTTGTTGTGTTCTACGCGACGATGGTGTTTTTGATTTTCAAGTATCGCAAACGCCGCGGTTTGGTGGAAACGATTGCCTACTGGCGTCAGCGCGGCCGCGAGGAAAAGCGACAGGTAGTATTTAATTCCGATCACCTTGTGTCGTCGTTACGCGCTCTGAAATCACGCGGACAATAACTAGATTTAGTAAAAAAGATTACAGCGCCTCTAAGGTACCCCGTATACGATGAAAGAATCATGTAACGAAAAGGGGAGGAAGAGTAATGATTGATATTTTACTGTGGATTGTGTTCGGTGCGCTGGCCGGTTGGATCGCGTCCATGATAATGAATACAAATGCGCAGATGGGCGCTATCGGTAATATCGTTGTCGGTATCTTGGGCGCGTTTATCGGTGGATTTGTAGTGCGGTTTCTGACCGGCATGGACACCGAAGGGTTCAGCCTTATGAGTCTGCTGGTGGCTGTTCTCGGAGCAGTTATCTTGCTGGCTATAGTGAAGCTTCTAACCGGTGGACGCAGCGTAGGCGCCTAAGAGCGATAGTAGGGACAGCGTGAGGAGCAGAGTGAGCGAGCGGCAGAATGCTACAATATCGTCAGAGCTTCGACCGGAAAACGGTTCGAACCAGACAAGTATGCCGGCCGTATCATATATTTCCATTCTGCTCGTAGACGACGATAAAAAAGAATATCTTTCGACGAATCGTCTTGTTAAAAGGGTGACCGAGCCAAAGTGCAAGCTGGAGTGGTGTTCGTCGTTTGAAAAAGCCAAAGAACTGATCGCGCAGCACTCGCACGATTTGTATATGATAGATTACAAGCTGGGCGAGCATTCTGGCATGGATTTGCTGCGAATGGTTGAGCCGGACAAACGCCCCGAACCATTTATTCTGCTGACAGACGTTGCCGATCGCACCATCGAACGGCAGGCCTTGAAGCTCGGCGCTTCTGACTATTTGGTGAAGGGTGCGTTCGATGCCGAGCTGCTGTCGAACTCGTTTAATTATTCGCTAGGAAGAAAGCAAGCCGAGGCGCAGCGCTTCGAGCACTTGATTGAACTAAACCAAGCCAAAGATGAATTTATATCAGTGGCATCGCACCAGCTGCGCACACCAGCGACCGGAGTCAAGCAGTATATTGGCATGCTGCTCGATGGCATGTTCGGAGAGCTCACGCCCACGCAAGAAGCGGTGCTTTTAAAAGCCTATGACAGCAACGAGCGGCAGCTGCGGATTGTTTCCGACCTGCTAAAAGTAGCGCGGGTTGATGCCGGCAAAGTGATATTAAAAGAGGCTGAAACCGACATGAACAAGCTGCTCGCCGAAGTCGCTTCGGAGGAGTCAGAAATTGCCAGAAAGCGTGGACAGAAGATAAAACTAAAACCCGCTTCGAAGCCGGCGACGGCGTGGGTGGACAAAGACACGATTCGCATGGTGTTCGAAAACCTCATCGACAACGCCAGCAAGTATTCCAGGAGAGACACCACTATCGAGGTAGTGGTACGTGTAAATAAGAAATCGGTTGTCGTCAAGGTTATCGACCAAGGCGTGGGTATCGAGGAAGAGGACTTGAGCAAATTGTTCGAGAAATTCTCTCGTATTCACAACCCGCTTTCAACGCAAGCTGGCGGTAGCGGTCTTGGCCTGTACTGGGCGAAAAAGGTGGTCGATTTGCATAACGGCAAAATAGAAGTTGAATCAAGTCCCGGGGGAGGCACGACATTTCTCGTTCACCTACCGAGGTTACTGTATAAATAGCATATGCTAGAATAGGACGTAGTATGACGGAGAAAGAGCCAAAAATCCTTGTTGTCGAAGACGATGCTTCGCTAAACGATGCATACAAGACAATTTTGCTCAGCGCAGGCTATGACACCAGGACGGCGTTTAACGGCAAAGAGGCGCTCAAGCTCGCTAAGGAAAGTCAGCCAGATATTATTTTTCTTGACCTTCGTATGCCAGTACTCGATGGTATTGGATTTTTAAGAGCGTATAAGCCGAAGACTGACCACCCCGACGTCAAGATTATTGTTTTTAGTAATTACGATATGCAGCAAGAAGTTGACGAGGCGTATGAACTTGGCGCTGAGCGCTATGTTTTAAAGGCGTGGGCGTCGCCAAAAGAGCTTATCAAAATCGTCAAAGACACCATGGCGAACGACCAGGAGTAACGCTACGATTCTAGGGCGTTCTTGAAGCTATCTTCGCCGACGAAGCGCTCGAGCTGGGCTTTGTCGACAGAATAGTTAAAGTTGCCGTAGCTGACGATGCCTTTTTTCTTCAGTAACTTCAAGTTAACGGCTGTGCTCTCGCGTGTCAGGCCGACCAAACTCGCAATCATCGATTGCGTCATTTTCATTTTTATAGTGTACACGCCAGGTTTTATTTCCTCGCCGTGGCGAAAGAGTAGGTAGTACAGCGTGAGGGCGATTTTTTCGGCTGCACTTGATTGCTCGAGGGCGGTGATACGAAGCAGCAGCGAAGTATATTCGTTCATTGTCATTGCCATGACTTCTGACATGGCTTTGGGATTTTTGGCAATAGCGCTGACAAGTTCGTTTTTGGGTACAGCTACAACTTCACTGTCTACCAGAGTGTCATAATAGAAAAGACTGGTAGAGGTCTCGCCAAAGAGCCATGATAGCGGCAGTAAATCGCCGCTATCATGCAGCGCGACGGTGCGCTCCTCGCCGGCGCTGGTTATGGCGTACACACGCAACAAGCCTTGCTTCACGAAGAAGGCACGTCGCGGCACTTCGCTCTGATAGAGTAAAATTGTACCCTTTTTTACAAAACGAGGCAGGCCATACTGTTTTATAATCGCATGCAGTTCGCTCATCTAGAAAGCACCTCTTTATCCTATACTCATGATACATCGAAATAGACACTTAGTAAAAAATATTACAATTTGACTGTAATGTACTTCATAGCGGACGGTGGGCAATCCGCTTATAGTAATGAGTAACGTGCGCCAAGCACATAACCGGCGGATTGGAGAGGTAATAGGTCAACGTACAAAGGGGGTGGTACATGAGACACTATACAAACGAAGAGCTAGATAAAAAAATACACACATTCCTGCACAGGAAGCTCGAGTCGCTTGGATAACCTACCGCGCCGTCTGACAATTGCTGGCACCTGAGCAGGGGTTGCTGGTAAAATAGCCCGGAAGGGCTATTTTATTTTTAAGAGTATATGACAGAAGCTAAGGACAAAAGTAAAAAACTAGCCGTCATCGGTGTCGTCGCCGGTGCATTGGCGGCCGGGCTGAAGGGTCGTCGACATCATCAAGATGTACACGTCGCGCATAGTGCGCCCATGAAATTATCGTTTGATGACTGGAAGGTGGCGCTGCTGGCGGCAAAAGACGCTATTGGCGAACGACATATTCCGGCTTTTGCTGCTGGCGTGGCTTACTATTCGGTGCTGGCATTTTTCCCGTTTCTAGCCGCGCTGGTGGCAGTGGCGGCGCTGGTAATTTCGCCGGAGCAGTTAGAAACGCTGACAGTTACAGCGCAGCGTTATTTGCCGGCCGACATTTCTGAAGTCGTCGCTACACAGCTACAAAATCTGGTGAGTCGTCGCTCGGATAATGTCGTGGCGGCAACCATTGCCATCGCGATAGCAATTTTTGGTGCCTCAATCGCCGCCAAAGGATTGGTGGTCGCCAGCAACGCAGTTTACGGCGTAAAGGAATCGCGCGGTTGGCTAGCGCAGCAGCTGTGGGGCGTTCTCTGGACGCTGGTGGGCATAGGATTTGTCACGGTCACATTGGCGTTATTGGCAGTCAACGGCGGCGTGCTCGAGCATTTTGGTTTGCCGCCGGTGCTCATCACTTTCGTACTGTATGTGCGTTGGCTGGTGCTGCTCTTATTTTGCATGTTTGGCCTGGCTGTTTTTTACAAGTACGGTCCAAATCGTCCGCGTGTGCGCTGGCAGTGCGTGGCTTGGGGGGCGGTATTAGCGACGGTCGCCTGGCTGATTGCTACCTCGGCGTTTTTCTTTTACGTACGTAGTTTCGCAAGCTATACGCAGTCGTATAGTCTTTTCACGGGCATTATCGTATTTATGATATGGATGAATCTCTCAGCGCTTATTGTGCTGCTTGGCGCCGAGATAAACCATCAGCTCGAGCAAGTCGGGCACAAGAAACGAGGCGGACTCTTTAGGAAGGGTCGCTACTAAAAGGAGGTAAGTAGCTTATCCTTGACCGTCCTAGGCTTGGTTGCTACTATTGGTCGGTATCTTTCGATGAAATGCCCTAGATCCACGCGAAATTTAAACTAAAGGTCGAAGCGGTCGGGTACGAGAGAGCAAAGGGAGTAGAAGACTAATCACATGCTAGTAGCTATCGACTTTGTGCCCTCACGGCGCAAAAAGATTGCAGTAGATGTTGTGCCTGCCCAGTGGCAACTGTATATCGAACACTAAAAATCAAAAAACACCCCAGGCACCGGGGTGTTTTTTGGTATCAAAAGAGTACAATAAAAAGACATGAGCGTATTTTTGTTTATTCTGGCTGGTGGGCTTTTTACTTTGCTTATAGTGCTTGCGGCTGCTCGTCCACCGCGCGCGGCACATAGTTTGTATGAGTTGCGTCGCAGGCAACACCTGAGAGACAAAAATGCGTCGGACGAACTACGACGCCAAGCGCTGCTAGGTCAAGCGTCTGTGCTGTATACGCCGCTGTTGGCCGTGCTATTGGTGTCGATCACGGCACTGCTTATCTATCTACTCGGCTGGACAGCTGGCCTGGCGGGCGCTTTTGCGGTCGCGCTGCTCTATGGCCGTATCGCTTCTATCCCGCTTGTAAAGAAGCTTGCGAATAAGGTGTACAGGCGGAATGAACAAAGGCTTCTTGGCGTGGTGTCAAAATACAAAAAGGCAACTCGAGCGATTGGCGGCAAGCGACCTCCAGAGGAGCATCAGCCTCCTATTGGGTCCAAAGAAGAATTACTGCATCTCATGGAAAGCTCGCCGATGTTTTCTGACGACGACAAGCAACTTTTGGAGAACACGCTTCGTTTCCGGCAGCGTACGGTGGGAGAATTGATGACGCCGAAAAGTAAAGTCGTGACAGTGGCCGACTCTGAACTACTTGGTCCGCTGGTGCTCGATGATCTCCATAAGTCCGGTCACACTATTTTCCCAGTCGTAAAAGACGAAGCGGTCGTTGGCCTGCTCGATAGCCGCGACCATATCGATCTACACACCAAAGAATCGGTGTATGTACGTAGCGTCATGCATACCGACGTGCCTAAAATTAATGAGACAGCTACGCTCAGCGAAGCGCTAGAAGTATTTATTCGCGCCAAAGAATCGCTCCTCATTGTGGTCGATAGCGACGGCCAGATGGTAGGTATTGTGAGTCTTAGCGATATCGTGCAGGCGCTCGTAGGTGTAAAACACCGCTAGCTCTAGAGGTCGTTTGTGTGCTACACTAAGGCCATGTTTATCTGGAGCAACCAAAACGATATCAATCCAGGGGCTGGTAATGCCCCCGGCGTGCGCGTTGCCTAGAGCCCTTTCTCAGCCGACATCAACTTTTAACTTAGAAAGAGAATAGTATGAGAACGTTAGTACGAGAACTGCCTAGCCAGATTGGCGAGACGGTCACGGTTAGTGGTTGGTTGCATAAAAAGCGCCTACTTGGAGGGCTGAACTTTATCACGCTTCGCGATCGCAGTGGCGTGGTCCAGAGCCTTGTCGAAGCTAAAGATGAGCTTGAGAAATTACGGGGCATGCAGATTGGTACGGTTTTGAGCCTCACCGGCACACTGGTGGCCGACGAACGCGCACCGGGCGGCGCGGAGTTACATGATGTAAAAATAGAGGTTATCTCGCCAGTGACGAACGAGCCGCCAATCGAAATCGACAAACCTCTTGGACATAAGTCTGAAAATCTCGATACTCTACTTGACCACCGCGTAATCGGCCTACGCAACTTACAAGAACAGGCAATCTTCAAGGTGCAAGACACCATCACGCAAACCTTGCGGCGTTATTTTAGCGAACACGATTTTACCGAAATACATACGCCCAAACTTCTTGCTGAGGCTACCGAGGGTGGTGCCGAGGTATTCACTATGGATTATTTTGGCAAGACCGCCACTCTGGCGCAGAGTCCGCAGTTCTATAAGCAAATGATGGTGGGCGTGTTCGAGCGAGTGTTTGAAATCGCGCCAGTGTACCGTGCTGAGCCAAGCGCCACAACACGACACATGACAGAATATACTTCTATTGACGGCGAAATGGGATTTATTACACTAAATGACCTCAAACTATTTCTGAGCGGTCTGCTAAACGCGGCTGTCGACGATGTTTGGGAGGCTCACGAAACAGAGCTAAAACGCTGGAATGCGACAAAACCGATGCTGACAGAAGAAATCCCTACACTTTCTATGGAAGAAATCCACGAAATGTATAGCAAAGCTACGGGCGAAAAGACAGTTGGCGAGAAAGACCTTCGACCTGACGAAGAGCGCTGGATTTGTGAGTACGCTAAAAAGTCACTTAAGTCAGAAGCGGTATTTGTTAGTGAATGGCCAGCGAGTGAAATGAAGTTTTACCACAAAGTAAACGACGAAAATTCTGAAATTGCAGACAGGGTTGATCTCTTATTCCGCGGAGTTGAGATTACCACAGGAAGCATGCGCGAACATAACTACGAGAAGGTTGTCGAACAGTTAAAGCGTCTAGCTGGCGGTCGCGAAGACGATCCAGGATTTCAACCATTTCTTAGCGCGATGAAGTACGGCATGCCAGCACATGGCGGGTTTGGCATGGGGCTAGAGCGCGTTACGCAGAAAATTATCGGCCTAAATAACGTTAAAGAGGCGACTCTCTTCCCGCGTGATATCAACAGGCTCGCGCCGTAGCTATTGCATTTTTATAAAACTTATGCTATTATAAGCATCGTTGATATACTCAACACAAACATATCAAGGCTACGGATGATAAATATCTTACAGGATAGTATCGGCCTGCGTAGTAGAATAAAACAAGGTACAACCACCTAAAAAGGAAGGAGATTTCCAAATGGAAACACTCGTCGTATTGCTGGCAATCACCGTGATACTGCTATCGATTGTTATCATCGCACTACTTACGGCTGTCACTATTATGATTGTCCGGGTCAACCGTATGATGAAAAATGTCAATCATATCACTGACAATATGGCTAGCGCCACCGCATGGCTATCACCGGCCAAGGTGCTTACCGAAGCGTTTAAAGTTTTTCGTAAATAAATAACATAAGGAGTACGAACTATGGGTAAAGCTATCAATACTATCGCTGCAGTTGCTGTTGGGTTCGCCGCTGGTATTCTACTGGCGCCAAAATCTGGCAAAGAAACCAGAGAAGATATCAAAGAAAAGGCTCGTGAAGGCAAGAAAGTTGCCGACGAAAAGACTGAAAAGGCCAAAGAAGTTTTAAAAGATGGCGCAGCTCGCGCTGAAGTAGAAGCCCGCGGCATGGCAAAAAGTGTTAAGAAATCGGCTGGTACTATCGCCGCCGAGGCCAACTTTCTTGGTCATGAAGCCAAGCAACGAGCCGGCGACGTAGCTGAAAAAACCAAACAATCTGCGAAGAAAAGCTAAGATACATCTGCTTTATAAAATACCGGCCGTGTGGTCGGTATTTTTATATGAGATATTGGTTGGAGATGGAAAAAGCTACGTTTCAGGAGCTAGTAAAAACAAGGGGCCACGACCTATACCGCGACATGCCGTGGCGGCGTGACACCCGGCCGTATTATATTTTGGTGAGCGAATTGATGCTGCAGCAAACGCAGGTCGCGAGGGTCGTGCCAAAATTCGAGGCGTTCATTGCTCGTTTTCCCGATACGAAAACGCTAGCCAAGGCGCCGTTGGCTGAAGTCCTAAAGTACTGGAGCGGCCTTGGCTACAACAGGCGTGCCCGTTATCTGCATATGGCGGCACAAATTATCGAGCGTGACCATGATGGGCGCATGCCGGATACGCTGGAGGCAATCAAGCGGTTGCCTGGCGTTGGCGACGCTACGGCCGGTGCGATTATGGTGTACGCGTTTAACCGACCGGTACCATTTATCGAGACCAATGTGCGCGCGGTGTATTTTCACTGCTTTTTTGCTGATGAGAGCAAAGTGAGCGACGCCGCTTTACTGCCGCTCATTACAGAAACCATGGATCAGGAGAACCCGCGCGAATTTTACAGGGCGCTGATGGATTACGGGGCATGGCTCAAAAAGCATACCAAAAGCTCCAATGCTAAGAGCATCCATTATAAAAAACAGTCGAAATTTAGTGGCAGTGTCCGAGAGGTGCGCGGCCGCATCGTCCGGTTACTTGGCGAAGGCGACTTGACGCGGGACGCCCTGGCAGACATGGCCGCGGCCGATGAGCGCTTTGAGCCGGCACTGAACAGTCTCGTAAAGGACGGGTTGGTTACCCAGACAGATTCCGTTTTTCATTTGACGAGATAGGGTATTGGTGTAGCAGACAGTATCCGTAGTATAATGGGGTAACATGAATCGCCTGCTCGTCGCCCTATCTTTTTTCGCTGTGCTTCTTTTTGGCGCAGTCGCCTCGCAGGCGGTGCACGCGCAATCGGCGCTGTCTGAGCAGCATCTGCAGCGTATACGCCAAAACTGCGTGACTGCGCAAACGGCACTCAATCAACTGCATGCTAGCGACGCGCTGCTTAGGGTTAACCGTGGCCAGCTCTACGAAAATATTTCTACCAAACTGATGGCGCCGCTTAATAGCCGCATCGCGCTGAATAGACACGAAGGCCTGAAGCTAGCGGCGACAACGCTCGAGTATGATCGCCAGACCGATGTGTTTCGTTCGAGCTACAAAGATTACGAAGAGTCGATGTCGCGCCTGCTGCAAATAAACTGTGCCGAGCAGCCGGCGGAATTTTATGAGAGTGTGCAGGAGACGCGAGAGAAACGTCAGCGGCTTCATGAAGACACCGAGACACTCACTATGCTTCTACGTGCCTACAAGACTGAATTTGAAGATTTTTCCAGTGACTTCGGAGGAGGGGCTGAATGAGCGAAGAAGAGCTGATAGCCGAGGCGGAGCACCTCAACGCTTGGCAGCGGCACAAGTTCATGGTGTTGGTTGGCCTCACCATTGCACTTTCGCTTGTGCTGGTGTCGGTGTCGCTTTGGCTGTATAACACTAGCGGAGCAGCGCAACTTGACCTGAGTCGCCCTGGCTACCAGTCGGTGCGAGATCAGGTGGGGCAGGATACTGATTTTGAGGGCTATGCTTCTTCTGGCGTGATAGACGAGGCTGCGCTTGATGAATTTAGAAAATTATATGACGAGCAGCTCGAGCGAGCAACTGCCGTGGAGAGCTTTGGTGGCAGTGTGATGAGTAATGAAGCGCTGGGTATTGACGCCCCTACGGCTCAGACGCAGTAAGGGAGTGACGTATGAATTTAAGTGAATATCAGAAGTTGGCACTACGAACCGCCGCGCCAAAAGATAAGAAAAACGAACTGTTTCATTTGCTGCTCGGGCTCTGTGGTGAGTCGGGTGAAATCGCCGAAAAAGCCAAGAAAATAATTCGCGATAAAGACAGCGACTTTTCGCAGTGGGACAGAGAAGATATCGTCAAAGAACTCGGCGACGTGCTGTGGCATGTAGCCGTAATCGCTGACTATTTTGATATCCCGCTCGAAGAAGTCGGTGAGAAAAACATCGCCAAACTCGCAGATCGCTTAAAGCGTGGCGCAATTGGCGGCAGCGGCGACAATCGCTAAAAAAGAACTCTTCTTTTCATCTGTTATTTCTCGTAATATAGAAAAAACCTGCTGACCTTAAGAAAATCAGACGTTCGCGCTAAGCGTTTAGCTTCTCGCGTCCCCAGGTGTCGATACTGCCGGCACCCATGAGGAGCACGAGTTTTTTGTCGCTAAGAGCCCGCTGTATTGTTTCCCAGAGCTCGTCGCTTAGGTCGGTTATTTCGATACTCTCTTTGTTTGCGATTTCCGCCGTGAGTTCTTCTGGTGTCAAAATAGCAAGGCTGGCATCTTCTCTAGAAAGGTAGGTGGGGAGCCAGTAGATTTTTTCAGCGGCCGTAAATACATCTCTGTAGTCGTCTTTTATCTGATGTTGGCGCACGTTTTGGTGCGGCTGGTAGACAAGTATGATGTCGCTGGAGAGTTCTTTGGCCATCTGTAGTGTCGCTTCAATTTCTGCCGGTGTGTGGCCGTAATCGCTGTAAAGGCCATCGGCTAACTTTTCGAAACGACGGTCGGTGCCGGGGAACTTATTCAGTCCATCAGCGGCGTATTTTGCAGGCAGGCCAAAGCTTTCGAGCGCAGCCAGTATCAGGCTGGCGTTGCGGCGGTTGTGCTCGCCGTGGAGCTTGAGCGAAAGATCTGGTGTGTCGAGATAGTGCATGTTGTCATTGTCGCCGAGGGCTGCTTCGTACTCGCGCCAGGTGAAGACCTTTTCGGATTGCTGAGCGAACTGCTTAAATGCATCGGCGTAGTCGGCTTCAGTTTCGTAAGTATCGGGATGGTCGTAATCAAGCGAGGTGATGAGCGAGACGTATGGCTGGAAGTGCAGGAAGTTGCGATCGAATTCGTCGCATTCATAGACAAAATACTCACTGCCTTTAACGAGGCGACCGCTCGGCGCCCACGAAAGGGTAGTGCCGACACTGTAGCTGACCGGAATGCCAAAGTATTTGGCGAGCCAGACGATCATGCCGGTGGTGGTGGTTTTGCCGTGCGTGCCTGCTACGGCGATGAGTTTGAGGTTTTTCTCTGAAATAATGTGCGCGAGTAGTTCATCGCGTTTGGCGGTTTTGATGCCGAGCTCCCGCGCCAGGGCGAGTTCGGGGTGGTCACTCGGCAGGGCAGCTGTGTGAACAAACCAATCAATCGGCTTTTTTTCATGGCGCTCACGTAAAAACGCCCCATCTTGCTCGCCAATAGCGACCATCACGCCACGTTTTTCAAGCCGCTCGGTGACAAGGCTCGATTTTAGATCAGAGCCCTGCGCTTCGTGTCCGGCATCCAGTGCAATCTCGCTCAGAGGCCCGATAGCCACCCCGCCGATACCAGAGAAATAAATGTTCATTGGCTTTAGTATAGCATCTAGGACAGCAGCGCTTGTCGCTGCGTATTATTTAGGGTCGATATTTAAAAAGGCACGAATTTTGTTTACTTGGCCATCGGTCATGTCGCCGATATCACTTAAAATTTCAATATACTGATCCCTATCCCAGTCTTCCGGAGGAGTTAGTTCACCTGTAATGTCTCTGACGCCGCTAATTCCCGCAAGCTCATCAAGCTCGTCAAATGATAATTTTTGAAGACCACCAAGAATCTCGGCATCTACCTCCGGGGGATACTCCTTGTTATCCTTCGGGGGTCGATGTAAATTCTTAATCCAATCTGGGGTATTGCTTTGTGACATCGTTGCATCTCACTGTATCAGTATTAAGAAAAATGGGGTAGTTTATAGACTTACCCAGGTCTGCTATGGCTTACGCCTGCGAAGCTAGGGCTCATCCTCTTGGCTCTCTTCGTAGGCTGCCTGTCCGTAGGCGATCGCGCCGAGGCTGGAGTGGTGCGTGTCGTTGCGAACCTTCTTGCCGTTGCTGTCGCGCAACGTAGAGGTTACGTGGACGCGATGGTCGTTCCGACTGGTGTGCGGTCGACCAACGTGCATACCGCCGCGATTGTTTCGCTGACGATATTTAGCGGCGACGCACTCATCGCACTTGCATGTGACCGTCATCGGGTAGCGTCCGTGCTTCATCCTTGCCATCTTCCACCTCCTAGGTGGTAGGTACGAACAACCGAAGAGAACATCCCTTCGGAGACCAGCAAGGTCCAAGTGGACTTCGCTTGCAAGTAACTATATATATCGATTGTATTTGTCAATATTTTTCGTAAAAAAGCAAATTCGCTACTCGCATAAACACCATGCTACAATGGACAGTAGTTAAAAAGGCTTTCTAGGTGGACGTCATGAGGCATATATACTATCACATCCGGCACGTGTATCAGCAGGTTCAGCGCGTCAAGACCTGGCAGCTGTTGCTTATTTTGCTGTTGGCTGGCTTTGTGGCGGCGACGTTTTTGAGACTCAATAACATCGGCATGGCGCAGCGGCGCGAGGCGGTGTTGCAGGCGGATAAAGACGGCCGCGACGAAGATGCTTACAATCGGATGTACGATTTACAACGCTATGCAGCAGCGCATATGAACGCCGGCACCGGCCAGTTTGATCTTACCCAGCAGTATGAACGCGATGTCGACGAAGCTATCCAGGCGGCCACTAACGACAGCAACCCAAACGGCAACATAAACGCTCAAGCAGAAGCGATTTGTCGGCCGCGTTTTAGCTCGTATTCACCCGGGTATTTACAGTGTTTTCTAGATGAGATTAGCAAGTATCCGGCAGCGCCGGAGATTGATGATACGCTGGAATTACCAAATCCGGCACTCTACCGACACAGTTTTGTGTCGCCGCTTTGGTCGCCGGATTTCGCCGGATTTTCCACCCTATTTGCCCTAGTCATCGCCCTTATTATCCTGGGGCGCTGGCTACACTTCGGCTTCCTCCAACTTGTCATAAAACAGCGCAAGAAAGACATCGGTAGTTGACAGGGGTCGCCTGGGGCGCTACTCTTGAGATTGTAAAGCTAATTGGAGGTATAAGAACATATGGCTTACCAGCACACTAACAGTAAGGGTGTAACCTACTATCTATATAAGAGCGAAGTAACTCTCCGTGGCGGCAAGCCTCAGACGATTTTCTTCTTCGCCAAGACCGACAACAACGCCAAGGGTACACCAACAGATCTACCAGCAGACCGCGAAGTGCGTGAAAACCCACGAAACGGCTTCCTGACTATCAGCAAGAAAAAATAAGCTTGAAAACATGACCGGTTTGATGATACAGTAGTATCAAACAAACAGGTGCCAAAATTGCCCCAATGAGACGGCTGCAAATCCTGTCTCTGAGGGGCTTTTTTGTGCCCTGGCGAGCCACGATGAAAAATACCAGGCGTTGTTGTAGGTGGAAGGCGGTCGCTTCGCTCCCTATGTCCGCTCAAAAAGGGACGAAAAGAACTTTTCGTTTCCTTTTCTCGCTTCACGAACCACTTTTGTTGCACAAAAGGATGGTTCGCTCCCACCCAGCTCGTCTATGAAAAATACCAGGCCAAGTGACCTGGTATTTTTCATGGTGGGGGTGGGTGGAATCGAACCACCTACCAAAACGTTATGAGCATCCTGCTCTAACCGATGAGCTACACCCCCATTG
Organism: bacterium; assembly: GCA_030432305.1. Classification (GTDB taxonomy): domain Bacteria; phylum Patescibacteriota; class Saccharimonadia; order Saccharimonadales; family Saccharimonadaceae; genus JAUIHN01. The sequence goes on along the minus strand of JAUIHN010000001.1, from coordinate 5,415 downwards.
CTTGCTTAGTATACTGTATTTTCCCCTGTTACGCCATAAAAGTGCTACACTATTATTAGGGTTATGGCAAAAATAAACATCCGAAAATTGCTCTACCATTTGCGCTGGCGATACCTGACGCTCAACAATGTCGTGCTGGCGATTGCTGTCGTGATTGGTGCTAATTGGGCGTGGGGCTCGATAGAGATGATGCAGCGCAATTATACTCTGCAGCGCACTCTCGATATAAAACAACGTGAAGAGACGCTGGCCGAGCTCAAAAACGCGACGCTGGCGTTTGAGCAGCGCTACTACCAGAGCGATGAGTATAAAGAGCTGGCCGCGCGGCAGTATCTGGGGCTAGGTACCGAAGGCGAGAAAGTGCTGATACTTCCACCGAGCACGGCAAGTAGTGAGCCGGCAGAGAATATAGTGCGGGCAAGTGTGACGGGCGAGCCTCCGAGTAACTTCAAGCAGTGGATGGATTTTTTGTCCGGACGAAACCGCCGTAACTTGCAAAAATAGCGTTTGATTGCTAGAATAGTACGTGCGCTTTACTGCGTTTTTATCGACGCGGGGTGGAGTAGTCTGGTAGCTCCTTCTGAATCATAAAGCGCGAATAACCCTGGTTATGACGGGGTGTAGAAGCGACGAAGTACAATTATACGACGCGGGGTGGAGCAGTCTGGTAGCTCGACGGGCTCATAACCCGTAGGTCAGAGGTTCGAATCCTCTCCCCGCAACCAGGAAAAAACGATTATCGAAAGATGGTCGTTTTTTCTTTCGCGAGGTTTACGCCGTGCCATTCTGTCCGCTCCTTTGGCAATCGCGTCTCAGGGCAATGGTTGTCGTAGCTTCAAAAATATGCTATAAAATATGTAGATGTCATTTGAAAGTATACAAAGCCTCCCTGAAAGAACCCCAATAGATCGTGCTAGAGAACTTGCTCGAGAGATCTGGGGGAGTGAATACGATGAAGCAAGGATGCGTCAAGACGGACTTGATCCTTGGTCTCTCGGTTCTGGGGCCGACGATAGTAAATATCGAAATTGGCACGTTTGGGGGGATAAAGAAGGTGCGGTGTTGGTGACGCGACGGGGAATCGAATATGTATACGATGAAGCAGAACAAGGCTTTAGGAGGGTGCTCACCGACGAGCATGGTAATACACGTGGCCTGAGCCAAACATTTAGCGATAGCGAAGGGTCTGAGCAGGCTGAGCCGAAGAGATATCAGATTTGACCAAGAATTGATATGAAAACGCAGTACACGGTACCGGAGGTCGTTCGCTTCTTGAGCGCCTCTTGGCAGGCTGCGCCGGAGAGTGTTTGTCCGCTGGTTGAGGGTCATATTTCCCAGGCCTATAGCTTTAGGGCTGGCGACGAGAAGTGTGTGCTGCGGCTAGCCGAGACAGATGCGAACTTCAGGGTCGATGAGTTTGCTTTTGAACGTTTTGGTGAAATAATGCCAATACCAAAGGTCAGGGAGATTGGTGACTTTAATGGTGAAGTCAGTTACTGCGTCACCGATTTTGCAAACGGCAAGACAAGCAACACCTTGAAGGACGAAGAGCTCGCCGAAGCTTTGCCGAGCATACAAAATACACTTGCTGCCACTTTTCATGCCGATATCTCGTTTAGCACAGGATACGGCGAAGTAAATGTCTTGAGCGGAAGCGCAAAGCACAGCACGTGGCACGAACATGTAAAAACGGTAGAGAAGACTGGCGTTGAGGCTTTCAAGGCCAATGCTGCGAGCATAGGGCTACCTACTACACTAGTTGATGCGTTCTTTGAACAGTATAGAGCAAACCTGTCATTTGCCTCAGAAGAGCGTCGACTACTTCATGGTGATCCAGCGTTTGATAATATGTTAGTGCATGACGGTCAGGTTGCGGCGGTGCTTGACTGGGCTCAGCTTGCGTATGGAGACTGGATGAGCGACTTTGCTCGTTTGGATTTTTGGTGGCCCGGACGATACGGCGAGAAGTATGAGTTTGCCAAAAAGTTTGGTCTTGAGGCAGAGCATTTGGACGAAAGGGAGGCCCTGTACCGGGCGACAAATGCACTCTGGACGATAGAGTTCGCAGACAAGGCAAAGAGCAAGGAGACTGCTCAGTGGCTGCACGAACACCTGGAGAGTAAGCTGGTTATTTGACAACCATAACCAACACGGCGATAGTAAGAGCATGGCAAAAACGGCGAATAAGGTTACCGCTAGGACGCGCCCGTACTGGCATGTCGATGCGAAATGGATTTTCGCTTTGCTGCTCGGCGTGGCGGTAATTGTATTTTTATGGATAGACACGGCGACCCAAGCCACAGACAGAGAAGTAGCTGTTCCGGTGACGACCACGCTGGTGGCGTTGCAGTTTAGCCCCGATGGGCTTGATGAAGACACCGGCATGGAGCAAATAAGAACACAGTGGCTGGCGAGCGACCAAGAGGAATTCAGGCCAATCGAAGGCATGCCAATCGTACTCACCAGAGAGCAAGTGGAAACATTGTCGGCACGTGAGCTGCGGCTGGCGGTAGCCAGGCAAATGGCCGAGCCGCTGTATGATGACGGCGTGGAAGGCTTTGCGGCTTCGATTTCTGATGATCCGGTCGAGCGGGAGAAGTTCGAAAACGACGCTCAGTTACTTGGCCTGGTGAGCAGCGAGAGTCACGAGAGGCTGTCTGGCATTCGCTGGCTAGCACTGGCAGCGCTTATTATTCTAGTTGCTCCCGCTGTCTATTTCAGCGCTGGTCTGGGGCGTCTCATCACCCCGGGCGTCGTGCTCGTGCTGGCGAGTTGGCTGGGAGCGCTGGCGTTTGGGCTGTCTGTGGTAGCTACGAATTCATCAAGCCCACCCGAGCCCTCAGAACAAAGAGACACAGTGGGGCTAGCACTACGGGAGGTAGATGTGTATTTGCCAACGGTGTTGTCCGGATGGGCGGTAGCTTTTGGTCTTGGCGCAGGTTTGCTGATCGTGGCGGCCGTATGGTCGCTAGTGCGACGAGCTCGCCACAGGGAGTAGGCTACCCGATTTTCGTTGCCGCTACTCTGATGGCTTCGCTCCAGCTCAAGAAAGCGTGAGGTGTCTCAGCAAGCTCCTCGGCGGTTAGGCCGTATTTAACAGCTAGGGCGAGCTCGTGAATCATTTCGCCGGCTGCGGGTGATACGACAGTGGCGCCTAGAAGGACACCTTTTTTATCGGTAATAATCTTTACAAACCCATCGCCAAGTCCAGCCGTGGTGCTTCTGGCTACGATGGAAAGCGGCACCATAGCAGTTGAAATCGCGAGGTCGCGCCGCAAGCAATCGTCTTCGCTCAGGCCAACAGCGGCAATGGCTGGGTAGGTAGAAATCAGGCGTGGCGTGGCGGTGTAATCTGGCGTTACCTTATTCTTCTTGAACAAATTATGCGCGGCGATACGGCTTTGCATAAGAGCGGTGTGCGTCTGTGTGCTTTTGCCCAATACATCGCCCGCGGCGTAGATATGCCGAGCGCTGGTTTGGAGGTGGTCATTGACATCGACGCCTTTTGGCGTGTAAGAAACAGAGGCGTTCTCGAGACCAAGGTCGACGTTTGGCATGCGACCAGCCGCGACCAACACTTCATCGACGCGGACTTTCTTTTCATTTCCACCGCGCGTGTAGATGACACGCTTTGCCAGACCTTCTTTTTCGACAGACAGCGTACGGGTTTCGGTGAGCGTGACGACGCCTTTTTGGTCTTTCAAGAGTTTAGACATAAGCTCGCCGGCTTCGTTATCCAGGCCAGGCAAGAGGCGAGAAGCAACTTCGGCGATGTAGACTTGCGTGCCAAAAATCGCCATCAGCTGCGCCAGTTCGAGCGCCATACCGCCTCCGCCGATAATGTAGAGGCTCTTTGGCGGCCGGGTGAGCTCCAAAATCGTGCGCGGGGTGTGATGACCATTTTCTTCGAGCCCCACGATATCAGGCACGCTATAGTGTGCGCCAGTGGCGATCAAAAAGCGTTCGGCCGAAAGATGCCGCCGATGAACGGTAATTTCGTGCGGCGACAAGAAACGAGCCGCACCCGCGTACGTAGCGACGCCTTGTTTTTCGTAGTAGTGGCGATTGTTGCCGCTGCCAATGCGCTTGACGGCCAAGCTTTTCCAGTGCTGGAGGAGCGGGTAGTTGTAGCCAATCGTAGCCGAGCGCAGCCCGAATTTTGATCCGCCTCTGGCTTCGTCGTAGATGTGCGCGGCGTGAAGCAGGGCGCGCCGTGGTATGTCGCCCCAGTTTGGCGACTCGCCGCCGAATTCGTTCTCTTCGATAATGGCAACTTTTTTGCCTTCGCGGGCAGCGATGGTGGCGGCAGCGCTACCGCCGGCACCACTACCGATAACGATGAGGTCGTAGTCGAATGAGGGTTTTCTTGCCATAGGTAGTCTCCTTAAATAACCATGTGGTGATGTTTGTATAAATGGGCGGCCTCAGAGTGGTACTTTGCTAGCACGGTCGTGGCTTTTCGGCGCACGTCTTCGCTGGTGACTTCGGGTTTATTGCCGAGCCAGTCAGATACCGCATCACAGACTTTGTTCGCAATCTCATGTGCCTGGCCTTCGGGCGCGCGCACGCTGAGGCAGGTAGCCACTATGCTGGTGTGCAACTTGTCGCGGCTAAAGGCTTCGGTCGGTCGTTTGCCTCGTCGCTTCACGATGTAGGTCGTGTTGCTCATCTATAGCCCCTCGCCCAGGAACGCGGCACCCTGGCTAACTTGGCTCACGTACACGCAAAATGCCAACACCACTAGGCCGAGACCAGCAATGAACTGCAAAAATCCCTTGTTGTCGGCTCTCCAGCGCTGAATCTTCCCGATATTGTAACCGCCAGAAATCCGCGCTGCCACGAACAGAAATGGCAGCAGCGACAAAAGCGCGTAAATGCCGATGCCGGTGATCTGCCAGAGCGGCTCAAGCTGGAGAATGAGCAGTGCAGTGACCAGAAGCGGTCCGGCGATAAATAGCACTTCAGAAACAACACTGGTCATGCCGAGCCCAAATGCTTCGGCCGATGCCTTGGTGGCTTTGCTGCGCTTTACCAGATAGCGAGCCAGCCCTCGTGGCACCCATAAACTCGTGCCGGGTTCTCTGCGGTAGTAAAACACCCATACAGCGATGCTGAGGCCAAGTAAGAAACCGCACGTCGTCGCCCAGGCGATATCAGGTACGCTGCCTTCAAACGCCAGCTGAAGCCACAGTGTGGTGGCCGAAAGTAGCAGCAGCGTCATGAGGACAGTGCCGAGAGAGAAGCCGCTGACGAGCTTGACGAGCCGTGTTCTGGAAGCGTTTTTACCCAGCGCGTGACCACTGAGGAGCGTGAGTGTACTTATGCTCAATTGAAAGCTGGCGTGGATAAGTCCAGCGAGAGCGATTGCGGCGAGGGGGGTGAGTACATCCATGTTTGTTTTTTTGTCATTCCTCA
>JAUIHN010000040.1 GCA_030432305.1 bacterium | reverse complement strand
AACAGAGGGGCGAGCCCCTCCTTCTATTTAATTGATGAAATCTCGATACGAGAGTATTTCTGGCGGTGGCCCATTTCCTTATGAACACGCTTCTTGGCTTTGTAGCGGATAGCGCGAACTTTGTCACCTTTTACAAGCTCTTCTACAACTTTCGCGCTCACCGTTACGCCTTTTACTAAAGGCGTGCCGACAGTGGTTTTGCTGCCGTCAATCGTGAGCAGTGCGTCGAGTTTGAGCTCTTTCGTGCCTTCCGGGAGGAGGTCCACCAGGAGGGTCTCTTTTTCGGCCACAAGATACTGCTTGCCACCGACTTTAACGACTGCTTTCATGTTATTCCTTTTGAATTTATCTTAATTCGATTACTTATTGTAACAGATATGGCAACACTATTCAATACAAGCTCGTTTGCTGATTAAAGACGCCCCGTACAGCCCTTCGGCCAACTGAGATGGCATTCCAGTTATGCAGCTCTTCTGGCCTACGGTATTCATACTCCGCCACGTCGACGCCCTCCTCAAGTGTCCCGTAAAATCCCTGCGCCGGATCCATAATTATGATACTCCCGTCCGGCCGCGTCAGCCTCGTCCATGCATGACCATACTCGTCCGGCCTACCATCTTCTCGACGAAAACGCAGACTGCTTTCATAGCTGACATCGCCATGCACAAACGGGAACGTCTTGAACACCTCAAGCATTGCCGCGCACGCCAGCGCCTGGTGGCTACATACACCATACCCTCTTTCCATAAAATGGCTGAGGTGCGTGTAGTGCATTGCGGGGTCTTGCATCTCCTCATGAATCTCACGACACCTTTTAACAGAGTAGCGCATCCTATGACGCACAGTATCGTACACCGCACGCGGCACTACATAGCGTCGCACTCGGCCGGTCTCATCACGCGAACGCTGAATCGCCTCGTTGATGTAACTTCTAAAAATACCTGGGCTGACGTCAAGATCCACGGACACTCCTAAGCTTTTGTGGTCAAACGCCAGCTTATTCCTCACATCCATATCGGCTACAATAATGAAGTTGCGTGCACGCTCGGCGTCAAGCATTCTCTCGGCAACATCAGTGTAGTAGCCATTGTCATAAAAATAGGTATCACGCTCCCGCATATACCTATTATGAAATAGCAATAATTAAGCGTCAATAAGTGATTCTGCAAAAACTACGAACCAAGAATCGCGTTATTCGCACGCAACCACCCCGCCGGGCTGCCACAGTCGAGGTACTCGCCTTTGGCTTCGCCGACGATTATTTCACCGCCATTGTCAACATAGGCGTTGATAGCATCGGTAATTTCAAATTCACCGCGCGCTGGGTTGGCGGGCAGTTGTTTGGCCAGTTCGAAAATCGCTTTTGGAAAAATATAAAAGCTAGCGTTATTGAGGTTACTCGGCGCATCCTCCACGGCCGGCTTTTCGACAATGCGCACGAAGTGGCTATTCTCGTCTTTTTCAATAATGCCGTACTTTGGAATATCTTCCTCCGGTACCGGCACGCCGAGAAGCCCTGCTTCGGCACCCGACTCCTCCACCAGCTGCACAAAATCTGCTGTATTCGACCCGCCATCGCTGCGATGGAAAATATTGTCCCCCATCACCACCAACGCTCGCTCGCCCTCATCAATAAACTCACTGGCTAGCCCTACCGGCACACTCGTACCGTACCCGCCGGTATTCGACTGCATGATGAAATGAATCTTGACATCTTTTAGCGGCGCTACGAGCGGCAGCATGTCGTCCTTGCCTTTTCGTTTCAGGTAATCATTCAGCTGGATATTACTCCGGTAGTAGCTCTCGATTTGCGAACTTTGTTCGCCCACCACGAAATAAATATCCTTAATACCTGCTTTGATAATATCCTGCACCACATAATCAATCACCGGCCGCGTGCCGACCGGCAACATGCACTTTTCTATCGATTTCGTGATCGGCAGCATACGCGTGCCCCAACCAGCCACTGGAATAATTGCTTTTGTAATCATAGTCATGTTAGATTTGTCCTCCGCCGTAGAGTAATATCATCGCCACTATTAGGGTGAACATCAAGCTCATCTTGATAGCGCCGTGGTTGTGCCGATGTCTGGGGTGGTTAATGCTTTCAGGAATGTAGTCGCGATATAGATGCGCCGCAAAAGCTATCATCATTAGTAATGTCAGCACAGCTATAGAACCAAGCGCTGCCGGCGTAACCGACTGAAGGCCAATGCCAATCCTCGTCAGCAGACTAAGCGACCCGTTTTGGGCGCTAGCAACCAAAGCTTCCGGCGACACCGCCCCAGCACTCGTAGGTCGGCCGTACAGGGCCACCACGATTGTCGCCGCCTCGCCCTCCAGTGTATCGCTCGCCACAGCAAACCCGACCTCGGTATAGTCTGGCTCCAGGATATTCTTGCGGTGCTCCGGAGAATCCATCCAGGCAGCGTTGACCGCCTCGGCCGTGTAAAAATTCTTTGCTAGGTTCTCGCCCGCCCTCGTGTAGCTGTAATCAGCCTCAGCCAGCCAGCGCCACGGCTCAGTACCATCTGGTGCCGTGTGGCCCCAATACTGCTTTTCAAACATATCATCGGCTTTTAGCTCAGCCGCGTGGCTCAGCTTTTCGCTGATGCGTAGCTCGGTTAAGCCATTCGCCTGCCGCTCTTTGTTTGCCTCAACCAGGAGCGCTTCTGAAGACACGTTTGCCTTCTCTCCCAGCACTGATCCGGTCTGGCTGAAATTGTACAAAAACTGTGCGCCAACAACCAAAACTAACACTGCCAACAGCGCGTAGCGACGAACAAGATGCGGCTGGTAGTCGTTCGCCTGGTGCGGGAAAATAGCCAGCAAGATGTGCCTGTGCACTGGTTTTTTGGCGGATTGTTTATTTTGCTTATAAGAATTGTCCACGCTCTATTTAGTATACCCGAGAAGATGCAAAAAGCGAGAGCTTTACGCTCTCGCTTCCCTGCTGTATGTAGAATAGAAATCTACTCCTGTTCGCGGCGTCGGCGAATCGCAGCGGCAATCAGGAGCCATGCGCCCACAATCGCAGCCAAGGCAACCAGCCACCAGTACCATGCAAAGCCAAAGAGCTTCTGATCCATCAAGCCAAGCACTTCACTAGTATCTTCGAGTGGTGTGCCTGATTCCTCGTTATCCTGCTCGCCAAGAACATCAGTCTCGCTTTCGCCGGAGTTTGCTGATTCTTGTTCTTCTGGCTGATTGTTCGGAGCTGGAGTCTGACCAAAGAAGCCAGGAATACCGGCCGGGAGGCCAAAGGTCGCCGGCAGCTGCTCTGGCAGTTCTTCGCCGCCATTGCCTTCGTTATTCGTAGTAAACGGTGTCGCTGGAGGTGTCACCGTTGTCACAACTGCATTCTCTACCGTAAAGGCAATTACGTGCACAGAGAAAGGATCGCCAGTCACGCCAGACGTATCGCGGTTGGTCGCTTCGTCGCGAGCCGCTAGGCGGAGTTGGTAGTCGCCATCGGCGAGTAGTGTCGTGTCCAGCATTCGGCTAATAGTCGCGCTAACGCCAAGTCCGTTGACTGTGCCGCTTCCCCATCCAACAGTAGTGTTACGACGATCGCCACTATGCGTCTCGCCATCGCTAAGGTCAGTGCTGCTCGGGTAGAGCGACAAGTTGTAATGGCTGAGATCAAGGTTGTCATTCGCCACACCGGTAATCTCGACAGTTCCGCTCACAGTTGGGCCAATGTCGTCAAGGAGAACTGTTGGCGCGGTCTCATCCAACGTAACGTCTACGCAAACTTCTGCGCCAGTATTGCCGGCGTGATCCGTTGCGCGAGCACAGTATGTGTAATTTCCGTCCGCATTAGGATTTGCGCCGCCGATGTTACCCGAAAGTGATGTTTGACTGCCCTTATTGCTCCAGCCGAGCGCGTTCTTGTACTCGAAGAAGTCAACGTCAGTGTCGTCTGAACTCCACTTTATCGTGATAAACCGATCATTTGTTGTGCCGCCAGTGATGTCGCTACCGTCTTGCATGATCTTCAGGCTATCGATTTCCGGAGCCGTGTTATCGAAAGTTATATCACACCAAGCACTCCAAGCCGATTTGTTGCCAGCCTTGTCGACAGTTTGAATCCTAAAGCCGTTGCTTCCGTCTGCTGTTGGCATCCAGCCGTTCGTTTCAAAGTAATTCGTCGTGAAGGTGTCTGTAAAGCCTTTGCGTGTCTCGTAGTTGTAGTGGTCAAAGTCCGTGCCACCGTATGCATCCCAAGCTGGATCGAGGCTTCGAATTTTTTCAACTGCGCCACACGGGACAATATCCCCAGATTCGCTATGCACTCGCTTTAAACCAGTAGGCTTAGCCGGGACTTCCTGATCTAGCGTTAACCCACACTGTTCAGAGATCTGACTTTCATTGCCCGCGGTATCAACCGCAATTACCGTGTAGTAATACGGATTATTCCCTGGAGTAATATTGCCGTCGTAATGCGACTTCGAGGCAGGGACCCATTTGTGCTTAGAGTTAAATTTAGTGCCAAACCAGTAGCCAGCTAGGTCGCTTTCGTTATTGTCAGCCCAGTCAATGCGCATTTGTGCTGTGTTTGTAAGGCCGCTACAGGCGACGAAGTTGGCCGCATCACTATTGTGGCCTTTATAGAAGCCTAGCATTTGTGGCTGGCTTGGCGCGGTAGTATCAGGCTCAAAGTCATACGTCGTCACCGCACTTGTAGTCGCAAAGACGACATTATCGTAGTATCCATCGAGACCCTGATCAGTCGCAGCCGTATCGCCAACATTTATTGCAAACGCACGGACAGTCGAGCCTGGGCTCTGTGTATTCATATCAGCTGGCACAGACGGACAGGTGTACGGAGAAGCTGACGCCCCACCGCGAGTCGCCACCGGATAACTTTCGGTCGGGTCGAATGTAACCATCGTGAAGTCGGAGGTTGATCCAATGGTTGGGACAACATTGTACCGACAGTCGTAATATTTCGTGCCACTTGATTCGCCGTAATTCGCGTAGACATTCAGGTAAAACTCGTTGGCGTCCGATGCATCACCGCCAGCACCAATTTTGTAGTCATAGCTAAAGCTCGTAATGTCATCGATCTTGGTGAGCGCAAAGAATTCACCGATAAATTTATCGCTACTTCCATTTATCGTGTTCGTAATCGGCTGCACGTACAGTGACCCACTACCGATAACAGCTTCGTCGCTGTTAAATTCGAATGGCGTTTGCGTACTGAGGTCTCTATTGAACAGCCAGCCGGGCTGATTTTCGCCACTCGCAGTGTCGCCGAAGACGTCAACCTCAGTCACTACCGGTGGCGCAGGAGGAGCTTCTGGAGCGATGTCAGCGTATGCTACCGAGCTATCATTAATAGTTAGGGTCTCAGTTTCAGTTGAACTATCAGAGAAAGTCATCGTCAGCACAACATCGATTGGCACGGTGGTCTCATCCCAAATCGCACCGACTGGCGCATTCCATGAGCTACTGCCTGTTTCGTCATAGGTGCCAGGTTGCACAACAATAGGCGCTGTCCTTGAGATTGGAGCGCCATTCGCGGCGTTAATGCTATCGATTACCGATTGCTTGGCGGTTTTTTCAACAGCTCCACCGCTTGTTCGATTCACGACAACAGAAAGGCCGGTCAGGTCAAACACATCTTTTACGCGAACGTCGACAGCGATACCATCATAGTTTGGCGCCTGGCGATACGCTGCGCCACTACCGTTGAATTGTCCGCCAACTATGCTATCGCCGCTTACTGCGATGTTTGAGATGGCTATCGTATCGTTGATAGCACTTGAATCATTGATGAAGTATAGCTCGAGATTATTATTAGCTGCAGCTGCAGGCAGTGGAGTCGAAACGTTGCCGTCTTCATTCGGGCCGGGGTTACCGGTCTCACCCTCGATAGTACCGAGGTCGTTGGTGTCAATCGTGCCAGCAATTCGCCAGCCATACGTAAAGGTATCGTTGTCGCTTGCCTCGAGATTGCCGATATTGTAATCGAACACGAGCTGTAGACTCTCGTACCCGGTCGCATCAACTGTTGAGACAACTTCGACTGGCGACGCTGCGCCGTCAATGGAGTGAGAGCTTGGTGTGACAGTAAGTGCATCTGCCGCAAACGCCGCCGGAATATTAAGCGGGATAATCGACTGGATAATCAGCGCGAATATTCCGACAAACGCCCCCGTTAGTTTGCTCGCTGAAAACGAACGTTTTGATGAAATGCTTAGCGCCATAGAATATTTCCTTCCCTTCCGACTCCACTCGGTTGGCTAGATACTAATTTTCCTTACTATACCACAGCTCTGGCGAATTCACACCCCGAGAGCTCGCGCGCAGCTGGACAATAATAGTTAAGGGAATTATCATGAGGGGAATGCGACGTGAGATAGCAAAAAAACGCCGTTTTTTAGTACAAAAGAAACAAGCACTACTCCTGCTCGGTCTATTTTTGCTATTCTTTGGGTTGTATCGCTACTCAAGACCGATAGACCCGCCCGCCGTAGCCACCGTGCTGGAAATCCAGGACGAAAGTAAAGCACCGATTGACATCGTCTGGCCAGCAGCTGCCCAGGCCAGTGTTGGTACGGTTGAGGACGGCATTTTAGCGTCTGAAACAAACCAAAAAGTATGGCCGGCGGCCTCAACTGCCAAGATTATCGCGGCGCTTACTATCCTAAAAGAAAAACCGCTCGCACCGGGCGAAGCTGGACCGACTCTTACAATAGACGAACAAGATATGCGCCTGTACGATGACTACTTCCGCGCTGGCGGGTCATTGGTAGAAGTCGAGCTCGGCCAACAGCTTACACAGTATCAAATGCTCCAAGGCATCTTGATACGAAGTGGTAACAACCTAGCAGATGGCTTAGCGGTGTGGGCATTCGGCAGCTTATCGGAGTACCAAATCGCTGCGCAAAAATTAGTAGACGAACTCGGCATGACAAACACCACCGTCGGCACCGACGCTAGCGGCCTGAGCACCACAACCACCACCACAGCCGAAGATTTAACAAAACTGGCTATCGCCGCCATGAAGCACGATGTTGTGCGCGAAATTGTACGTCAGCCCTCAAGCAATTTTCCAGGTGACGGTGCTAAACCAAGCACCAACTGGATGCTCGGCCAAAACGGCGTGGTCGGCATCAAAACCGGTAGCCTGCCCTCGGTCGGCGGCGTCTTTATGATTGCCAGCGAATTTGCACCTGATGGCGGAGCACCCGTCACCGTCGTTGGCGCTGTACAGGGCGCACCGACGACTTACAGTGCCATCGCGAATGCCGGCGCTTTGGCCGAAAAAGTGAAGTCGCTTTTTGTCGAAAAAACGCTTGTCGAAAAAGGCACCGTTATCGCGACTATCTCTACACCGTGGGGTGAGACCAGCGATGTCGTGGCCGCCAGCGACATTACGACTTTCGGTTGGAGATATGAAAAGGCCGAACCGGAAATAATGCTCGATAGCACAGCTCCCTTTCAGGCAAGCGACGTACTCGGCAGTATTACCGTGAACGGCGAAAAAAGCGACCTCATCGCCACCGATGCTATAGCCCAGCCCTCGTGGCAGTGGCGTCTACTTACGAGTCGCTAAATTTATTCGCTCTTTTGGCGGCTTCCAGCGAGTCGATTCGCCCATGGTCAAGCCCGTAGTGATGAGCAATCTCGTGCCACAGCGTCCGCTTAATCTGCTCAAAGAGCGCTTCTTTGCTGTGCGTCACAGCCAAAATCGGCTTTTTAAATAGCGTAATTTTATCCGGCAACACCATACTGTAATTACCGCCGCGCTGCGTCCTGGGTATGCCTTCATACAGCCCCAGCAAAAGATGGTTGTTGTCTATCTTCATACGATGAACCTGCTCGTCGGTCGGCTCGTCGGCATAGACAATCGCCACATTATCGAGCTGCGTAATATACTCCTGCGGCAATTCATCCATAGCTCTAGTGACGAGCTGGTCAAACTCTTGATCGCTAATATCCATTTAGTCTATTTTACTTCTTATGGATGTCCTTACCAACTTCATTCCAAAAATCCGTCAGGCTCTGACCGTCAATATCATTTTGGAATGCCAGTGTATC
>JAUIHN010000039.1 GCA_030432305.1 bacterium | reverse complement strand
ATTTTCTTCGGATGAGATAAATCCGGCAGACGGCCACCGTAGAAACCAGTGGTATTATTGGAACATGCTACCCGCGTTTTTTACGAACTTTGAGCCAAATGAGTCTCAAAAAAAGAGGGTCCTTGCCGATACTCAAAGAGTTTCCGGTCTCGAGGAATCAGAGGTCTTCTCTACTGGAGAGAAAGTTCACCTAACTCTTGTTCTCTCGGGAAGCCAGCAGATATGCGACGTCGGTGTTGGTGCTACAAGCTTCAAGCAGTATGAAACACAGCTTGAAGCCTTGCGTATACCTTTTAGACACATGAGTACGGAAGTGGGCGAGCGTTGGATTTTGGTAGGGATAAATGAAGCGATCCTTGAGTATATCAGGACTAGATGGGAGACGCTCAGTGAAATAGAAGCCGGGATATTTTACGGGTATCCGGCTACAAGTACACTCGCCTTTTCGCAAATACTGGCATCAAGAACGCGAAAACCCGAGACTGCTGCGGCTTTTTATTTGGGCGGAGTATACTCACAAGAATTCTTCAGTGAGGAGACAGAGTACTTCGAGAAATTGTGGCAGACAGTCTGGGACATTAGTCCAAAAATTGCCCAAGAAGCCGAGCTAGAGTATTTACAAACAACTAAAAGCAGAGTGTAAAGCAGGCCTTTTTAAAGTGGAGCCTGCAAACCACTCTACGGGCTACCAGCCGTACCAGCAGCCGGTAGCGTAGTTCCCGCAGTGCTTGCCGACACTACAGCGCACGCACTTACACGTGCACTCGTTTGCGGCACCGCCCCTGCGGAACTTTGCCAGAAAACGCATCTTACTCACCTCCTTCCAGAGGTATATGCGAAAGAGCCGAGGATCCCCTCGAACTCTAAGGCTTTCGCGAGCTACGAAATCCTTAATTATAATTATATAACATTAACTGAATATGCACAAGAGTAGTCACGAAACGCGCGAAGCACGAGGCGTAAGCCGAGCTTCAGGGGGAGGAGTCGAAGCGTGCGAATTTACTTCGCACCAAGACGGAGGGATGAACCCCTCCTAAAAATCACCAACAAAAAAGCGCCTCCGAGTAAGGGTGGGCATCACTCGAAAGCGCTACTTTGCCCTTCAACCCACCCAGATTTCTCCTAGCGAAGCGTCGGAACCAAAAGCTTAGTAGTGGTCGCGCCTGGCTTTTGACGGCCAATACTTGATACTCGCCTCAAAAGAAATCTGCCGATTAAGGTTCCTCCGAAATCCGAAGATCTCGGGGGTGAAGTTAAAGGGGTTAGTATGCACGTAGTGGTATACTGTCTAAAAGTGGAGGGTAGACTACTTATAGACGCACTACGTACACTCTAACTAAAACAGTTAGAATAGGGGGTATAAGGTGCGTTTGACTGATATACATCAATCAACCATGCATGATAGTAGCACGTTTTATGCTTTGTGTCAATACTTTTTTACATAAATCACTATGAAAATCAATACAGTATCGCCTCTGTCGCATCCATACCTTCAGATATTAGAATCTATTGCGTCTTGCCCAGATAAGTTATATAGCATAGGCACTTTGCCCGACCAGAGGAGAACAAGTGTCGCCATCGTCGGTACGCGTAAACCCTCCAGCTACGGCAAAGAGGTCACGCAGCAATTGGCGTACGATCTCGCCAAAAAGGGAATTGTCATCATCAGCGGCCTGGCGCTCGGTGTCGACGGCATCGCTCATAAGGCTGCGCTGGAGGCTGGCGGCACGACTATCGCCGTACTTGGCAACGGACTCCCCGCCATTTATCCCAGTAGCCACAAGGCATTGGCTGAACAAATCGTAAAAAGCGGCGGCGCGATCGTGACAGAGTATGAATCGGGTACTCCGTCGTACCCCAACCAATTTCTCGAACGCAACCGGATTGTCAGCGGGTTGGCCGATGCCGTCATCATCACCGAAGCAGCGGCGCGCAGCGGTACGCTTAACACGGCTGGCCATGCCATAGAGCAGGGCAAAGAAGTGTTCGTCGTACCCGGCAATATCACTAGCCCACTTTCAGCTGGTTGCAACGCGCTGCTCAGACAAGGTGCCACACCGGTCACAAAACCAGAAGACATCATAGAAACCATCGCCCCGGAACTTTTAGAGCCACAAGCTAGCCTGCCGCTTGGCAGCACGCCAGAAGAAACAGCCATCATCACACTGCTACGATCTGGCATCCGTGACGGTGATGAATTGCAGCAAAAGAGCAAACTGGCACCACACGAGTTCGCCAGCACCCTCACCATGATGGAAATCAACGGCACCGTACGCTCGCTGGGCGCCAATCAGTGGACGCTGCGCTAGCTTTTAGTATTTACATTTCCTTAGCGTCTGTTAGTATGGCTAGTTGTACTGGCTATTGCCATATAAATAGCTATACTATTAAAAAGCATGAGCAAAAACCTAGTCATCGTCGAGAGCCCGGCTAAAGCAAAAACTATCGAGAGGTATCTCGGTAGCGATTTTAAAGTACTCTCATCTATCGGTCATATCCGTTCTATCCCGAAGAAGACCAAAGATGGCACACCGCCGGTCGACATCAAGAATAATTTTAAAACGCAGTACGAAGTCGACCCCGAAAAAAAGAAGGTAATAGCAGAACTTAAAAAAGCCGTAAAGGCTGCAAGCACCGTCTGGCTGGCAACCGATGAAGACCGCGAAGGAGAGGCGATTGCTTGGCATTTGTGCGAGGTATTAAAACTCGACCCCAAGACCACCAAGCGCATCGTCTTTCACGAGATTACCAAAAGCGCCATTGAAAAAGCTGTTGAAAATCCGCGCACTGTTGATATGAACCTTGTCGAAGCCCAGCAGGCCCGGCAAATTCTCGATCGTATTGTTGGCTTTGAGCTCAGCCCAGTCGTCTGGCAAAAAGTCCCTGGCGGCAAGAGCGCCGGCCGCGTACAAAGCCCAGCCGTGCGGCTGCTGGTGGAGCGCGAACGCGAAATTACGGCTTTTGAGGGCTCGTCGCAGTTCAAGGTAAGCGCGCTTTTTTATAAAGACAAAGATGAGTTCAAGGCTGAGCTCAAGCAGCGTTTCGATACCGAAAAGGCAGCCAGCGAATTCCTCGAGAGCCTAAAAAACGCCACTTTCACGGTCTCGGATATCAGCAAAAGTCCGAGCACTAGAAACCCCGGTGCGCCATTCACGACCAGCACCTTGCAACAGGAGGCGAACTCCAAGCTCGGGTTTGGCTCCAAGGCGACCATGACGGCCGCTCAGAAGCTGTATCAGGCCGGTAAAATTACTTACATGCGTACCGATAGCGTCAACCTCAGCGGACAGGCCATCGCCAGCGCCTCAGACCACATTAAGCGCCTGTACGGCCCCGAATATCTGACGGTGCGTAAGTTCAAAAACAAGAACCAAAGCGCCCAGGAGGCGCACGAGGCCATCCGCCCAACGGATGTCACGCTCGAGACGGCCAGTGATAACGAGTACGACCAGAAGCTCTACGATCTCATTCGTCGCCGCACTCTAGCCAGCCAGATGAGCCCAGCGAGGCTCGAGAATACCACTATCTCAATTGCAGTGGAATATGAAAAAGGGAAAGCGCAAAATCCTATTTTCGAAGCGAAGGGGCAGACTGTAGTCTTCGATGGCTTTTTGCGCGTGTACGGCACCAGTAAAGAAGAGATCCTGCCAGCGCTTGCGGCCAATGACGCCGTAGCGGCCAGCGAGCTCTCTGCCCGCCAGGTATTCGCCAAGCCGCCAGCCCGCTACACCGAAGGTAGTTTGGTCAAGAAACTCGAGGAACTCGGTATCGGCCGGCCAAGCACCTACGCTACGATTATTGACACCGTGCAAACTCGCGGCTATGTAGAACGAGGTGAGGGCGAAGGTGAGCCGCGCGAAGTGATTGTATTACGGCTCAGCCAGCCGCAGGCACGAGGCGTTAGCCGAGCTTTAGGGGGTGGAGCTGAAGTTTTGGATTCACTCCAAAACGAAGCGGAGGGGCAAGCCCCTCCTGAAGTCGAGGTTGTAAGCCGAGACGTAGAAATTGAGCGGACTGGGTCTACTAAAGGCAAGCTCGTGCCGACACCAAGCGGCGAGCTGATTGCTGATTTTCTTTCTGACCACTTTGAGCAGATTGTTGACTACGCCTTTACGGCCAATGTCGAAGAGGAGTTCGACGCCATCGCCGATGCCAAGCTGGCGCGAAATGCCATGCTAAAGAATTTTTACACGCCGTTTCATGAGCTGATTGAGAAATCAGGCGGTATCGACCGCTCAACCGTCGGCGCCCACCGTGAAGTCGGCGCCGACCCCAAGACAAAGAAGCCGATATTTGCCCGCTTTGGGCGCTTCGGTCCGATGTTGCAGCTAGGTAGTCAGGATAGCGACGAAAAACCTCAATTCGCCCCGCTGCCGAGCGGCGCAAAGATAGAGACCGTTACACTCGAGCAAGCACTCGAAGCCTTTAAGCTGCCCCGGCTCGTCGGCCAAACTCCCGACGGCCAAGACATCAGGGCCAACGTCGGACGTTTCGGCCCATTTATCCAGATCGGTACCAAGACCAAAACGTCCAAACCACTCTATGTCAGCCTCAAAGAAGACGATCCCCGCGATATTACGCTCGAAAAAGCGCTTGAGCTCTACGAAGCCAAACTAAAAAGCGAGGCTGAAAAAAACATCGCCGACTTTGGCGACGGCATTAAGGTACTTAACGGCCGCTACGGCGCCTACATTACTGACGGCAAAAAGAATGCCAAGATTCCTAAAGACGTCAAGCCAACAGATGTCACACACGAACGGGCCAAGACGCTACTCGAAGAAGCACCAACGCGAAAAGCTCGCGGTGGAGCCAAGCGTCGCAAGACCAGCTAGCCACCCAAAAACATATCACAAAGTGTGATACCACTCTTTACTACATACGTCTATTTCATGCTATAATTAAGTATACAGAACAATTATTTGACTTATGCGATAATCTATTCTATAATTGCTGTAATAGTTTAACAGAACACACACTCCCGAGGCCAGAGAGGAAGACGAACAAGCATATGAGTGAAAACAATCCAACAAAAAACGACACTGCTGTAGAGCTAAAAGAAGCAGTCGATAGTGTTCTTGCCTATATCGATCAAGAACGCGAACGAGAAATTATTACTCGTCGCTTTGGCCTCCTTGATCGCCGCGAGACGCTAGAGCAGATTGGTGAACTTCTAGGCATTACTCGTGAGCGTGTACGCCAGCTTGAAAAGGCTATTTTAGTGCGCCTCAAAATTGCCGCTGAGGAAGAGAAGCTGCCGGCCGTACACGTCATCGAGCGCGTGTTGATTCGCGACTTGTCCGAGCACGGTCGCGTTAGTCGTGTCCAAGATATCGCCAAACGCGTCGCCAGTGAAACCAAAAACCCGCTACTGCGTTCGCACATCGCATTCATCGCCGAACTCTCGCCAAAGTTGACCGTCGTCAACGAAAATGACAACTATTACCACGCTATTGGTATCAGCGAATATGGTGACGAGAAGAAGCTCAAGCACGAAGTGGACGAGATTGTTAAAACCATCAAAAAAGAAGGCCAACCGCTCACCATAGAAGAGCTTTTTGGCAAATTAAGTTACGAGCATCCAGACCAAGTACGAGCACTCGCCTCTGTCAGTAAGCACCTCGCGCACCTCAAAGATCGCTGGGGGCTTATCAAATGGCCGACCGTTAACCCGAAAAATATCCGTGACAAAATCTACGTGATTCTGGCCGAAAACGGCAAGCCGATGCACTTTTCTGACATCGCTTCATCAATCAAGGATAGTGATTTCAAACGCCGCAACGTCACCACGCAGGCGATTCACAACGAACTTATTAAAGACAAGCGTTTCATCCTCATCGGCCGCGGCATCTACGCACTGGAAAACTGGGGCTACTCCAAGGGTACGGTTTCAGATATCATCACCAGCGTCATCAAAGAAGCCGGTGAGCCGCTCCACAGAGATGAAATCGTCAAACGAGTGCTCAAAAAGCGCCAAGTCAAAGAGACAACCATTTTGCTCAACCTACAGAGCAAACCGCAGTTCAAGCGCGTCGCCAAAGCCACCTATACGCTCGACGAAGCGTCGGCGTAGGCTGCTTGCAAACCGTGAGTACTGATGGGACAATAGACAGTAGTTATGGAACTCTTTATCGGATTCATCAGTCTTCTTACTAATTGGTATGTTTGGCTGCCCATCGTCTTCGTTCTTTTGTACCTGACGTGGCGGAATTATCGTAGAGCAGAAGTCATCAGCGCCCAAGAGAGCGTACTGCTTTCACTTGAGATACCGCGTACCAACGATAAGTCTGAATTTGCCGCCGAGCAGATGTTCGCCAGCCTGCATGGAATCCTGAGAAGCAAAGAGGAGCTGCGAAGCAATGCTGGCATCCAAGAACACCTGAGTTTTGAAATCGCCTCTGTTAATGGTCAGATTCGATTTTATGTGTGGGTGCCGAAGACTTTGCAGAGCTTCGTGGAAAGCCAAATCTATTCGCAGTACCCGACAGTGCAGATTTTTACCGCCGACGAAGACTACGTCAGCCACGAGCGCGACCATAGCGTGGTCTGTACCTCAGAAATCACCTTGAGCGACAGCGAGTTCTTACCACTTAAAACCTTCCAAAACTTCGAGGTCGACCCTCTAGCCGGCATCACCGGAACCTTGGCAAAACTAGAGTCGACCGGTGAGGAGCTGTGGGTGCAGGTGCTGGCGCGCCCAGTAGCGGACGACTGGCATAAAGCTGCTTCACGCTGGGTTGACGGCGTCAAAAACGGCAGCCCGTTTGGCTTTTTGGCCGGCGAAGGAGTGAACCTGTCATGGCTGGCTGATTTGTTTGCGGCTCTCTGGCAACCACCCGAAGGCGGAGTAGGGGAGAGCAAACCAAAAGAGCTGTCTGACCGCGAGAAAACCCGCGTCGCCGAAGCGGAGAAAAAAGCTACGAAGCTCGGATACCAAACCAAAATCCGCTTCGCGTATCTGGGTGAAAGCGAGACGAACGCCAAGCTGCAGCTACAGGCGTTAGTTGGTACATTCAAGCAGTTCAACAGCACCAATTTAAACGGCTTCAAGCAAGGGAGGGCGAGTTTTCAAAAAGAAGATCTTAGCAAGTACCGCGCCCGGTTGTTTGATGACCGCGGCTTTATTTTAAATATCGAAGAAATTGCCAGCGTCTGGCACCTGCCGCACACCAATGTGGAGACGCCGAATATCGTTTGGGCGACCAACAAAACCGCTGAGCCGCCGTCGAAGCTACCAGTCATCACCGGCAATGACGCCATCGATGAAAACATCAGCGCCTTTGGCCTGACGAACTTCCGCGGCGTTAATCACCAGTTCGGCATGCTCCGCGTCGACCGTTCACGTCATGTCTACGTTATCGGCCAGACCGGAACAGGTAAGTCAGGACTCCTGGAGCTATTCACACTATCCGACGTCTTTCACAATCAAGGCTACGCCATCATCGATCCGCACGGCGACTTTGCCGTCGATAACCTCCGCTTCATTCCAGAGTCACGCCTCAAGGACGTGGTGTATTTTAACCCGGCAGATACGGCGTTTCCGCTTGGTTTTAACCCGCTCGAAATCTACGACCCATCGCAAAAAAGCGTCTTAAAGCGCATGTTCGAAAATTCGTGGGGTCCGCGCCTGGAATATATCTTGCGCTACACGCTGCTGGCGCTCCTCGATCGACCAGGTACGACAATGCTCGACATTACCCGTATGTTAACCGATAAAAAATTCCGCGAAGAAACTCTGACGTACTGCACCGACACGGTGGTACTACAATTCTGGCGCGTCGAATTTGCCAGCTGGAATGACAAGTTCACAGCCGAGGCAATAGCGCCGGTACTCAACAAAGTCGGTGCCTTTACAGCCAACCCCGTTATCCGAAATATTATCGGCCAGCCCAAATCGACCTTTAATATTCGCCACATCATGGACGACGGCAAGATACTGGTGGTAAATTTATCAAAAGGCCTGCTCGGTGAAGACAATGCTTCCATTCTCGGGTCGCTTTTGGTAACCAAAATTCAGCTCGCCGCCATGAGTCGTAGCGACATTCCTGATATCAAAGATCGCCGGCCATTCTATCTGTACGTAGA
>JAUIHN010000038.1 GCA_030432305.1 bacterium | reverse complement strand
CGAGGATGTTGCTGGTGATTTTCTCAAACGGCAGCGCACGGCCACGAGAGGCCGGCGTATAACGTCGCATACGAGTACCGGCGGTCACAGAAAGTGTAGAAATCGTTAGCGACTTGGCGTCTAGACCAAAATTATTGGTCGCGTTTGCCTGGGCGCTTTCGATTGCCTTTTTGACGGGCTCGGCTGCGCGCTTTGGCACGTGCTCAAGAATAACAAGAGCATCGGCGACCTGACGACCACGAACCAGGCTAGCCACTAGACCAACCTTGCGCGGTGCTTGAGCTACGCCTTTAGCGTACGAACGGACGGTTACGAGCTCAGCCATTATTTTTCCTTCCCGCCGTGCTTACGGAACTTTCGGGTAGGGCTAAATTCACCGAGTTTATGACCAACCATATTCTCGGTGATAAGCACTGGTACATGTAACTTGCCGTTATGAACGGCAATTGTGCGGCCAACCATATCTGGACTAATGCTGCTAGAGCGAGCCCAGGTTTTGATAGCTGTACGGTCATTCGGATCAAGCGCAGCCACTTTGCGGGCGAGCTTGAAATCGACGAATGGGCCTTTTTTGAGTGAACGACTCATATCTTACCTCTTCCTCTTCGCCTCGTGACGGCTTCTTACTATCATCTTATTTGTACTCTTGCGCCTACGCGTGCGGTAGCCTAGCGTCAATTGACCCCACGGTGTACGTGGTGGCTTACCGCTACCGTGACGACCACCGTCACCACCACCGTGCGGGTGATCTGCGGCGTTCATAACGACACCACGGACAGTCGGACGAATGCCCTTGCGGCGTTTGCGGCCGGCCGAACCAATCTTGACGTTCTGGTGCTGGACATTACCAACCACGCCGATGCTGGCGGTAACATCAAGGCGGAAACGACGAACTTCGCCGCTTGGCATACGCACTAGGGCGTAGCCGCCTTCTTTCGCCATCAGCTGGGCTTTGGCGCCAGCTGCACGTACCATTTTGGCGCCGCTACCCGGGTTGATTTCGATAGCGTAAATCTGCGTACCGACAGGGATGTTTTCCAGTGGCAAGCGGTTGCTGGCTTCGATAGCGCTGTTTGCGCCGCTTTGAATTACCTTGCCCTTTTGCATGCTCGTGTCAGCCAAGATGTAGTGGTACGTGCCGTGCTGATCTTTGACTCGAGCGATGCGTGCGCTACGATTTGGATCGTATTCGATTTCTTCAACGGTCAGCTTCAAACCATCTGCCAAGTTGTGATTTAGCAGACGATAGTGTCGCTTGACACCACCACCGCGATGACGGGTGGTAATGCGACCGGTATTGTTGCGCCCGGCTTGCTGCTTTTTGCTGCGGGTCAGGCTCTTGAGCGGCTTACGCGTCGTAATCTCACTGGTATCTTGAGAGGTCATACCGCGACGAGCCGGTGTAGTTGGATTGTAGACTTTAATTGGCATTAGTTTGCCTCCTGCTCTACTGCATCGAATACAGCGATTGTATTGTTAGCAGCGAGCGTCACATACGCTTTTTTACTATCGCGGCGAGTTGTCGTACCTGGGTAGCGATTCTTACCGCGCGAAAAGCGAATTGATTTACCATTTTGCACCAGGGTTTTGACGCCTGTGACTTTGACTTCATATTGTTCTTCGACCGCTCGAGCAATATCTTGCTTGTTGGCGCCCAGAGGCACGCTAAACACGTAGGTGTTCATACCTGCGCTGAGGCCGTAGGCCTTTTCGGTCGTGATAGGAGTAATCAGCATGTTATTTCTCTCCCTCCGTGAGCCACTCGGCAACCGACTTTACGGCCGCTGATGTCATGACAATGGCATCGGCGTTCAGAATTCGGTACACACTGAGGTAGGTGCCACGAACCAAGAGAACGTTCTCTAGGTTGTTAGTAGCCCGTATCAGTTCAGGGGTTTTCTCATCAACAACCAGCAGCACCTTGCCTGAAAGCTTGTTAGTAGCCAGGAATGCAGCCATCTCTTTAGTTCTGCCAGTTGATTTGATGTCTTTGACGGTAATCTTTTTGGCTTGAGCCGCCAGTGTTAGTGCTTGACGAAGCGCCACGCGCTTGCTGGTCTTCGAAAGTTTGATAGTATGATTTTCGTTGCCAGTTGGGCCGAACGTGATACCACCGCCGCGCCAAATTGGGCTACGGATAGAACCGACGCGAGCTCGGCCGGTGCCTTTTTGTCGCCATGGCTTTTTGCCACCGCCGCTCACGAGGCCGCGAGTCTTCACGCCAGGAGCGCTCACGCGGGTATTCGCAAGGTAGCTATTGTAGGCACGCTGCAACAAATCGTGATTTGGCACATCAACAGCAAATACTGTTTTCGGGAGCGTTGTTTTGGTAGTTTCCGCCATTATGCCTTTCCTCCAATCACGATAAGCCCTTTCTTAGGACCGGGCACGGCACCCTTCAGGCCGATAAGATTGTCTTCGAGCGACACGTATGCCACCTGGAGATTCTTAACGGTCACTTGGTCGTGCCCCATGCGGCCCGGCATGCGCTTACCTTTAAAAATTTTCTGTGGGTACATCGAACCGATTGATCCGACTTTACGAACATTTCCCTGACCACCGTGAGTATTTTTGCTGGTGTTGAAATTGTGCCGCTTAACCGTACCGGCAAAGCCCTTACCTTTGCTCGTACCGGTAGCATCTACCATGTCGCCTAGCGCAAATGCACTGACATCGATAGCATCACCAACCTTAGTATCTTCCGGTAGGTCATCTACGCGGATTTCCCGAATATGTTTCGGGGTGGTTTTGCTGGACTTAACGTGTCCAGCGACGGCCTTGCTCAGGTTCTTACCCGTATCGTACCCTACTTGGACTGCGTTGTAGCCATCACGCTCGATGGTCTTTACCTGAGTCACAGTCACAGGGCCAGCCTTGATTAGGGTGACAGGAATTGCCACGCCTTCTGGGCTGATGATTTGGGTCATACCAATTTTGGTACCGAGAAGCGCTTTCATGCCTTCTTACTCCCACTTAAAACCTCCGGTGACGAGCGGTTTCCGTAGACCTTCTCATTCACGCGGAAGCGAGTTGTTATTACGTAATAAGTTACCAATTAACTGTAGCACAGCTTGCTACTCTAGTCAACAGTTTAAAAAGGGGCGCTCGTTCTTGCGAACTCCTACGGGCTATATAACTATACCAGCAGGCACGAAATGGCTAATAATCGTCACGACGAGCAGTATAGCGTACCAGATTTTACGGTCACTCTGGTACTTCTCAAAACCTCGCACGAGCAGCAAGCCAACCAGTAGCCCTAGAGGTATGCCGCCAAAAGGAATGCCGGCCACAACCAGCGGCTGCGCAAACTTAAGCCACAAAGTACCAAGTAGCACAAAGACTACCAACTTTAAAAAGTACGTGCTGTCGCTTTCATATATCTTCTCGCGGTAGCGCTTGGCGCGGTTGCGAGCATAGGTGCGTGGTCGTTTTTGTTTTTGTTTGGCCATTAGTACCCTCAGTGTACCAAAGGTCATACCGCTTACGCAAACTCTTGCATCTAGAAGCATAAGCAGTCATAATACAGGCAAACCTACTAGTTAAGGAGATGGCATGGCTAAGACAGCGAAAGCAAAATCGAAAGCTACAACGACAACTCGCAAAAAAACAACTAAACGACCCGCGTCGACAACCAAGCGCATGTCTACTAAGAAACGAGCGAAATCATCTGCGGCCGCCAAGCAGGACTTTTTTGAGTTTCGTATCACCGAACAGACCGTCTATTGGCTGATTTTTGGTGCTGCAGCTATATTGTTTACTATCTGGATCTACACGCTCGACCTACGAGTGCGTGAGCTCTACGACCAAGTCGATAGAAACAATATGAATAGCGATCCGACGCTTGAAATTCAAGCTATCAAAGCTCGACAAGCCAGTTAGCAGGTTAGATCGGTTGTGGCCTAACGAAAAACCGCTACCTAAAAGTAGCGGTTTTTGTTTTGTGTGATTTTATTCAAATTACATGCGGATTCCCGCCTGCCTCGCAGGGCGGGCAGGTCAGCGAATGTTTAGCTACATTCTAATTTCAGCATCAACTCCGGCTGGAAGCGAGAGGCTTTGCAGGCTGTCGATTGTCTTTGGTGTGGCATCAGTGATATCGATCAGGCGCTTGTGAACGCGCATTTCAAACGTTTCACCACCGGTCTTATAGACGTGTGGTGACTTTACCACCGTGTATGAACTCCGCCTGGTCGGCAGCGGTACCGGACCAGCAATAGTAGCGCCGGTACGCAGTGCAGTATCGATAATTTGTTTTGCCGACTGGTCGATAACCTTGTGGTCATAGGCCTTTAGGCGAATGCGAATACGAAGACTATTGTCTTTGTCTGCCATTTAATTTTTCCTTTCATGTACTATACCGTAACCTTGAAAACACTTCTAAGCCCCAAGTTCTCGGTATTATTTTGTAATAACTAGCTCATTGTACAATATTGAGGCGATACCGGCAACTAAAAATGGCGTGTCGCTCATGCTACACTAAACTGATGATTGGCAATACATCCCGGCTACTCTACGAGCGGATCTCTATCTCTGCTATATACGCAGTAAGTGCGTCACTGCTTTTATTATTGTGGTTTACGCCGTCTATTGCTGCCCATGTTGGATTTGAGGACGGGCCAGTGGAGGCGCTTTCTGCGCTTCTACTACTTGTTGCCTCGCTCGCCATGGCTATCCGAGCTACGCGACTACTGGCACGTGGCTCAAAAAACCTACCAGTAGCTCTGATTGCTTTTGCCGTTGCCTTAGCGTTTTTTGTGTTTGCCGGCGAAGAGATTTCGTGGGGACAGCGTATCCTCGGCATCGAAACTGGTGAATTTCTAGAGCAGTACAATTGGCAAAACGAACTCAACCTCCACAACCTTCAGACAGATGTCTCAAATGTTGGATATCATTACGGCGCTTTTTTGTTTTTAATTATTCTTCCTATTTTTGCCGGTCAAATCAAACGCCTGATAAAAAACACTCCGCTCATGCCTCTTGGCTCATTCATCGCACCACAATGGCTAGCCATCCCATCGTTTGCCATCCTCGGTATGATTGATCCTCGGTTTATTTACGTTATCGAAAAGCCGTGGGCAGCCATGCTATACCTACTCGCGCTCTACGTTGGACTTGTTCTATTGGGGTGGCAGCTACTAACGGCGGCGAGAAGAAAGGAGATTATTACTGTTCACTTACTTCTCTTAAGTCTACTGCTTATCAGCCTTGGTTTATTCGTTTCCTATTTACAGACGATAGACCAATCGCCTAATACGATTTCTGAGTATAAAGAGCTCGTGATTGCGATTGGTCTCATGCTATTTGCCCTGCAATGGCGAGGTACTGGCCAAAAAACCAAACGATCTAAAGCTAGTAAGCGTTCCTAGCGATATGTGCCGCCTTCCATACCCCAATATTGCTCCAGTGTCTTAATGCCTTTTGCCTGCATGTCCTGGGCGGCCGCTACGCCAATATAGCGGTAGTGCCAGGTTTCTCCTGCATAGCCAGTGATATGCTCATAGCCGCTGTAATAGCGCTGAATAAACCCATACTTGGCAGCGTTTGCTTGAAACCATTGGTATTGGCTGGTACCACCAAAGCAACCTAAGGTGCAGCCACCCACACCGACATCGACAGCCAGGCCAGTCTGATGCTCACTAAAGCCAGGGCGCGCGCTGACCGTGTCTGCTGCCGCCTTGCCATTAACCGACACCCAGTAGTTATAGGTCGATACCTGCGTGGCGTACGAACGATAGCTACTACTTACTGTAAAGGCCTGCCCAGCCGCGACGGCGTCGGCATACATCCGATTAAAATCTGCGGCTGCTTTGGCGCTGATGGTCGCCCCGTGTGTCGATACAAGATCGGGCGGCGCAAAGCTCAGTGGCTTGAGACAGTGTTTTTTATTCACCATTACATCAATAGCGTTTGGGTTGGTATGCGAGCTGGCAGTGTTGCAGCTCCCGCTGGTACCGCCAGCCTGCGTATTCTGGCTCGCCTCGGCGGCTCGCCTCGCCTCCTCTTCGGCCTTTTTCTTGGCCTCGGCTTCGGCGGCAGCTTTTCGTTTTTCTTCTTCGAGCTTTTCCTGGGCTTGTTTCTCTGCCTCTAGCCGCTCGATCGCTTGGTCAAGCTCATGGAGCTGCTGCTGAGAAGTAGCCTCCTGAAGCTCTTGTTCCTGCTCAAAGTAATTCCAGGCCACTGCAGAGGCCATACCCCATACACCGAGGATAAGAACAATACTCGCGAGACTGTAGCGGTACTTGCTGAGGAACTGGCGCACGTGAAGCCGAGCACTGTGGAATTTCTTTTTTGCAACCATCATTACTACCAGTATAAAGAAGTAGGGCGTGAAATAAAAATACCCCGAGAAAACCCGGGAGTATTCTTATGGTGATTCGTACAATTACTTGATAATCTTCGTAACGACACCGGCACCAACGGTGCGACCACCTTCGCGGATAGCGAAGTTGAGGCCTTGCTCCATAGCAATAGGAGCCATCAGCTTTACCTTAAAGGTGATAGTGTCACCAGGCATGACCATTTCCTTGCCTTCTGGGAGTTCAACTTCACCAGTGACATCAGTTGTACGGAAGTAGAACTGTGGCTTGTAACCCTTAGTAAATGGTGTGTGACGACCACCTTCTTCTTTCTTCAGAACGTAGACTTCAGACTCAAACTCAGTGTGAGGCGTAATGCTACCAGGCTTAGCGATAACCTGACCACGCTCGATATCTTCGCGCTCAATACCGCGGAGGAGCAGACCGGCGTTGTCACCAGCTTGACCCTTATCGAGGTTTTTCTTGAAGGCTTCGATACCCGTGACGACAGATTTCTGCGTGTCACGAACACCGACAATTTCAACTTCTTCGTTGAGATTGATAACGCCCTGCTCGATACGACCAGTTGCAACCGTACCACGACCCTTGATCGAGAAGACGTCCTCGATAGGCATCAGGAATGGCTTATCCATTTCGCGTGGTGGCTCTGGGATGTAATCGTCAAGCGCGTTAACCAGTTCCATGATGGCATCCTGATACTCGGCGTTGCCTTCGAGCGCGCCAGTAGCAGAACCCTTGATAATAGGAGCGTCTTCGTCGAAGCCGTTCTTCGCAAGTAGTTCGCGAATATCCATCTCAACTAGCTCAACCAGTTCAGCGTCTGCAATGTCCATCTTGTTGAGGAAGACTACGATCTTTGGCACACCAACTTGCTTGGCAAGTAGCACGTGCTCGCGAGTCTGTGGAAGCGGTCCGTCAGTTGCAGCTACCACAAGGATAGCACCGTCAACCTGAGCGGCACCGGTAATCATGTTCTTGACGTAGTCGGCGTGACCAGGCATGTCGACGTGCGCATAGTGGCGCTTCGGTGATTCGTACTCAATGTGAGAAGAAGCGATGGTAATACCACGAGCTTTCTCTTCTGGTGCGTTATCGATTGTATCGTAGTCGCGAGGCTTGTTTACTTCGCTTGGGTGCTTCTCTGCAAGGACGTGCGAAATTGCAGCCGTCAAAGTAGTTTTACCGTGGTCGACGTGACCCATAGTACCAACGTTTACGTGTGGCTTAGAGCGGTCAAAATCTGCCATGTAGATTAATTCTCCTTATTATTATTTATTACGCGTGGGCATTGAACAAAAGACCCCACGTCATATGAATTACATTATACATATATCGTCCCCTAGAGTAAAGGGGTTTTCGCCCTGGGTGGCCTTTAGGTAGTGACGACTACTTGCCAGTGCGATTGGCGATGATTTCCTGCGCCACGTTTGGTGGTACTTCCTCGTACTGGGAGAGTTCCATGGTGCTGGCAGCACGGCCTTGGCTCATCGAACGGATGTCGTTGGTGTACCCGAAGAGATTTGCCAGCGGCACATAGGCACGAACCAGCTTGGCGCCACCAGGAATGTCCTCCATGGCGTCAATACGGCCACGGCGTGAGTTCATGTCGCCAATGATATCACCCATAAATTCCTCTGGTGTCGATACTTCGACTTTCATGACGGGCTCTAAGATTACAGGCTTAGCCTTCGGGATACCTTCGCGAACTGCCAGCACGCCAGCGAGGTTGAAGGCGAGCTCAGATGAGTCGACATCGTGATAGCTACCATCATATAGCGTCGCTTTAACGCCAATCATCGGATAGCCGGCGATAACACCGCTATCGAGCGTATCTTTGACACCTTTTTGGACTGGGCCACGATATTCCTGCGGCACCACGCCACCCTTGATTTCGTCGCCCCATTCAAAGCCTTCACCAGATTCGGTCGGCTCGAAACGGATCCAGACGTCACCGTACTGACCGCGACCACCAGACT
>JAUIHN010000037.1 GCA_030432305.1 bacterium | reverse complement strand
ATGCGACATTGGCGTCAGACATTGCGCCGGCTGGTACGCAGGATTTTGACCTTTACATCACCACTCCTACTACATCATCGAGCTTCCTTGAACAGTCATCTAGCGTAACTGTACAGGCAGTCCTTCCGTAGTAGCGGATTGTTATGCGCACACTAATTAGCTTATCTCGAGCACTTATGGGTGCTGTCGCCCTAATTTTTCCTATTGTAGCCATGATGCCATCTCTACCTGCTGTAGCTGCTCCTGGAGTTGGTATAAGCACGGGCAAGATAGAAGTAGAAGAGAATCTTCAGCCCGGAGCAAGGTATCATCTGCCATCACTTGCCGTCATCAATACCGGTGATGAAACTGCTGAATACGAGGTTGGCTTGGCTTTCCACTCTGAGCAGCCAGAACTGAGGCCGGACGAAGACTGGTTCTCGTACACGCCCCGCACTTTTACGCTTGAGCCGGGGGCGGTACAGGAAGTTGCTATCGATATATTGCTGCCCATCACGGTCGAGTCGGGGCAATATTTCGCGTATCTTGAGGGTCGCCCGGTGCAGTCGAGCACTGGCTCAACGGTTGGTATAGCCGCTGCTGCTAAACTACATTTCTCTGTATCGGATGGCGACTTGTGGAGCGGCTTGAGTCATCGATTGCCGCAGCTATGGGCTCAAGTCACCCCATGGTTGCAGATTGCCGCAGTCGCCACTCTAGGTGTGATGATAGCGCTGATTGCGAAAAAACGCTTTAAGCTGGTCAAGCGGTAGGGCTACCCTATATAACAAATGTACGCTGCAAACTAAAACGCTAGCCCGAAAGGCTAGCGTTTTCTCTGTCTTGCTCAAGGTCGGACCTTGAGCTAAACAGCTTGGGAATACTATCTGGCTATATAGGATCGTAGTAGTCGCTATTCGCTTCAGGTCCGAAAGGATCTGGCTCATAATTATCCTGAGACGGGAAGTCAGGTATGTCGCTAGCAGGTGTCATCGGGACTTCAATACAAGGAACTCCACCTTCAGGCTGATCAATGTTGATGCCTGCCCATTTTAGTGGAACTTTAAGGGTCGGGATATCTACTTGCTCACTATTTAGATTTTCCGGGGAAGTCATACAATTCCTTTCCAACTATCAATTCTTTTCATCATACACTATAACACTAAAGCTTAAATAAGTCAATAGTCTCGATAGGCTATACTATTTTTATGCAAGACACACGTAATGTCATAGATGAATTTAAGGGGTGGAGTCACGAAGCTATCGTCGCCGAACTTGATAAGTGTGGTACTGGGCTTGAGATTGCTATCGAAAATACCGAGAGAGATTTTAACATGGGTACGATTGTACGCAGTGCCAATGCATTCGGCGTGCGGCATGTGCATGTGGTCGGCCGCAAGCAATGGAACAAGCGCGGGGCGATGGCGACCGATAAATATTTGCACGTTCACTACCACGCATCGGTTGGTGAATTCGTGAAAGCAATGAGTGAGAAAAAGCGCGAAATAATCGCCGTAGATAACATCGAAGAGAGTGTGCCGCTAGGTAAAACAAATTTGCCAAAAAACGCTGTACTTGTATTTGGCCAAGAAGGCCCGGGCATCTCACCCGAGCTCGCCGCAACAGCAGGGCAAATAGTTGCAATCGAACAATTTGGCAGCACCCGCTCAATCAATGTCGGCGTGGCGGCGGGGATTGCGATGTATGCGTGGGCGCAACAGCATACATTAAAGGGGTAGGGCTATACTACTTATGCTTGCATATTAGTGTAAAAAATGCGACAATATCCCCAATGACCGCCCTAAGCTCACAGCCTTATAAAGGCACTCGTGATTATTACCCTGCTGAAAAGCGGGTGCAGAATTATATTTTTAGCATGTGGCGCCGTGTTTCCGAGCAGTATGGCTACGAGGAATACGGTACGCCACTATTAGAGCCGCTTGAAGTGTACGCCGCGAAATCCGGCCAGGAAATCGTGAATGACCAGACGTATACTTTTATGGATCGCGGCGATAGGCAGGTGGCGATACGCCCGGAAATGACGCCGTCGGTGTCGCGTCTCGTGGCTGGGAAGCGCCAGGAGATGGCGTATCCGGCGCGGCTGTATAGTATCGCTAACTTTATGCGCTACGAGCGTCCGCAGCGTGGCCGTGAACGTGAGTTTTGGCAGCTGAACGTCGACCTTTTTGGTGTGGATGATGTCAGGGCTGATGCGGAAATTATCAGCATGGGCAACGACCTGCTGAGAGCTTTTGGCGCCACCAGCGAGATGTATGAGATTAAGGTGAATAACCGTAAAGTCATCCAGCAGATGATGAGCGGCTACCTTGGACTCGACACAGCTCAGTCTGAACAGATGATGAAGCTGTTTGATAGAAAGAATAAAATCGACGCGGCTGATTTTCGCGACCAGGCGCTTGGTATTTTCGGTGAGTCGGGTGGCCAAGAGGGACTCTCTAAAATCGCGGCGCTTCTGTCTGCCAAGACGATAAACGACCTGCCAGCCGAGGTGCTGGGGTGTGAAGCTATGGCGGAAGTACGCGAGCTGTTTACGATACTTATTAACAGCGGCATAACCAGCGCGAAATTTGACATCACGCTGATGCGCGGACTCGACTACTATACTGGCACAGTGTTTGAATTTTTTGATACAGACCCTGAAAATAACCGTTCACTCTTTGGCGGTGGCCGCTACGATGGGCTGGTGGGGCTTTTTGGTGCCGAGCCGATTTCGGCGGTTGGGTTTGCGCCCGGGCTGACGACCACAGAACTATTCCTGGCTAGCCACAAGCTACTACCGGTGTTCCATTCTACGACCGAAGTGTATCTTGTCGTTCTTGAGGGCGGCGAAGCTGCGGCCTCGAAGCTTGCCAGGGATTTGCGGGCCGAAGGTGTGAAAACCGAGCTTGATATTACTAATCGCAAAACCGACAAGCAGATAAAAACGGCGCTGAAAAAAGACATTCCATTTATAATTTTCGTTGGCGCGGAAGAGGCTGAGAGCCAACTGTATCCGTTCAAAGTGACAGCTTCGACCGAAGAAAAGACGCTCAGTTTCGAGCGGATTGTGAGTACGATAAAGGATCGCCGCATCAAGCGCGAAAGCGATATCGACGATTTGTTTGTGTAATCCATTCTCTCATTTAACGTAGCTGCGCGGAACTTTTGCTCAAGGTCCGACCTTGAGCAAGTTGGGGGACGATAGTTATGTGCGGGGTGCCATTGGAGTGTTTGAACGAGATGTTCTAATCTGTTACAATACGTCAAATGAAGAGAACTGTAGAACATGTGAGTGATACTAAGGTCAAGCTGACCATTTCACTTGAACCAACCGAACTTGAGGCGGCGCAGCAGGTCGCGATTACAAAATTAGCTAAGAAGGTGAAAGCTCCGGGTTTTCGTGAAGGCAAAGCGCCAGCCAGCGTGGCTGCCAAACATGTCGACCCGAATACGCTGGCGCAGCAAACACTAGAAGACGCTCTGTCAAAAGCGGTGGCTGAGGCATTCCTAGGCGAGAACCTGCAAGCGCTTGAGCGTCCGGAAGTGGACATTAAATCGTATGTGCCAGGCCAGAGCCTCGAATTTACAGCTGAGGCCGAAGTGCTGCCAGCTGTAAAACTCGGTGATTACAAGAAGCTTAGCGTCACGAAGCCAAAAGTAAGCGTGACGGCAAAAGAAGTTGATGAAGTGCTGGAGCGACTGCGCCAAAGCCAGGCCGAAAAGAAGGAAGTAAAGCGTGCCGCAAAAAATGGCGACGAAGTCATCATCGATTTTGTAGGCAAAAAAGACGACGAGCCGTTTAATGGCGGCGCGTCCGATGATTACCCGCTGACACTTGGCTCGAACAGTTTTATCCCTGGGTTTGAAGAAGGAATTGTAGGTAAAAAGCCAGGCGAGACATTTGATCTGAACGTGACATTCCCAGAAGACTACCAGGTGCCAGATCTTAAAGGCGCGGCGGTTGTATTTACGGTCACGCTTAAAAAAGTGCAAGAAGTCGTGCCGCCAAAACTTGACGATGCCTTTGCTGCTTCGGCTGGACCATTCAAGACGCTCGCCGATCTTAAAAAGAATATAAAAGACGAACTAACGAGCCGTAAGCAGTCTGAAGCCAAAGACAAGCAAAAAGACGACATAGTAGAGCAGCTGATTGCTGCCAGCACGGTGCCGGTGCCGGAAGTGCTTTTGAAGGATCAAATGCGCTCAGTTGAGCAAGATATCACTCAGAACCTGGCGTATCAGGGGCGGTCTATTGATGACTACGTAAAGAGCCAAGGTTTTGAATCAAAAGAAAAATGGGCGGAAAAAGACGTGGCGCCGATAGCTAAAAAGCGTGTACAGGCTGGATTGGCGCTGGCTGAACTCAGTAGAGCCGAGAAGATTACGGCTGCAACTGAAGATGTAGATAAGCAGATAGCGCAGCTCAGAGACCAGTACAAGAGTAATCCACAGATGGTAGCGCAACTCGACCAGCCAGAAGTTCGGCAGGACATCGCCAGCAGGATGTTGACGGACAAGACGGTTGAACATTTGCTGAAAATGAATACAAAAAAATAGCCAGACAATCTGGCTTATCGGGCTCCGGAAACGTTAAATGTCCGGAGCCCGTTGCTGCTACTCGGCGAGCTGGTGGTCGATCTCCTCAACCCATCGTTTGTGTGCGATAGTCCGCAGACGGCCTTCAATGGATGCCACCAGAAGTCCCGCCGCAGCTGCGAGAATCAGAAGTGCCGCGGTCTCCAGCGCCTCAAACGCGTAGGAGCTCGCGAACGGGAAGACTACTGTCGCGGATAGTGACAGTAGCACTACCATCGCCGCAACGGTTCCTTTCGTAAGCAGCCTCTTCATCTTTCCTCCCCTTTACTAAAAGCGAGTACTCATCGGAAGATAATTATATTATAACATACAAATAAACAAAAACATAGCATGTAAGGATACTAGCACTCACTTGCATCGAGTGCTAGTTTGTATGTATACTGGGTGTATGAAACCATCAAACTATCTAGTTCCAACGGTTATTGAGCGCACACATGAGGGTGAGCGAGCGTTTGATATTTATTCTCGACTCTTGAATGAGCGCATCATTTTCTTAGGTGAGGATGTTAACGAGCACACAGCAAACATCGTAGTGGCGCAGTTGTTGCACTTGGCGTACGACGACAGCGATAAAGATATAAAACTCTACATCAACAGTCCTGGCGGCAGTGTCTATGACGGTATGGCGATTTATGACACCATTCAATACATCAAGCCAGATGTTATGACTATCGGCATTGGATTACAGGCCAGCATGGGGGCATTTTTGCTCAGTAGCGGCACGAAGGGCAAGCGTTTTGCGTTGCCGAACAGCCGTATTATGATTCACCAGCCATCGAGTGGCACCCAAGGGAAGGTGAGTGATCAAGAAATTACACTTCGTGAAAGTATCTTGCTCAAGAAGAAGCTCAACGAAATCTTAGCTAAAAACACCGGCCAAAAGCTCTCAAAAATCGAAAAAGACGTCGATCGCGACTTCTGGATGAGCGCGAAAGAAGCGGCTGAGTACGGCATCGTCGACGATGTGATAACAAAAGCCAAATAACCCCTTGACTATTTGCGCCCAAAGCTTCACAATAAGTACCAAGAAGTAGTGTAGCTGTGATTAGCATGCCCCGACGTTTTTGGCAGGAATGACGGGAATCGCAGTTTAGGGAATCTTCGGCGCCAGATTCTAACAACAAGATAATCTGTACCTTTGACTGAGAGTTAGCAATGCGTAAGCGTTGCCTTCAGAGGGAGGAAGTCTCATTTCGAATTTATTTCGAAAGAGGCTGGAGGGACGTGTCCCTCCTTTAACAATTGCGAGGAGCGATAACGGAGTGACTAAAAGTAAGTCAACTGCGGCGAGCCGTGTATTTTTCACGAGCGACGACACCGCGCTACCAATACCAAACCTAATCGTGCATCAAAAAGAGTCGTGGCAAGATTTTGTCCAGACTGGTCTTGGCGAAATATTCGCCGAACTGAATCCTATCGAGGATTACACTGGTCAGAAGCTTGAACTTCGATTTAAAGAATACGCCTTCGGTGAGCCGAAAACCAGCGTGCGCGACGCCAAAGAAAACAACCTGACATTTGAAGCGCCTCTACAGGCGAATGTCGAACTTACCAACAAAGTAACCGGTGAAGTCAAAGAGCAAGAAATTTACCTCGGTGACTACCCGTGGATGACCGATGACGGTACGTTTGTGATTAATGGTACCGAGCGCGTGGTTGTGTCGCAGTTGATTCGCTCGGCTGGTATTTTCTTTACCGCCGATAACACCGGTGGCCGCAATTACTACGGAGCTAAATTGATTCCTGGCCGCGGCGCGTGGCTGGAGTTTGAAACCGCCAGCAATGGCGCCATGTATGTCAAGATTGACCGCCGTCGTAAACTGCCAGTTACGACACTCTTGCGGGCGCTTGGCTACACCAAAAATTCTGAAATTAAAGAACTATTCGCTGATATAGATAGCGGCGAAGTCAATTACATCGACGCGACACTCGAAAAGGACGCTGCTCGTGGTGCCAACGAAGCTCTTATCGAAGTGTATCGCCGCCTTCGACCAGGTGACCTGGCGACTGTCGACAATGCTCGCACGATGATCGAACGCATGTTTTTCGATTTCAAACGATTCGACTACAGTCGCGTTGGTCGTTACAAGCTAAATCAACGCCTTGGTCTTGATGTCGCCAACACTGCCAAAAACCGCGTCTTCCAAATGAGCGATTTGATCGCGATTATTCGCGAGATTATTCGTTTGAATAACACGCAGGATCCAGCCGACGATATCGATGCGCTGTCAAATCGACGTATCAAACTAGTGGGCGAACTAGTAGCTCGTCAGTTCCGCGTGGGAATGCTTCGCATGCAGCGAAACGCCATGGATCGCATGAGCATGAGCGACCTAGAGAGCGTCACGCCGAGCCAGCTGATTAACGCGCGTCCGATTGTGGCGTCTGTTCGCGAGTTCTTCGCGAGCTCACAGTTGTCGCAGCTACTCGACGAAGTCAATCCGCTGTCTGAGCTAAGCCACAAGCGCCGTCTTTCGAGTATGGGCCCTGGCGGTCTATCTCGTGAGCGTGCTGGCTTTGACGTGCGCGATGCTCACCCGACACACTATGGCCGTATTTGTACGGTGGAAACGCCAGAAGGTGCCAATATTGGTCTGGTGCTCAACCTCGCAACCTATGCACGCGTGAATGAATACGGCTTTATAGAAGCACCATACCTCAAGGTTGTAAAAGGCAAAGTAACAGATGAAGTTGTCTACCTCGATGCTTCGCAGGAACTCGGCGAGGTTATTGCCGATGCTGGTGCCGAGCTTGATAAAAATGGCAAGTTTGTCGGCGAGCGTGTGAGCGCACGTAGCAACCTTGACCCTGTGCAGGTTGATACTCACGAAGTCACCTACATGGACGCCGCGCACAAGCAAATTCTTGGTGCGCCGGCCTCACTGGTGCCATTCATTGAGAAAAACCGTGTTGACCGAAGCCTAACCGGTACGAACATGCAGAAGCAAGCCGTGCCGCTACTGACACCTGAGGCGCCAACTGTTGGTACAGGTATCGAGGCGGAAATTGCTCGCAATTCGAGTCAGTTAATTGTGGCCGAGGGTGCAGGTGAAGTGACACGTGCCGATGCGGATTTCGTAGAAGTGAAATATAAAGACGGCGTAAAAGCTTACAGCCTCGTTCACTTCGCAAAGAGCAACGACGACCGTTCGATTAACCAGAAAACTCGCGTAACGCGTGGCCAAAAGGTCAAGAAAGGCGACGTGCTCATCGAAGGTGCGTCTATCGCCGATGGCGAGCTTGGGCTCGGCCGCGACCTGATGGTGGCATTTATGCCATGGGGCGGCTACAACATGGACGATGCGATTATCCTCAGCGACCGGATTGTCAAAGAAGATGCCCTGACGAGCATCAATATTAAGGATTACATGGTGGAAGTTCGCGAGACCAAGCTTGGTCCGGAAATCGTGACTCGTGACATTCCAAATGTCAGCGAAGAAAGCTTGCGCCACCTCAGCGAGGACGGCATCGTGCAAGTTGGTAGTGAAGTGAAGGCTGGCGATGTGCTAGTAGGTAAGATTACGCCAAAAGGTGAGCAGGAGCTCAGCTCTGAGGAGCGACTACTGCGCGCTATCTTTGGTGAAAAGGCCAAAGACGTCCGCGATACCTCACAGCGCATGGACAATGTCGGTGGCGGTAAAGTTGTCGGCGTCAAGATTTTCTCTAGGGAAAACGGCCACGAACTTAAAGCTGGTGTTCTGATGCAAGTGCAGATTTTCGTAGCGCAACTTCGCAAGATTGAAGTTGGCGACAAGCTGGCTGGACGACACGGTAACAAGGGTGTGGTTGCTCGCATCATGGCTACCGAAGATATGCCGTTCCTTGAGGATGGTAC
>JAUIHN010000036.1 GCA_030432305.1 bacterium | reverse complement strand
ATTTTCCGTGCTAAAGCCAATCATGACTGCAGATGAACTATCGACGGTTTGTTGAGTAATTTCACAGCTTGCTGCGGCTACTACGCCACCGGCGTAACAGTTGCTGTCGTTGGTTGTGGTGGCGAAGGTGGCGTTCGTTAGAACCACCAACCCGTCCGCCCCGCTACCACTGCCGCTACCACCTGAGAGCACGAGGGTGCCGCCATTACTGTCGCCGTCGCCACCATCGCCACCTGATATCGCCAAGGTGCTGCCATCGGTGTCGAGGTCTGCTTGATCGATCGAAATTCTGTGGTCATCGTCTCCTCCAAAAGAAATGTTACCGTCTGCGTCAACGGTAAAGACATCTTCTGCGTTTCGCTGCAGCTGAATCAAGTCGCCGCTACCAGTGGTATTGATGCTGATACTAGGATTGTCGCTTGAGTTGGTCTGCGTGCCTCCGCCGAGTTGCACGAATTCATCGGCGGTCCGTCCGTTGAGGGCGCCGGCGTTCATGGCGTACGGTACCGCGCCGAGCTGGATTCGTGGCGACATTTCGCCGTCCCACGGAATGTTGCCAGTCGTACCGATTTGCGTCGTACCGCCGATATTCATGGTAAGCCACAGGTTCTCATCCCAGTTGATAGTATTCGGAAATGGTGTACGTGAGCCGAGCCGAATACTGAGATAGCCATTGATTATCCTGGCGCGGTAATCCTGCCCGGCGGCTACGCCATTTTCATCGTAGTACGTCTCTGTCCAGACAGGCGTGCCGCCTTGACTGGTGTTGTAGAGTCGGAAGCTGACGTTGTAGAGCCCATCGGGCGTCACGGCACCATTTGTGCCACGAAGACGAGCTGAAAAACTGATGGTTCGATTGGTTGATGAATTCGACTGTGCCTCAGCGGGAACAATCAACACAACAATAGCCGTCAAAACAGCAAAAAACAGCAACAGACTGCCGAGAAAAAGTTTGCTACGTTGCTCCACAAAAAATAGTTTTTGACGTACCCACACT
Organism: bacterium; assembly: GCA_030432305.1. Classification (GTDB taxonomy): domain Bacteria; phylum Patescibacteriota; class Saccharimonadia; order Saccharimonadales; family Saccharimonadaceae; genus JAUIHN01. Next base: position 7,704 of record JAUIHN010000036.1, on the reverse strand, counting down.
GTCATTTGGAAAAGTTTTTACCCCTGTTTACGGGTCGGTGTACTATTTGTTTCACTATGACGCGTGGTGGGTCATCAAAGCTTATGGCTAATTCTATCATAAAAAAGGGGTCATTTACAATGCTTTTTAAGTGATAAAACCGCCTAAAAAGCACCCTCATTTTGGGTCAAAGCTATGGTACAATTAGCATAAGTACATAAACGGTAATAGTAAGTAAAACAGTGAAGATACCTCGGCTGATTATTGGTGTGACCTTAGCAGCTGCCACACTCGTGGTGGCGGTGCAATCTGTTCAGGCTACTGAATACGGCGGCGGCAACGTGCAGGGCTACGCGGCCGAGCAGAAGATCGACTACGGAACGATTGTCGAGCTGACTGATCGTGAAAACAGCTTAGTTTCAATCGCTTCTCAAGAAGAGTTAAATAACATGTTTGGCGTTGTAGTCGACCCGCAGCAGCTGCCGGTGCGGATTTCGAGCGGCGACTTAGAGAACGAAACCTATGTGGCGGTGAGTGGCACCTACAACGTGCTTGTCAGCACCCAGGGCGGTACCATTAATGCCGGCGATTACATCACACTTTCATCGCTTAATGGCATCGGCATGAAGGCCGGTACCGACGAAGAATCTGTCTTTGGCCGTGCCGTTGTAGGTTTCGGCGAGAACAGCGCTGGACGCGGCGAAGTGCAAATTCGCGACGTCGATGGCAATGTCATAGATACCGTCACGCTCGGTTCCATCGCGGTGACAATAGAAATCCAAAGCAACCCCAACGAAGAATCTACAGAAGTTAACGCACCCGATATCTTAAAGCGCGTTGGTCAGGCAATCGCCGAGAAAGAAGTCAGTGCCATTCGCATTTACATTAGCTTGGCGATTACGGCGGTTAGCCTCATCACGGCGCTGGTCGTCCTCTACACCGGTGTCAGAAGCAGCGTTATCTCGATTGGCCGTAACCCAATGTCGAAACGCTCCATCTTTAGAGCACTTCTAGAAGTTATCCTGACAAGCGCGGTGATTTTAGTTATTGGGCTTTTTGCGGTATATTTACTACTAAGGTTATGATTAAACGGGGTGGGATAGGCAGTGACGCTATTTGGCAAAAAACAATCTGACGACGACGCGGTAGACGAGGCGGTCTCATCTGTTACGCTTGCTGATAGCCAGTACCGTGAAGAGCTGAAGAAAATCGGCCGCGAACATTTCAAGGAAATTATCGACGAACAAGCCGGTCACTTGCAACAAGAAATTGACACCATGATGGAGCGTGTTACGGCTGACGTCAAGGTGTACACCGGCAAGCGAATCGACGATCTTGTGGGGCGGATTAACGCTGAAATCACTAATCAGCTTAACGAACGAATTAGCGAATACAACCGCGTTTCAGCTGAGGCGCAGGATCTCGTGGCGCAGTCGCTTGCCAATAATGCCCAGATGGTGCACGAAAAATACCAACAGCTCTCTACTAGTATGCAGCAAGTCGTGGCCAACCAAGAGGTCATGATGGCGACAGTGTTTCAGGACAGCAAAACCCAGGCCGCGGCCATCCAGACCGAGCAGGCTAAAATCCTAGAGCAGCTCAAACAAAGCGAAGAACGCACCCGAAAAGAGGCCGAAGAGCTATCGAATGCACTCAAACAAACAGTCAGCGGTCAGGCCGAAAAACTCGAAGCTGTCTATCAAGAAAACATGGCTACGGTGGAAGCTACGCGCCAGACGCAAGGACAAATGCTCGAGCATCTCAAACAGACGACCGAGCGACTTGACCAGCAACATCAACAACTGGGTGAGCTACTCGACTCATCAATCGCGCACCAAAAAGACATGGTGGTAAGCGTCATCAATGACAACATGGCGCGCATCGTCGAGCACTATCTGATTGGTGCGCTGGGCGAACAAACCAACCTGCGCGAGCAGTTGCCATCCATACTGCAAAATATGGAAGAAAACAAACAGGCTATGGTGGATGACATGAAATTATGAACGAAACAAACACGACGCACCAAGACACACTAGTATTGCCACCGAGTATCGTCACCAAAATCGACGTCTCGCATCTTTTGACTGAGATAGAGCAGATTGATAATGAGCTGATTTCCCGCGAGGCGAAACAAAAATCTGGCGTCCAGCCGAGCGGTGAAATTATCTACTCCGACCATCTCAGTGATTTTTTAACGGCGAACAGTATCGAAATCAGCCAAGAAAGCGTGCAGCGCAGTCACCTAATAAAAAGACTTCGTGAGCTCAAGGCCAGCGTGCCGACGGTGCACATTACGTTTGCGACCACGGCCGATAGCGAGAGCTTGCAGAAAATTGCCGGTTGGCTCAGGCAGTCAGTGCATCCGCAGGCAGTGGTGAAGGTCGGCCTGCAGCCGGCGCTTATTGGCGGCGCGTACATCCGCACCACTAATCACGTGCATGACTTCAGTCTCAGAGCGCAGCTTGCTGGCCACCGCGATATCATCACCAAAGAAGTGGAGGCGCTTCGTGGAGGACAATAACACGATCTTCCATAAGCTCGTCGAGTCGGGCAAGCCTGTCGGTGAGATTATCGGCATCGACTCTTTCATGGTTGCGATTAAGGGTTTGCAGCCGACGAACGTACACGCCACGGTGCGTTTCGACGATGACACACGCGGGTACGTGCATCAGATTCTTGACGATCACGTCGTTGTTATGAAACTCGATCCGTCGCCGCTTCGCATTGGCATGGTGTGTGTGATAGAAAAAGACGACATTATGACGCCGGTGGGTAAAAATTTCGTCGGTCGCGTCGTCAACGTATTTGGCGAGCCGATCGACGGCGAAGGTCCGATTGAAGCCGACCAAGAGTGGGATGTGTTTCATAGCGCGCCACCGTTGTACGCCCGTGAGCTACTCGATACCCCTGTTGAGACCGGTATTACTATTCTCGATCTTGAGTACTCGCTGGCTCGCGGTCAGCGCATGGCCATGCTCGGCGACAGCAAGGTTGGCAAGACGGCGTTGGCTGCCTCAGTGGCGATAAACCAGAAGAATACTGACATCACGGTCATCTATGTTTTGATTGCCAAAAGGCAACGCGACGTGGCCGAGCTGGTAACGGCGCTGAAGAAAAACGACGCCATGAAAAAGGCAGTCGTGGTGGTGACGAACTCGTTCGAGTCGCTTGTCCTTACTTATCTGGTGCCATATGTCGGTGCTGCTCACGGCGAATATTTCTGGCATCAGTGCAATATGGACACGATAGTAATTTACGACGACTTGACCGCACACGCTCAGGCGTTTCGTGAAATTTCGTTGATTGCTGGCGTCAGCCCGGGTCGCGATAGCTATCCTGGCGACATGTTTTATACGCACTCGAGCCTACTGGAGCGTGGCGGCAAAACAGAGGAGAATCACGCCAGCCAAACCTTGATTCCTATCGTGTATGCCCCGGGTGGCGATATTACCGCCTATCTGCCGACAAACATCATGTCTATTACCGATGGCCAGTGGATTTTGGATGGCCAGATCTTTAAAGACACCATGCGACCGGCGGTATCCACCGCGCTGTCGGTAACACGCGTCGGCGGTGTCGGGCAAAATAAGCGACAAAAGGGTCTAGCTGACAAACTAAACCTTACATTGGCCGGTTATCGTACAGCCGAAGAATACGCTCACTTTGGTACCGAACTCAGCCCGCAGGCACAGGCCGATTACGATAAAGGCAAGGTGTTGTTCAAGCTCATGAACCAAGCCATCGGTGAAACGTACAGCTTTGCCGAGCAGCAATTCTTGATGAGCATCGTGCTCGAGAGTAGTCCCGAGGAAATTATCAATATCAAAAAACTCAAAGAAAAGGTGCACGACTACGCCGCTAAGCTTCAGGAAGATAAAGATATGAACGGTAATTTCGACGAACTTGCTGCCGCGCTGAAGGCCGAAGTTATGACCATCGATGAAGTCAAGAAAGCCGCTATCGAGAAGCAGGCCAAGATTGAAGCCGAAAAGAAGCGTCAAGCCGAAGAGGCCGCCAAAGCCGCCGAAGAAGTGAATGGACCGGCCGAGTCCGAAGAAAAACCAAAAGGCGCTAATGCCGAGAAAAAAGATGAGAGCGACAAAAAAGACAGCAAGAAAGATGAGGGCAAATAGCTATGCGGCGTCCACTTGAAATAAAAGCCGAAGAAGCTTCTGTCCGCTCTGTCGTCAGCCTGACCTCAGCGCTCGAGACGCTCAGTAGTATGCAAATTGCCAAGACCAAAAACAAGGTGCTTATCAGTAACCAGTTCTTTGATGAAGTTTGGAATATTTACAAACAAATCCGCGTCGACGTGCTGTTTAACTTTGGTCGCACCCCTGAGGAAAAGCCAATCGATAAAGAGCTGATGATACTCATCACCGCTAAGGCTGGGCTGAGCGGTGATATCGATCAGCGTCTCATCCGTAAATTCCTAGAGCATTACGACGAAGCTAAAAATGACGTTTTAGTGGTTGGGCATCACGGCGCGCTTAAGCTCAAGCAGGCGCATGTCGACCATAATTACTACTTCGAGCTGCCCGAAAAAGACTACATCAATGTCAATCCTCTGATGGATATCATCCGACGATACGCCAAAAGCCGCATATTCTATCAAAATTACATCTCGCTTTCGCAGCAGGAGATCAAAGACGTTGACCTTAGCGAAGTTGTCTCGAGTAAAGGCCGTGTGGCGGATCTTTCGACCATTAGCGACGATTTAGTGAGCGAAAAGAATTACATTTTCGAGCCAAGTTCGTATCAGGTGGCGGCGTACCTCGAGAATTCAATCCTGCGTCTGACTATTTCGCAGTTCATCTACGACAGTCGCCTGGCGCAAGTGGCGAGTCGCTTTAAGGCGATGTCGGCCGCTAAAGAACGTTCCATGGAAACAGCCAACGAACTTCATACAGAATTTAACCGCGCCAAGCGTCTTCAGGTGGACACTCGGCTCAAGGAGAGCCTGGCCGGACTAAAGAAAATACGGGCGGGAGGAGCCTCATGAGCGAGCAGCAGACAGAGTACAAAAAAGGTGTTGTTCGCAGCCTGAAAGGCCTTGTTATCAAGGTGCAGTTCGACGAGGACATCCCTGATATAAATGAGATGCTTTACGTCGATAACGACAACCAGTCGCCGCTGCTTGTCAGTAGTTTGTCGGGTGGCGATATGGCGGTTTGTCTCAATATCGGTGGTGATTATAGTATTGCAAAAGGCGCGAATGTAACCCGAAGCGGGCATAGTCTCGAAATTCCGGTTGGCGATGCCATGATTGGTCGTGTCTGGGATGCCATGGGGCGGCCGATCGACGGCAAACCTCAGCTCGACGACGCCACACTGGCAGATATGCCAAAACGCGCTATTTTTGCCCCATCGTTTCAGGAGACTAGCCTCGAAAGTCGTGCCGACGATGTGCTCGAAACCGGCCTCAAGGTGCTCGACTTCTTCACACCGTTCGTCAAAGGTCGCAAAATCGGTATCGTCGGTGGTGCCGGTGTCGGCAAGACGGTGCTCACCATGGAAATTATCAATAACGTGGCTGAAGGCTCGGGCGCTATCAGTATGTTCGCTGGTATCGGTGAGCGTATCAGGGAAGGTCACGAACTCTATAAAACCCTGGGCGATAACGACCTCTTGAAGACTACTGCTATGTTCTTCGGGCAGATGAATGAAAATCCGGTACAGCGTTCGCTGATTGGCCTGGCTGCTATTACGCTAGCCGAGCACTTCCGTGACGACCAGAAGAAAGACGTGTTGCTTTTTGCTGACAACATGTACCGTTATATTCAGGCTAAAAACGAGGTTTCTACTATCATCGACCAGACACCGGCAGAAGGTGGCTATCAGCCGACGGTATTTAGTGACATCAAAACATTCCAGGATCGCCTAGCGAGCAATGCCAATGGTTCGATTACGGCGCTTCAAACCATTTACGTGCCCGCAGACGACCTCTCTGACCCGGCCGTACAGATGATTCAGCACGAGCTCGACAGTACCATTGTGCTTTCGCGTGCCGTAGCGGCTCAGGGTATTCGCCCGGCGGTGGATATTTTGGCGTCCAAATCGAGCCTGCTCACCCCAGAGGTGGTAGGGGAGCGGCACTACGATCTTGCGACGCGCGCTACGGCGACGCTACAGAAATACGAGTCGCTCAAAGGCATCATCGCCATCATCGGTGAGTCTGAGCTTTCGGCGGAAGACCGCGACGACTATCAAAAAGCCAAGCAACTTATCGAATTTTTCAAACAGCGCTTTAACGTCATGGAAAAGGTGACTGGTATCGAGGGCGAACATATGACGCGCGAGCAAACCCTTGACGGCGTGGAGGCGATTATCGGTAAGAGCGAGGTGGGGGCGGAAACCACAGAGGCGGATAGTGGGGCTAGTGCCGAAAAAGACGCTCAGCCACCGGCCCAGTCTGAGAAAAAGCCAGAGCCAGAGTCACCCGAGAATCAAGAGGCAGCCGCACCCAAAAGCGACACTAAGCCTATCGAGGAATCTGAAGCTAAAGAACCAGCAGCCGACAAGAGTCCGGCTCCAAGGGAGGAGCAAAAAGAAGCTCCAGGTAGCAAACCCGCAGAAAACGAAAAGGTAGATGAGCAAAAAGAAGACAAAACAGAGTCAGCTGAGCCCAAAATCGATGCTTCTACAGAGGTAACTACCGTCGAAGAAGAGCAAGAAACAAGCTCCGAGCAGCCGCAAGAGGTAACCGCGACTGACAAACCGGCCGAATCAGCTGAAAAAGAGGAGAAGAAGGAGTCGATGTGGCAGAGGATGCACCACCGCCAGAAGCAGTAGCAGCAGAGGCGGAAGAAGCGCCAGAGGCGGCTAAAAACGGCAAAACATCGATGCCGGTGAAGGTGTACGCCCCATTTCAGGTGTATTTTGAAGGCGAGGCGCTCAGCGTGAGCGCTGTCAATGAGACCGGGCCGTTTGATATCTTGCCCAAACACCATAATTTCCTCTGCATGCTCGTGCCTTGTGTGCTTAAAATACAGCCGGTCGAGGGCGCGGAAAAGAGTATTAAGATCCACCGCGCCCTCATGCACGTCAAAGCCGACCGCGTCGTCGTCTTTATGGATGTTTGACGTTCATGCTCTCGTACATTGCGCGTGCGCACGCCAACCAAGTGAATGATAAAAGTAATAGTTACAACAGAAATGTTTCGCCCATCGCCATTGGCATCCTTCCTTACCTCTGTTATCTTTTTGCTCAAGGTCCGACCTTGAGCAAAAAGATGGCAAATCTTGATGTGCATATAACTACAGTATATGTTTTTGGGTGGCTACTTGTGGGCTAAAACGTCCGCAAGCGTTTCGTCGTATTCTTCGTCCATAAGAGTGAGAAAATCGATATAGCGCTGGGGGCTACTACCGAACAAGTCAAGTATCGCACCAGGTTTAATCCAGCTGCTATTGGCGCTCCCTAGGTAGTAACGGAGGCTCGAGAACGGATATTTTTGCCATTGCCTAGGGTTTTTGTGGATATAGCAGGAGATATGGTGCAGATACGTGTCGCTATCGATCCGCGATGCTAGGTAACGGCTCTGAAAAAGCGGGCCGGACCGGTCGTACTTTGAATTAAAATATATGCTATACGATGTCATAACCCTGCGCATAAGATCGGTGACAGCCTTGGCGTCATCGTGGTTGTAGACAAGCAAATGTATGTGATTATCCATAACACAGTAGGCGAGTAGGTCGACAGTGCCGGCAAAGGACGTATATGCTC
>JAUIHN010000035.1 GCA_030432305.1 bacterium | reverse complement strand
TTCCGATGTACGAATAAATCCTTTCGATTTGCCAAAGGTTGTCGATGAAGAGGACGACGACGATGCACTGCGATCAAACCTAATTACGCTACACGGCCTACTGCGCTTGATGATGAGCGGCGGAGTTTGAGCCGGCAGGTGGATGAGCTAAGGAAACGACGCAATCAGAACGCGGCGAAGATGAAGGCCATGCAAGGCGGGCAGGGTGGAGGCAGGCCTGATCAGGCTCTGATTGACGAAGGTAAGCAGATTAAACTTGAACTGGCGGAGCGCGAGAAGTACCTCGGCGAGGTTGACTCAAAATTCACCACTCTATTAAAAGAGGTACCGAACATGGCAGCCGGCGATGTGCCTGTTGGTGCTAGCGAGGACGAGAATGTTGAGGTAAAAACAGTCGGCGAGAAGCCTTCGTTTGACTTTGCGCCGAAAAACCACGCCGAGATCGCTGAGGCTAAAGGCTGGCTCGATAAAGAACGCGCCGCTAAGGTATCGGGCGCGCGCTTTGCCTACATTATGGGCGACCTCGTATTGCTACAGCAGGCGATTATTCAATTTGTCATGAACGCACTGACCGACCCGGTGGTAATAGAGAAAATCGCAAAAGAGAATAATCTCGATGTAAGTACCAAAGCTTTTACGCCCGTGTTGCCACCACTGATGATTCGCACTGAGCCGTACGACCAAATGGATAGGCTTGAGCCGCGTGATGACCGCTACAAGATTGAAGGCGAGGAGCTGTGGCTGCAGGGGAGTGCCGAGCACGTGCTTGGCAGCATGCACGCCGGCGAAATCTTTGAGGCCGAGCAGTTGCCGCTGCGGTATCTTGGTTTTGCGACCAGTTTTAGAAAAGAAGCGGGCACGTATGGCAAAGACATGGAAGGGCTGATTCGGATGCACCAGTTCGACAAGCTGGAGATGGAGAGTTTCACGACGGCTGAAGACGGGCCAAGCGAACACCTGCTGTTTGTGGCGATTCAGGAGTATCTGTTGCAGCAACTTAACTTACCGTACCGTGTGCTGATGAAATGTACGGCAGATATTGGCAAGCCAAACGCGCGCGGTGTCGATATGGATGCGTGGCTGCCGGGGCAAGACAAGTACCGCGAAACCCACACGGCCGACTATATGACCGACTACCAGGCGCGGCGGCTAAATACCAGGGTGCGTACCGATGACGGTTTGGAATTGATTCACACCAACGACGCGACAGCGTTTGCCTTGGGGCGCGCCATGGTGGCTATACTAGAGAATAATCAAACGGCTGAAGGTGATGTGCGTGTGCCAGACGTGTTGCGTCCGTACATGGGCGGCCGCGAACAGCTGTAATTTATCGTTTCCAGGGTAGCGAGAAGGTGGCATATATCGTATACTATTTTAGTAGTGATGTAACTCTAGAGACTGATACCAAGCGAGGTTAATTTTATATGGTAAGTAGACAAAAAGTTCTAACAAAAGTGTTCGGCGATCCGCAGGTGCGGGTGCTGAAAACACTGCAGCGACGCGTTAAGACGATTAATGCTCTTGAAGATAAATACAAAAAGATGACCGACAAGCAGCTGAAGAAGCAGACCGAAGTGCTGCGTGAGCGCCTGCACGGCAAGAAAAAAGAGACGCTTGACGACATTCTGCCAGATGCCTTCGCGATTGTGCGTGAGGCGGCTCGCCGCGTGCTTGGCCAGCGCCACTACGACGTGCAGCTAATTGGCGGCATGGTGCTCCATGAGGGCAATGTGGCGGAGATGTTGACTGGTGAAGGTAAGACACAGGTAGCGACGCTGCCGCTGTATCTTAACGCTCTGGCTGGCAAGGGTGCGCACCTTGTGACGGTGAACGATTATCTGGCGCAGCGTGACGCTGGCTGGATGGGCGAAGTGTATGACTTTTTGGGTCTGACGACCGGCGTGGTGATTAATGATGCGTCGTATCTGTATGACAAAGACTTTACGAACGAAAGTCATAGCGACCCAAGGATGCAAAAATTGCGCCCGGCGACGCGAAAAGAGGCCTACGCGGCTGATATTACCTATGGCACGAACAACGAATTCGGCTTTGACTACCTGCGCGACAACATGGTGAATGACGAAGAGTTGCTGCGTCAGCGCGAGCTGCACTATGCGATTGTGGACGAGGTTGACTCGATTTTGGTTGACGAAGCACGTACGCCGCTGATTATCAGCGCGCCAGCCGGTGAAAATCCTGACTTTTACTACCAGTTTGCTCGTATCGCCGCCAAGCTTGGCGCTGGCGACTACGCGCTCGATGAAAAGCGTCGCAGCGTGGCTCTTACTGATGAAGGCGTTGATAAGATTCAAAAGATGCTGGGTGTTAAGAATCTCTACACGCCTGAGCATCTGCAGTCTGTGTACCATATCGAGCAGGCTCTGAAAGCCGAAACGCTCTTTAAGCGCGACAAAGATTACGTGGTGACGGGTGACGGCGAAGTGATTATTGTCGATGAGCACACTGGCCGACTTATGCAAGGCCGGCGTTACAACGAAGGCCTGCACCAGGCGATTGAAGCGAAAGAAAGCGTGACCGTGCGCGAAGAAAGCATGACGCTGGCGACGATTTCATTCCAGAATTACTTCCGTTTGTACGAGAAGCTCTCTGGTATGACCGGTACGGCCTACACCGAGGCCGAGGAGTTTCAGCAGATTTACGGTCTTGATGTTATACAGATTCCGCCGAACCGCGAGATCCAGCGCGAAGATCTTGATGATCTTATTTTCAAGACAGAGCGCGGCAAGTTGCAGGCGCTGACCGAGGCGATTAAGGAATACCACGAGGCAGGGCGACCGGTGTTGATTGGTTCGCCATCGATCGCGAAGAACGAGCTGATTGCGGCCTGGCTCGATAAGGAAAAGCTGCCGTATGAGATTCTGAACGCTAAGAACAACGAACGCGAAGCGGCGATTATCGCTAAGGCCGGCGAAAAGGGCGCCATTACGCTGTCGACCAACATGGCCGGGCGTGGTACCGACATCAAACTGGCTGAAGGTGTGGTGGAGCTGGGCGGACTGGTAGTTATCGGTAGCGAACGACACGAATCGCGCCGAATTGATAACCAGCTGCGTGGACGATCAGGTCGTCAGGGCGATCCGGGCGAAACGCAATTTTACGTGTCAACCGAAGACGACTTGATGCGTATTTTCCAGGGCGAGCGAATTGCCGGTCTGATGGAGCGGCTTGGTGTCGAGGAAGATCAGCCGATTCAAAACAAGGCGGTCTCAAAGACGCTCGAATCTGCTCAGAAGCGAGTGGAAGGGTATAATTTTGATACTCGTAAAAATGTTGTTCAGTATGACAACGTGATTAATCGCCACCGTAAAGTTGTCTACAAAGTGCGACGCAAGATTCTTGAAGGCAAGGATATCGAGCCGGAAGTACAGCGGCTGGTGAAGGAAAAAATTGCCGATCTTGTGGCGCTGCCAGCTAAAAATAACCCGAATTTTAGAACTGAATTTGAAGCGGTATTCCCGCTGACGCATAAGAAAATTGACGAGATTGGCGCTGAAAAGGCTGACAAGAAGCGTCGCGAAATGGCCGAGAAAGCCGTGGCGAAATTCTACAAAAAGAAGACCGAAGAACTTGGCGAAGAGACTATGCAAAAAGTCGAGCGAGAAGTGTATCTGCAGGTACTCGATACGCTGTGGATGCAGCATCTTGAGAACATGCAGCATCTTCGTCAGGGTATTCACTGGCGTAGTGTTGGCCAGCGTGACCCGTTGGTTGAATATCGTAGTGAGTCGCAGCTGCTGTTTGAGGGATTACAATCGGCTCTGCGAACAGAGGTGGTGCGAGCGATTTTGAATGTTCAGAAGACTGATGTCCTGGCTCGAAACGAGGAAGAGCACGACACAGAACTTACCAAAATGGCGGAGCGCGCCGTCGAGAGCGGAGTTAATGAACTCGGTACTGGAGAAAAGAATCGTGACGATGATTTCAAGGTGAAAAAAGCCAAGACTGCCAGCGAATCTGGTAAGCAGAAAAACGCTGCTCGCAAGAAGAAAAAAGCGCAGCGCAAGAACCGCAAGAAAAATCGGAAATAACAAAGGCCGGGCAGGAGAAAAGGAGCATGCAGCACACTGCTACTGAAGTAAAACTGAAAAACGGCGCCAGAGGCCTATTGATAGATATCCCCGGCGCGACCGTTATGAGTTTCCAATTTCAATTCCGCGCCGGCAACCGCTACGTTCGCGATAAGGAAGTCTATGAAACCGCGCACATCATGGAGCATATGGCGTTTGGTGCCAACGCACGTTTCAAAAACGAGCACGAGTACGAGGCGGAATTTACCAAAAACGGTGCCTACCACAACGCCTACACGAGCGATACGTCGATGGTGTACGTGGCCGACTGCGCCGATTTTGAATGGGAGCGGATTTTTGATTTGCAACGCGTGGCGATTTGTCAGCCGCGGTTTAATTCTGAGGAGCTTGAGGCCGAAAAGGGTAACGTTAAGAGCGAGCTGACTGGGTATTTGAATAATCACAACCGCGTGCTTTGGCCGAAAATCCAGCAGAGCTTGGGCGAGGATGTATACACTTTTTGGCAGCGCCTGCAAACTATTCCGCATGTCACTCTCGACGATATTCGCGATCATCACAAACGAACACACACCATGAGCAATCTGCGTTTTGTGATTGCAGGCAAGCTGCACGGTCGCAAGGCGCAAATTACGCGCGAAATGGAAAAGTGGGAGCTGCCAAAAGGCAAGCTACTACCAGCGCCTCGCGATGAGCAGGAGCGTGCCGCGCCGACGCTGATTCGACGCAAAGAAGCCTCGAACCTGACATTCGGCTGGTCTATCATCATGCCGCGCAACCTTAGCGACGAAGAATCCGGTGCCATGGAAGTACTCGATCATATTTTGACAGGTACGATGCACTCGCGCATTTACGGTGCTGCGCGTCGGCGTGGCCTGGCTTACGGCATGTTTTCTGACACCTCTGTTGGCTACTACGATAGCAGCTGGGACTTTGGCGGGCAGGTAAATCTTGATACCGCGCCGGAGCTATTTGATATTATCGTGCGCGAAGTCCGCTCGGTTTTGGACGGCAATATTACGAATTCGGAGCTCGATAGCGCGAAATCGTACGCGCTCGGTCGCTACCAAATGGGCGCGCAAACCGTGGCGCAAATTAGCAACTTCTACACAGGCCGCTATTTCCTGGACGGCACCGTGAAAGACTACAATAAAGTGCCCGATGCTATTCGAAAAACGTCGAGAGAGTGCATTATCGACACCGCCAAGGAATTCATCGCCAGCGACGCTTGGGTGCTGGCCGGTGTTAGTAGCGGCGAACGTGAGGATTTGATTGAACTCCACGACAAGCTAGCGATTCTGTTTGACACGGAGTAGCCCCGGAGCACCCGGCACGCTATACTGAGAGGGTATGAAAGTCGCGATTGCAGGATACGGCGTAGAAGGCAAGGTGAGCTATGAGTATTACAAGGCTCGTGGCGACGAGGTGGTGATCGTCGATGAGCGAGAGGATGCGGCTTTACCGGAAGGTACGGAGTCGATTGTAGGCGCCGAGGCATTTAGCAAGCTCGATGACTTTGATTTGATTATCCGCAGCCCAGGCATCGCGCCGAAAAAGCTGCCGTATGGTGACAAGGTGTGGAGCGCTACTAATGAGTTTTTCGAGGAGTGCCCGGCGCCAATTATCGGTATCACCGGCACAAAAGGCAAAGGCACTACCAGTAGTCTGATCGCGGCGCTGCTGCGCGCTAGTGGGAAAACCGTGCATCTGGTGGGCAATATCGGCTCTCCGGCGCTTGGGATTTTGAACCAAGTGCAGCCCGATGACATCGTGGTGTTTGAACTGTCCAGCTTTCAGCTGTGGGATCTCAAAAAATCGCCACACGTGGCGGTAGTGCTGATGATTGAGCCGGATCACCTCGACGTTCATGCTGACTATGCGGAGTATATCGCTGCCAAGGCGCATATCGCCGAGAATGAAACGACGACTGACAGAGTGGTGTTCAACGTGCATAACGAAGCCTCGACAGCCATAGCGGGGCTCTCTGTCGGGCAGCGCTTGCCGTACCCCTCTGAAAGAACAGCGCATGTGCGCGGAGAGTATTTTTACCATCACGACGTAGAGCTGTGCCCCGTGGATGAATTACAGCTGCCGGGCGAGCACAACAAAGAAAATGCCTGCGCGGCGATAACGGCCGTCTGGCCGTGGGTGCAGGAGCCGTCGGTTATCGCTGAGGGCCTAAGGAGTTTTAGTGGTCTGGCGCATCGCCTGAAACTGATTCGAGAGGCGGACGGCGTGAAATATTACGATGACAGCATCGCCACGACGCCAGGAAGTGCTATTGCTGCCATCAATGCGTTTGATGAGCCAAAGATTATTATCCTGGGCGGTTCGGATAAAGGCGTGGAGTATCACGAGGTTATTCAGCTGTGCAAAGAGAGCAACACAAGAGTAATTGCTATTGGCCAGACTGGACAGCAGATTGCAGAACTGTGCAGCGAAGCTCAGGTAGCTTGTGAGCGCGTAGAGGGCGCTATGACAGAGGTAATCGAGGCAGCGGCTAGTATGGCTCAATCAGGCGATGTGGTTATTTTAAGTCCGGCCAGTGCCAGCTTTGATCAGTATAAAAATTACGCTGATCGCGGCGACCAGTTTATCGCGGCGGTTGAAGCGCTCTAAAAAACGAAAATAGCCGCCGAAACAGCTCGAGCCGAGAAGGCTTGAAGCCATCCCGGCGTGCTATTTTCGGCGGCTTCATTGTTTCTCCTCCTTCGTTTTGGAGGGGATACGCACCGCTCCCACAAGGGAGCAGATCATCAGGGCCATCCATGAGGCATGCATGTCGAGCCAACTTCGACCGTAGTCGAAGAGATTTTCGGCGGCGAGCATCGCTACCCAGCCGTAAACTCCGCTGAATACTAGCAATCCAAGGGCGGTTTTTCGATTGTTGCCCAGGGAGGGGAGTAGCCATGTGCCAGCGTAGGCAAAACAAGCGCCCAGCCAGAAAAGTGTGAAACCCATGTCTATCGAGGAAGGCATGTGAGTCTCTCCTTGAATGATGCCGGTGCGACTTTCCGACCTGGAAAGTTGTCACTATAATAAAATAGATTTATTAATCAGTCAAAAAAGCCGAAAGACTGATAAAATGGGAGAGATATGCAACTCCTTCAAAAAAGAGTCCATGCACTGAAAGAGTCTGTCGCCGAAGCATGGGAGCGACTGGCGCTTGATGCTAAGCAAGAGGAACTCGCGCGCGTCGACGAGCAGCTGGCTGACGGCACTATCTGGAATGATCCTGAAAAGGCGCAGACGCTTAGCAAGCAAGCGGCGGCGCTGCGGACACAGATTGAGCCGTGGGCGGAATTAAAAGAGCAGCTGGCGGAACTTGAGGAGTTGTTGGCGCTGGATGACGATTCGATCGCGGCTGAGTGCGAAGAACAGCTAGCACTTCTTGAAAAGCGCTATGAAAGCCTGAGTACGGATTTGCTGTTTAACGGCGAGTTTGACGATCACGGAGTGATTCTGCGCTTGAGTGCTGGGGTTGGCGGTACCGATGCGCAGGATTTCACTGAAATGCTGGAGCGAATGTATCTGCGCTGGGCGGAGAAAGCTGGCATGAGCGCGAGTATCGTGGAGCGCTCGACCGGCGACGAAGCCGGCATTAAAAGTAGCGTGATAGAAATAAATGGCTCGTACGCCTATGGCAAGCTCAGAAGCGAGCATGGTGTGCATCGCCTGGTGCGACTGAGTCCATTTAATTCTGATAATTTGCGTCAGACCAGTTTCGCGCTCGTTGAGGTGTTGCCGCAAATTGACGCGCCCGAAGAGGTGGAGGTCGAAGATAAGGACCTAAAGGTTGATGTCTATAGAGCTGGTGGGCACGGGGGCCAGAGCGTTAACACGACGGATAGCGCGGTACGTATCACGAACCTGCCAACAGGGATTGTAGTGGCGATTCAAAATGAAAGAAGTCAGCTACAGAACCGTGAGACTGCTATGAAGATTCTCCGCTCCAAACTAGCACAACTACAGCTCGAACAGCACGCCGAAAGTATAGGTGAGTTACGAGCGGGTGAATCGGCCAACTGGGGCAGCCAGATTAGAAACTATGTGCTTCACCCATACTCACTTGTCAAAGATACTCGTACAAAATACGAAGAAAAAGACCCTGGGAGCGTGCTTGACGGTAAGATTGACGGATTTATTGAGGCGTATCTAAAGTCCGAGGCTATATAACCTACGGTTGTCGACCCGACCGAATCGACCTATAATCATAAGACGATAAATGGAGCGCACACGGTGGGCGTATCATAGCTGATGAGCGAATTACACCCGAAAAACTATGGCGAGTATCTGGACAGGCGTCTGGAGCCAGCGCGCGAACAACGTAGCCTGAACGGCTTTTTTGATGCGGCTCCTGAAGCCGAACAAAGAGGTGATGGTTTTCTTGAAGTCGAGTTTGACGACAACAGGATTGAGTATGCATGGGAAGAAATCGTGTGTATGCCGGATGGGAAAGGCCAGCCCGGCGGCTACAGGGATATTAAAAGTCATCCGGAATCATGGCGCGAGTTGACGCATGCTGTGATTACGAATGATACAGGCGTTTCGTTGGATGCTCTCGCTGAGCTGCCGCCTGAATGTCGAGTGTTTTTCGCTACTGACCCCGAACAAATGACTGGCGGCTATCATACAAAAGACAAGGTTATTCAGCTCGAGGATCGCCTCGATAA
>JAUIHN010000034.1 GCA_030432305.1 bacterium | reverse complement strand
AGGATAGTGAGCGTGGCAAAAACCGGATTCATTACTGGTACGCTGGTAATACCTCGAAGCGCGGTTGGCGAATTGCAATTTCTCGCCGATGCAGCCGATCACGATAAGCGCGCTCGTGCTCGTTTTGGACTCGATGTCGTGGCAGAGCTGCAGGCGATACCAAGCGTCACCGTTGAGTTGCTGCAAGACGGTAGCAAGGCCGATGAAGGTGTCGACGAGCGTCTGCTCGTGCTTGCCAAAAAACAAGGCGCGGCTATCTGTACGCTTGACTACAATCTTAATAAAGTCGCACTTGTCGAAGACATTACAATATTAAACGTTAATGAGCTGGCGCAGAGTCTGCGGGTAGCGCATTTACCTGGCGAGAAAATAGCCATCGAGTTGGTACAAAAAGGTCAAGATGCTCACCAAGCCGTCGGCTATTTGCCGGACGGCACGATGGTCGTGGTTGAGCACGCCAGCAAGCAAATGGGCAAAACGGTTGAAGTCGAAATAATCCGCAGCCTGCAGACTGCGGCCGGACGAATGATGTTTGCCAAGCAAACTGTCAGCGAGAACTCAGCGCCTAAAAAGCGGTTTAACGTTGGCAGAAATACCAAGCGCACAAACGACAATAAACCGAATGGCCGCGCCCCACGACCACAGAAAAAGCGCCCCGCCCCAAAAGACGCTGAATCAAATCTTATTAATCTCGTTAAGAATTCTTAGTAGCAGCAACGTACGACTAAAATACCCGCCGGAGTAGCGGGTATTTTAGTTTCCTTAATCATCGTCATCGTCTGGCGTGTAGGTCTCGGTATGTGTATGTGTATAGTAGGCTTCATCTGTCACTGTGGCACTAATGCGCTTGGTGCTCGAGTCTGAGAATGTCTGTACGGTCGACCCGCTGCCGCCAAGTGTTGCTACAGCCTGTCCGTTCACCTTGATGACAACATCTTTTATCTTATACCTACCATTGTCGGCATCGACAGATATTCTGTATTGATTACCATTTAGGTGGGATATGTCGATATCCGAAATTGACGGTTTTTTATCGTCACATTCGTGGACGTCGTCTTCTTCGTTCGCGTCGTAGCCGTTGGTGTTGAGGTAGACCGTCTTTTCGCTAATCGGGTCAGTCATTTTAATAACCTTAATTTTTATCTTAGCTGCTTCAGGCGTACACTTGGTAGCCTTTTTCTTCGAAACTTTGTCGAAGGTCATTTCCTCGCCCTTCTGTGCCTGACTCTGGTTGTACCAGGAAGGGTACAGCTCGCCTTTTATCTGTTTGACGCCTTCTGGCATGGTAAACCAGTCTGAAATCGCACCCCTGTCTGACTCTTGATAGGCCTGAGCTGCTTGCGCCATCACTTTGTCGACGACGCCTGCCGGAATGTACGAGTACCCAAGATTAAGCGTAGAAGTGTCAGGATTACCGAGCCACATTGACATGGCGAGATGCGGTGTGTAGGCGATTGACCATAGGTCTTTTGGTTTACCATTTTTGTCCGAGGTTCCAGTCTTTAGGGCGAGCTTTAGACCAATCGCGTCTGAGTTTGGAGTACCGGTGCCGCCGCCTGGGTAAAGTCTTGATTGGCGACGTGCGCTGCTATCGCCAAGAATATCGTTCACGATGTAGGCGGATTGAGGGTCAATAACCTCTCGGCTCTCATCATCGGTAAATTTCTTAATAACATTGCCACCGGAATTTTTAACTTCAAGAATAGTGCTCCATGGTTTATAGGTACCCATCCGTGCCAGCGACGCCATGGCATTGGTGTGATCTACTTGACGCGTGCCACAGCCACCAATAGCTGAGGCCAGTCCGGCCAGAGCGTCTTGCCCCTGGGTGCAATACAGTGAGTCCCCCATGTCGCGGATCGTTTGCCAGGTGGCCTCCTTGCCAGCCAGGTACATCGCTTTAATGGCTGGGATATTTCTGGAAGCACTAAGTCCTGCGCGTATATCAATGTTGCCGCGGTAGCCGCCGTCGGCATTTTTCACAGGAGCGCCGTAAATTTCGTCCATACTTTTGTCGTCCGCTAGTATTGAACCGCTACCGTAATTAAGTGCTTCTTCGCCTTGGTTCTGGAAGAGCTGTGCATACACAAGTGGCTTAATGGATGAACCGGGTTGGATAAAGGCGGTGGCCGCGTTATCTTGCCCAAATCCAGGATAATTGAAGTCACGGCTTCCCATGAGAGCGATAACCTGGCCCGTTTTGACGTCTTCGATCGTAGCGGCGCCATTTGTGAAGCCGATATATTCCGGTGTGCCTGAAGCGAACATCTCCGCCATGGCTGCTTCGAGAGTGTTTTGTATAGAAAGATCAAGTGTCGTTTTGACAATGAGTCCGCCGCGGCCAACCGTGGCTTTGCCAAGCTCAGCCTCGAGTTGAGAGCGTACCATCTGCACAAAGTGCGGTGCCTTAATATCCTTAAACTGATCGGCTTGAGGTTCTAGCGTATCGAGGATGGCGACTTTTTTGGCTTCATCGGCCTCGTCCTGAGTGACAAATCCTTCGCTTACCATGTCATCGAGAACCTTGTGTTGGCGAGCGATAAGTAGTTCATTGCCGGCGACGTTATATGGGTCGTAAAGTCCCGGCTGGTTCGGGATGGCGGCGAGCATCGAGGCTTCAGCGAGATTCAGCTTCTTGGCGGATTTTTTGAAGTATGTTTGGGCACCAGATTCTACTCCATTGCGACGACCACCATACGATGATTCATTAAGATACAATGTCAGAATCTGTTCTTTGTCGTACATGCGTTCAACCTCGATAGCCAAAATTGCTTCTTTTATCTTACGCGGTATGCCGTCGATACCTCGTTTTTGGAATTCTTCGGGCTCAAAAAAGACTTGTTTCACGAGCTGCTGTGTTAGGGTTGATCCACCCTGGGTTGCCCCATCACCACTGACGTTATTAAAGGCAGCGCGAATAATACCAGTGATGCTGATACCACTGTGTTCGTAAAAGTCTCTGTCCTCGATGGCAATCGTAGCCTGTTTCATGACTTCGCTAATTTCATCGCTCTCCACCGCCATGGTGTAGTTACCATCACCTTTGTCTTCCCAGAGAAGTTTGCCATTCCTGTCTTCGTAGCGAGTAACGGTAGTCTGGACACGCTTGGCGAGCTCGCCCGGACGAATCGCGTCGAGGTCTTTACGGTAATACGCGAATAGTCCGCCTACGAGCACGATAGCAAGTAGGATACCGACGCCAGCTAGCTTGAGTGCCAGGTATGCACCGTGTTTAGAAAACCAAAACTGAAAGACGCGCTTCGGATGGAGGCGATACAGTGTGCGTAGCATTGGCTGTTTTGGAAGTGTTGCTAAATATTCCGCCTTTTTTCTGGCGGCGGCATCTTTTCTGACCCGGCGTTTATGCGCCAGGTTTGAGTAGACGCTTAATTTGCGTGATTTCTTTGGTCGTTTCACCACTTCTTAATACCGTCCCATAAGCAATATTATCCACCATTATACCACGAGGAGCTGAGTGAAAAGCAAGTATGTTTGCTATACTTGAACCAAGTATTGTAGGAGTAAGTATGACACTTTCAGAAGAATTAACCTGGCGCGGGTTTATAAACCAAACGACATTTGCAAATAGTACAGACTTAGATAATGAGCCGCGAACCTTTTATCTAGGCGTTGACCCAAGTGCATTGAGTATGCATATTGGTAACCTCGCCACTGTCATGCTTGTTCGGCACCTTGCCGGCGCTGGCTATACACCAATTGTATTGGTCGGGGGCGCTACAGGCATGATCGGTGACCCCAAAGAGGATGAGGAGCGCGACCTCAAAACGCTTGAGGAAATCGAAAAAAACAAAGCCGGCATCGCCAGACAGTACCGTCAGCTGCTTGACGGTCAGAAATTTGAGTTGGTTGATAATTATGATTGGTTTAAAGATATTGGCTATCTTAACTTCCTGCGTGATGTTGGCAAGCACTTTTCGATGACGCAGCTGCTGGATCGTGAATTTATTAAAGCGCGTATCGGCGAGGGCAGCTCTGGTATCAGTTACGCTGAGTTTAGCTACAGTCTTATTCAAGGCTACGACTTTCTTCATCTCTTTCGCGAGCACGGCGCGACGCTACAGATTGGCGGCTCTGATCAATGGGGTAATATGCTGTCTGGCGCGCAGATGATTAAAAAACTCGAAGGCGCCGACGCGCATGTTTTGACGGTTCCCCTGGTGCTCGATAAAAAAACCGGCAAGAAATTTGGTAAGTCCGAAGGCAATGCCATCTGGCTTGATCCTGAAATGACGAGCCCGTATAAGTTTTATCAGTTCTGGCTGAACTGTGACGACGAAACCAGCGAAGATTTAATTAAAATCTACACATTTATGGACCGAGAAGCGGTCGAGAGTTTGATCGCGAGACACCGTGAAAATCCAGGTGCCAGGGAGCTGCAGCGTACGCTCGCCAGTGCCGTGACCGACATTGTGCACGGAGAAGAGCGCCGAAAAGCAATTGAAAAAGTAAATGAAGTGCTGTTTGGCAGCGGGGATATTGCCGAGCTAAGCGATGAAGAAACCGCGATGCTAGCAAAAGAAATCCCGACCGTTTCAATCGGAAAAACTATCATCGAAGCGCTCGCCCAGAGCGGCGTGGCGAGCAGTAATGGCGAAGCTCGGCGCTTGATAGCGAATGGTGCCGTCTCGATGAACGGCCACAAGTGCACTGAAGACGTGACGATCGACACTCGTAGCCTTGTCAAAAAAGGCAAGAATACCTTTTTGCTGGTGAGCTAATACCTGTAGGTACGGTTGCTTGCGCCTTTGGGTGGTAAAATGAAACCAATGAATCTTGCATCGCCACTACACAAAGTAAGGGGGGTGGGCGTTAGGACTGCTGAGCAGTTTGCTTTGGCTGGTCTACATACCGTGGGTGACCTGATTACCTTTTTGCCTCGTCGGCATGAGGATTTTTCTGAGGTGGTGGCCATCGCCGACATTCGTCCCGGCAAGATGACGATAAAGGCGCGCTGCGAAAAAATCAGCACGCGCCCGGTACGGCGTGGGCTGAGGTTAACGACGGCGACACTAGCCGATGACAGCGGTAAACTCCAGGCCGTCTGGTTCAATCAGCCATATCGTACATCACAGCTGGCGGACGGAAGCGAAGAATTTTATTTTTCTGGCGAGTTTGAGTTTAACTACAATCGCTACCAACTCACCAATCCGAGTGTCGAAAAGGTCAAAGACATGCCAGTGCAGACCGATCGGATACTGCCAGTGTATCCGGCGATAAAAGGTCTTAAGAGCCAGTTGGTGCGAAAAATTCTGGCAGAATTACGGCCACTCATTACCATGCTGCCCGAATCGCTGCCAAAAAGCGTGATAGCAAAAGAGCGGTTAGTGGCGCGCTCGGACGCGCTACTCGGGATGCATTTTCCAGAGGGAGCTTCAGATATCGAACGCGCTAGAGAACGCTTGGCGTTCGAAGAGCTGTTTCAGCTGCTGCTGGCAAGCCAGCTCAACAAACGCGAAAATGCTAAGCTGACGGGGTGGCATATTCCGTTTGAGCAGCCGGTCGTGGCTGGGTTTGTCAAAAAATTGCCATTCGATCTGACGAATGCGCAGCGCAAAGCTGCTTGGGAAATTATTCAGGATTTTGAGCGTGAAGTGCCCATGAATCGACTGCTGCAGGGCGACGTCGGTTCTGGCAAAACCGTCGTGGCTGGTCTCGCCGTCCGACAAGCCGCTTCGGCGGGGCTACAAACAGCCGTGATTGCGCCGACGGAGATTCTGGCCTCGCAGCACGCTGAAACGCTTCGTGACCTGCTGGAGCCGCTTGGGGTGCGTGTCGGTTTACTAACCGGCAGCGTGAAGGGTAAAACTCGGCAGCTATTATACGAAAACATCAAAAACGGCAGCGTTGACATTGTTGTTGGTACGCATGCGTTGATACAAAAATCGGTTGAGTTTCATAGCCTTGGGTTTGTCGTCGTGGATGAGCAGCACCGTTTTGGCGTCGCGCAACGGCAAGAGCTTCTTAAAAAATCCGACCACATGCCACATATGTTGGCGATGACGGCTACGCCTATTCCGCGTAGTTTGGCGCTGACAGTGTATGGCGAGCTTGACGTTAGCATCCTAAATGAACGTCCCAAAGGCAGAAAACCTATAAAAACCAAGATTTGGTCGCCAAACAGCCGGGCGCAACTGTATGAACTTGTCGACAAAGAAATTGTGGCTGGTCGGCAAACATACGTTATATGTAGCCTGATCGATGACAGCCCAGATAATGATACGCGCAGTGTCGAGGCAGAATTTAAGAGACTTAGGGGTTCAGTTTTCAAACATCGACGGATTGGCCTGCTGCACGGTAGGTTGAAACCGGAGGAAAAATCGGCGGTCATGACTGATTTTTCTGAAGGCAAGCTCGATATTCTGGTCAGTACGACAGTAGTAGAAGTCGGTGTTGATGTGCCCAATGCCACCACGATGATTATCGAAGACGCTGATACGTTTGGTCTGGCGCAACTACACCAGCTGCGAGGTCGCGTGGGGCGTTCAAGCCACCAAAGCTACTGTTTCTTGATGATGAGCGATAGCAGTAAGCCTAGCGAACGCCTACGAGAAGTAGAGCGAAGCAATGATGGATTTTACTTGGCCGAGGTTGACTTGAGACTGCGTGGCCCTGGTGAGATTTACGGCCGAGCGCAGCATGGCGCTTTGAACTTACAGGTTGCCACGCTCGCTGATACGCGGCTGATTGCCCGGGCGCAGCGCAGCGCCAAAGCGTTTGTTGAATCAGGTGACGAGCTTGCTGGTTACCCGCAACTCGCCGAGCAGGTGCAAAAATATCAGCGGATGACCACACTAAGCTAGGGTACAATAAACGTATATGAATATTAGACTTATCAGCGGAGAATTTGGTGGCCGAACACTAGATGCCCCGCCCGGACGACGCATGCACCCTATGGGTGAGCGAATCCGAAACGCGCTTTTCAATAGCATCGGTAGCGAAGTGCACGGTGCGAGGGTGCTTGACGTCTTTGCTGGCACGGGTTCCGTGGGCTTGGAAGCCTTGAGTCGTGGTGCAGAGCACGTGACACTGGTTGAGCGGGATAAGTTGCTTCAAAAGATTTTAGCCGGCAATATTGAGCGACTGGGCGTAGAGGACAGGACCAAACTTATCTGTACATCGGTCAACAATTGGCTCACTACAGGCCACCCCGAGCAGTTTGATATCATCCTGGCAGACCCGCCGTATCACGATCCGCAGTTTTCCACAGTGACGAAGCTCTTCGAGCTTTTAAAGCCCGGTGCGCTTATGGTATTATCACATCCAGGTAAGGGTGAGGTCCCGACCAAAACCGGAGTTGTTGTGGTGGACAATCGTAGTTATGGAAATGCGGATCTCGCCTTTTACCGCCGAGAGGACACATAAGAAACGTGTCTTTTTTGCTACCGAAGGCTTTATTTTGTTTATGCTATGCTACAATTAATGGTAAAGATGGATAATATGGGAGAGCTAGATGATTGACGGTGGGCCGCTCAGGACGTCGCGACCAACAGGCAGGCAGGTTTCGCATCATGACGAGTCAGTTCGCTATCAGCCCGAAGAGCCCCCTAAGACGGAGGCAGTTATGCCTAGTGAACGGCAACCAGAGAGGCACGCGCATACACAGCATCAGCAGGTTGAGTATCAACCCGCAGAGGCTCCTCAAAGAGTGAAAGAGTCGCCAAAGGAGCCAAAAGCGCCGAAGGAACCAAAAAACTTTTCGTGGGTGAAATGGCCAATTATTTTGCTAGTTATTGTCGCGCTTGGCGTGGCAGGGTGGATGTATGTGCCGATGGGTGGAAGTGTGGCCGCGACGATTGACGACGATAAATATCAGGCTGTTTTTTTGTCGAACGGCCAAGTCTACTTTGGGAATCTTAGTATCGTCAATGGTGACTACATGGAACTTACCAACGTTTACTATCTTGAGCGCCAACTCACGGCGACTGATACAGAGACAGAAGACGAGACCGAAGCTGAACCGACTGCTGGCGAGAACAACTTTCAGCTTTTGAAGTACAGCGATGTACTCTATGGTTCTGAGGATGCCATGATTATCTCGAAAGACGATATTATCCGTTTTGAAAATCTTCGTAACGACGGCGTGGTTGCGAAAGCTATTGCAAATAGAAATTAGTGGCAAGGGATAATCAAACTACGCCCACTCGTCACTTACAACTAGGTCGCCACTATACTAAAACTTTGGTGTTTGTTCGGTTGTTGGATCGACAAGATTATTTATATATGTTATCCAATCATCTTGGCTGATGGTTTTCTCTGATTTTATGAGTATGAGCGTATCGTTTTTAGCCAGTATGACCGATTGCGGGCCACGCGCGGAGCGGCCGATATAGGCAGTCGTACCGCCAGCTTCGATAGCGGTCGTGGCGCTGTAGCTGTCGGCTAGCTGCTTAACCTCGGCAGAGACATTGCCGACGAACGAAGGTGGTAGGGGCTGCTGACTGACGCTAATAGCAGTTTCATCGATTGTATCGCTATAAGCAAACACAGGCTCGCTGCCTTCGGGGCTGACTCGCTGCCAGCCACCGAGCGACTCAACTGTCGTCCTCTGCGGCAATACAATATCGTACGATGGTTCAACCGCGCTTGGACCAGGTCTGGTAAAGAAAAACAATGCTGAAGCGGCAATACCAACAACCGCTACGTAGACAACGACACGAAGGTGTTTTTTCGAGGGCAGCCGCCTAAAAGAGCTTAGCTGTACCATTAGCTATTCCTGAAAATAAAGTTGACGTTACTAACATAGGCATTGGTGGTGTTTCTGGCGGTGAGGTTGATTCTAAAGAGAATGCTGTCACCGGCTTCAAATTCGCAGTCTACCGGGTCACTACCGTCAACGGCCATACCCTTTTGCCAGTTGGTCTGGAGACCGCTCGAGACAGTTATCGGCGTACCGCAAGATA
>JAUIHN010000033.1 GCA_030432305.1 bacterium | reverse complement strand
GTACTGTGACGTATGAAATAGAAATGCGAAACGGCAAAGAAGTGAGTCGTAAAGAAATTCAGAGCGTGGTGCTGAGCGAGCCGAAGACACAGGTAGAGATTGTTGGTGCTCGCTCGCCATTTGGTGATGATCTTTCGGCGGCCTTCGCAGCGCTTCGCCAGTGTGAATCAGGTGGCAATTATCAGAACAAGAACAACCCGCTGTACCGCGGCGCATACCAGTTTAGTTATGAAACGTGGGCCAATAACGGCGGCTACTACGACCCGGCAGATGCACCACCAGCCTTGCAAGATGCGGCCGCTTTGGCACTCTACGAGCGTCGCGGCTGGCAGCCGTGGCCGGCGTGTAGCGCCAAGCTCGGCTTGAGGTAGTCTGAAGTGCCAGCGAATAAGCTGCTCGGACAACATTGGTTAAAAGATCGTGAGGTTCTAGCCGAGATTGCTGACCTTGCGGAGTTAGAGCCTTCGGACACTGTGCTTGAAATCGGTCCAGGCCTCGGCACGCTGACTAGCGAACTGCTTCGAAGAACTGATAGCGTAGTGGCCGTAGAATTCGACCAAGAGCTCGCTCGCAAACTTCCAGCTCAGTTTCCGGGTAAAAATCTGAGAGTCATAACGGGCGATATACTGACGTTTAATCTCGCCAGCTTGCCGCCCGGCTATAAGGTTGTGGCTAATATTCCGTATTACATCACGAGCAAAATCGTGCGCTTTTTGATGACAGCTGAGAACAAGCCGTCGCTCGCCGTACTACTGACACAAAAAGAAGTTGCCGAGCGCATGGCTGCTCGCCCTGGTGATATGAGCGTTCTCGCTATTAGCGCGCAGGTGGCAGCACGGGTTTCGCTTGGGCCGGTTGTGTCTGCTGAGCTTTTTACGCCGCCGCCGCAGGTTGATTCGCAGGTCGTCGTGCTGAAGACGCGTAGGGAGCCGCTGGTTTCACCGGAGCTAGAAAAAGATTTCTATCGTATCGTCAAAGCTGGATTTTCTGCCAAGCGGAAAAAGCTGCGCAGTAGCCTGTCGGGTAGTCTGCATATTACGAAAGACGAGCTCGAAGATATAGTACATAAAGCCGGTATCAATCCGGACGACAGGGCAGAGGATTTGTCGATTGAAGATTGGAAGCGGCTCATGGAGGTGTGTAGTGATAAAAAATGATCAGCCTACAATTTTTGGTGACAAAATAGTCGTCATGCTCTCATCATGTGAAGACGGTCCGATGAATTTCAAAGGCAACCATCAGGAAGAAGTTCGCGCTAACCGCGAAGCGTTTCTTGCTACGGCTGGTGTTGACCCAATGGCAGCCACGCTCGTGCAGGTTACCTACGAGGACACGACAGACTTTACGCGCTACAAAATTGTAGGCGAAGAGCAAGCCGGCGAGGGTATGCTCGAGCCGGTATCGGCCACCGAAGCCGATGCGCTCATCGCAGCCCGCCCTGAGCAAGCGCTGTTTTTGCCGCTGGCAGATTGTGTCGGTGCTGCTATTTACGACCCTAACGTGCAGGTGCTGATGGTGTCGCATCTCGGTCGGCATAGCGTCGAGCAAGAAGGTGGACGGAAGAGTATTGAATACTTGATAAAAGAATTCGACAGTAACCCCGGCGAGCTGCTCATCTGGCTCAGTCCAGCGGCTGGCAAAAACGAGTATCCTTTACACGCTCTACGCGGCAAAGGTCTACGCGAAGCAACCGTGGAGCAAATGATTAGCGCTGGCGTCAACCCCGGCAATATTGAAGTGAGTCACATAAACACGGCTGCTAGTCCTGACTACTACTCGCATAGTGAATTTCTACAAGGCAACCAGCCTGACGACGGACGTTTTGCTATTGTGGCGGCGATGGTGGAGTAGTGGCTGTACCTACTCCATGTACATAAGGCGCAGCGTACGATCTGGAAACTCGCGGTGAGGTGGGTAATGGTAGAGGACGCCTATATTTGGTAGAGCTGTCTCCAGAAATGTAATCGCTGAACCGTCGGTATTTTCGTGTATCGTATATTTTTCTTGCAGCAAGTTTCTTTTCCACCGCGAGAAGTATATGTCTCGCATGTTTGGGTCGGTGACATGAAAGGGCGCTAGTATGCTCAAAAAATCTTTTGTCCCGAGTAGCTCACCTTTCTCAGCTGCAACCTGGAGTTCGTCTGTGTATTTGCCCTGATTTGGTAACTCAACTGGGGCAGGTGCTGCGGCAAAGTCAAGATAATCTAAGTCAATATAGCTCGTTTCGTCTCCCTGCATTGACATTTCAAAGACACAGAGTGACAAAGATCTCAGCTGCATCTCCCGGGCTCCCGAGACGATAATCTCATTTGATTCCGCTTCAGTTTGCGGGTGGGAAGGCCGCGTACTTTGTAGTGCGCTGATGTGCTGGTCAATGCCTCTAGAAAGTCGGTGAATAATACGCATCCGTCTCTGCTCGGCCATTTCATCCTCTAGTGAATCGTGAAAACGCGGAAAGTATTCGCCTGGCATGCTAGTAGTTATTGTATGCTGAATCGAGCCAATAGAGAAGATTGATAATAGCTATGCCTAGCGGCGCCAGTTAGTGAGGTTAGGTAAAAGGCGGATTTCTTCAACTGGCAAAGCATCATCGACTGGCGCGTAGGAGTGTATCACATAGATATCCGGTAGCCTGGTTGGTAGAAATACTTCGCAACTTTCGTCCTCGTTTTCGTTCATATAGCAAGGGTCTATTTTATCCAACAAGTCTTTTCTCCAGGGGATAAAGAATGTTTCTCGTCGTTCAGGGTCGATTTCCGTGATAGCTTCCGGTACTAACACTCTCAGAAAGTCGTCAGTGCCCTCCCTCATACCGTCTGCGATTGCCTGTCTGCTTGCCTCCGTATGCGCTTCAAAAAAGTCTGATAAACGACCTTGAGATTTTAGTTCACTTTCCAGAACCTGAAAATGAACGTCATCCAATAGATAAAAAGGGCTCTCTTCTATTATTTGGTTTTTAGCTACTTCAATCACGGCGCTGGTGAGAACTTCAAACTGCGAGAGTCGTGCGCCCCTAGTCATGTAACTGAGTGCATCACGGTACGCTTCGGGATAGCCTTGCCCCAATTTATTAATCTCTTCGACCGCCTCAACGGCTAAGGCGGAGATAACTCTTATTCTTTCTTCGTTTTCACTGTCAGGGAAAGCGTCTGAAAAATGTGTTTGCTCACTCGACATGGTATCTTCATTCTAGTGAGGGGCAATACTAAATGAAAGCATGTGCGGTACTAA
This sequence comes from bacterium, assembly GCA_030432305.1. Taxonomy (GTDB): domain Bacteria; phylum Patescibacteriota; class Saccharimonadia; order Saccharimonadales; family Saccharimonadaceae; genus JAUIHN01. The sequence continues at coordinate 6,157 of JAUIHN010000033.1, read as the reverse complement.
AACTAAAAACCAGCCTTCTGGCTGGTTAAAAATTAAAATAAATTGCGCGGAGGCGGGGAGATAGCTCTCCCTGCCCGCCGCGTCGGTTGCCTATCGGCGGAGATGTCGGCTCATCTGGCCGAGCGGCCGAAAGATGAGCGACGTCCTCTTCGTTGCTTGCGCCGGCGGGCGGCGCCTGCAAGGCTGTTGGCGGTTCTTCGTATTGAGACGATGGACGGGTCTTCGCATCAGGTCTCTCCCGATAGAAACAAAAAGTCGCAGGACACCCTGCAACCAAGTAGGACAGCGCCTACTTAACAAGGCAGTATAGCACGATTAGTATTATTTGTAAATATATTCAATAAAAAAGCAAATTGGTAGCAATGGGAGTGTACCTAGCCCCCTAGTTTGCCTTTTTAGGAAGTGCTAGTTGACCAGAAACTTTTCTGCGGCCAAAGCGAACCTCCAGAAATAGATGCTCTGACAGTAATTTCAGGTTTTCAAGCGTTGCATCGTTTCTCAGCTCGTCATAGCTTGCGTACACTTCCGTCTCAATCAAGATACGGTCGAGGTCGGGTTTCATGGATGAGTCACTGTTCTTGTCTACAGATTGCCATATATCTTTTGCCAGTCGATCTAATATATGAGGCAGGCACATCTTTGTGATCGTTTCTTTCGTCGACTCAAAAAGTGTATCGGTATCTACATCTCTGGACAGGTGGGGAGCAATCTGCATTTCGCCTATGGTCGATACCGTCTTGGGGTCTGCATAAATATCTCCGCTGTAGTAGCCGTTCCTATCAGCAATAATGTCATCGGGCGTAAATATGAGCCAGCGACTGAAAATATTAAACAGAGGGAGGAGCTCGCGGTGCTGCTCAGAAAAAGTTGGGTCGAGCGATATGATAGTTTTAAGTATTCGTGGTGCGGACTGTTGGTTCTCTGCAAGATAGATGCAGTCGTTTCGCACTCTGATGTTCTTCGTGTCGACTACCGTTTTCTCCAGCCAAGGTTTTTGATTTAGCGTCGCGAGTCCATCCAAAAGTTTTTGCGTATCTTTTATATGTAAGACTTCAGTCTCTTCGGCTACGATTTGAGAAAGTGCGCGGTTGAGTTTCTCGCGCTTACCTAAGTCGAGTGAAATGCCTCGTATACTCTCCTCGAGCGATATTGCAGAGTCGGAATATAGGTCACACTCTATCTTGATAAGCCCACCCTGATCGAAAGTTTTCCCGCTAATCCAAAAGTCTAGACCCTTATACAGACCAGAGGCATAAAGGAGGCTTTTAGCCTCCATGGCGAAGAGATGCTCATATACGTGCGCAAGCTGTATGCAGGGATGGTATTTTACGAGATGTATGGATTTCATGATATTTTCTACAATTATAGTGAAAAAGTATAAATGCCGCGATACCGTTAGGTATCGCGGCAAGCTGTGTGCGGAGCGGAGAAGCTACCTCCTCCTCTTGCCACCGCCGTTTCCGCGGTTGCCCTTGACCGAGTCGCTGTGGGGGTTAGTCCCCTTGCGTCGCGAACGGTTGCTGCCGCCGCGGTGGTTCCGGTTGTTCCGCCGAGTCGTACACTTTGAGCAATTGCAGTATCGTACATCGATACCGAGCACTCCACACTTTGCCATTTTTGACCTCCTAGCAAAATGTCTGGGCATGGCTGCCGCACCAACCAGAGGACAGTTCCTCTGGTTTTCAAGCAGAGTGTCACTCAGCTCGAAAGTAAGTATATGTATATCGGATTTATTTGTCAATATATCCCATAAAAAGCAAATTGGAAACAGTGTTTAGTCCTCTATGCGCTTCGTCGGACGATGAGCTCCTAGAACCGAGGTGGATTGCTGTTTGCAAGCGATAATATCCGAAGTGGAAAATCCGCATAAACGGGGTAGTAGAGCGTTACGTTTACATTTGGCAACCGTGTTGGCAGGATTGCCGTGCCTGAACCGTCAGGGTTGTCTTGAATAAAGTGGCGTTTTCGTAGGATATTCTTTTTCCAGGGGGTGAAATATAGTTCCGGATGCTGTGCGTCCGGGATATACTCCGGGACTAGTAAGCCTAGTAAATCGTTTGTCCCTTCAATTTCTCCGGCTCTAGCGGCGTCCTCTTCGTAATCTTTACGCATCTCAAAGTAACCCGGCTTCATAAAACTACGGCCTGTTAGTAGCTGCGTATTGTCGAGGTCAAGCGATGTCTCCCTCTCGTCATTCGCTGCCATCCCAAATAGAAGTTCGGACATAGTTCGTAGTTGCGCTCTTCTTGCCACCAGGCGAATGGCCTCCTCTGTCTCTTCATAGTTTCTCGGCCGCTTCTTGCCGACGGGGATGGCTTTCAACTTTTCATCAACTTCACCAGAAATGTCATCGATTAAGTTGATTAGCTGCTCGTAGTTATTATCCGGTAGGAAGTTTATAATTTCTTGTGACATGATGGGATTATAAAACGTTTACTTTGGATTCAGAACCATAAGCGCGGCGTACCATCGTGACCTTTTTTGGTGGACAAAATCAGCTAGCCCGGTCACCTTATGCAACTGAAGTGATGTATAATAAAATTCAATGGCCAAAAATCTCTACATCACCACCGCGATTCCGTACGTCAATGGCACGCCGCATATCGGCAACGCGCTCGATTATTTGCTGGCGGATATTTGGGCGCGCTATCAGAAGCAAAATGGCCATGAAGTGCGTTTTCAGGTTGGGACAGACGAGCACGGCAACAAAATCGCTGCTAAGGCTGGCGAACTAGGTATTACGCCGCAAGAATTCACCGATCAAATGTACGGCAATTTTGAAGGTTTGATGAAAAAAATCAACGCCGACTACACCGATTTTATCCGCACCACGGACGTGCATCACAAAGCCGCCGTGCAGTACATTTGGCAAAAGCTGGGGCCTTACATCTACAAAGACAAGTACGAGGGCTGGTACTGCATGGGACACGAGGCGTTTTTCACCGACAAGGAAGTGGAGGCGTCAAACGGCGTCTGCCCAGATCATAGCACCGAGTACCAAAAGGTGAGTGAGGAAAATTACTACTTGCGCGCCAGTGATTTTACAGACAAAATCCGCCAAGCTATCGAATCTGGTGAAATGAAAATCGTACCCGACTTTCGTAAAAAGGAATTCCTGGAGCTTATAAAAGATGGCCTGCAAGACGTCAGTATTTCCCGTCCGAAAAAGAGCCTCAGCTGGGGGATTCCGGTGCCTGGTGACGACGATCAGGTGATGTATGTTTGGCTCGACGCGCTGGCGAATTATATCACCGTGCTTGGCTATCCAGATAAGCCGGAATGGAAAGACTACTGGCCAGCGGATGTGCAGGTAATTGGCAAAGATATTTTACGTTTTCATGCCGGTATTTGGCCGGCGATGCTGCTTGGCCTCGAGTTGCCGCTACCGAAGACACTGCTGGTGCACGGACATGTGAATGTGGGTGGCGCCAAGATGAGCAAGACGGTTGGCAACGTGGTTGATCCGGTCGAACTTATTGATAATTACGGCGTCGATGCCTTTCGTTATTTCTTCGCACGGCATATTCCGACGCAGGACGATGGAGATTTTACCTGGGAGAAATTCGAGAACGCCTACAATAATGAGCTTGGCAACGATCTCGGTAACTTGGTGCAGCGTGTCGCCAACATGGTGGTGCGTTATCAGGCGGGCGTGGTGGAGGGGAATGCCGCCTCTGAGCACGATATGCAGCCGTATCGACTGGCGATAGAGGCGCTGACGTTTGACCAAGCGCTCGATGAGGTCTGGGTGATTATTCGCGGGCTCAATCGCTACCTCGACACCGTGAAGCCGTGGGATATCGCCAAAAAGAAAGATTCCGACCCAGAGGCGGCCGCACATCTCACCGAAGTGCTTGAGCATGCCGTGAACACGCTCCAGCAGATTGGTGATATGCTTGTGCCGTTTATGCCCGCTACGGCCGCGGCGATTCATGAAACGTTTGATAATGAAGTGGTGGCGGTACCGGAAGTGCTATTTCCGAAATTGTATATCCACACGCCAGATCCACGCGGGGCGAAAAATACCCCATAAAAGGTTGAAGCCCCGCACCGTGCGGGACCTCAACTCTTTCGAGGAGATCCCGCTAGTGCGGGGCAGGTACTAGCGCGTTTGTTCGCCTAGAGCACGAGGCCGTTTCCGGTGGCGCCACATTCGCGGACGTCCGACATCAACTCCCAGTCCGGGAATCCCCCGGTCAGGGTGAACATGATGCCGGTTGTGCCCGAGCATGCGAGACCGATGAACTCGACGGGCATCGTGCCGTCTTCCGACGGCGGGCCGTAGGCAGGCACCGGTCGGACAACCCAGCCCGACTGATAATCGGTGTTTATTATCCGCGGTGAACCCTGCGTCGCGGCCGAGACCACGACGTCACCGGGCTGACACGCGAACGAGAATGGAACCTCCTCGAGTGAGAAAACTGCGTCGCCTGGCTGCTGGGCGACACGCCCTTGCCAGAGGGTCGTGCCGGTGCACCCGGCGATGAATTTCCCCTCTTCTTCGGGGCCGTCGACCGCCACCAACCCCAGCCTGGGGTCGGTATTCGATGACGTCGTATGCTCCCAGGGCATCGACGGACCGGTGGCGGCGTTGCTCGAGCCGCTCATCCCGATGGCCGCGAACGGCAGCAGGATTGCGGCGACGAATAGTTTCCGAAGCGCTGAAAGTTTCATGGCATTTTCCTTTCTACGAAAAAAGCAGCAGGTTCCATCTTGGACTCTCGCTGCTTAATGCCAATAATTTTATAATAACATTTATAGTAAATTTAGTCAATACCGTGCTTACTTTTACCTCTGTGCTGCGGTATACTTGAAACTATGCTAATAGATTCTCATTGCCACGTTCACGACAGCAAATTCTTTCCTGAAGGCAGGGAAGAGGTATATCAGCGTGCTATCGAGGCGGATACGCAGATGCTAGTTGTCGGCACTACGGAGGCGGATTCCAAGGAAGCGGTGGAGTTTGCGGCCTCGCATGAGGGTGTGTGGGCGGTTGTTGGGGTGCATCCGCATGAGGCGGGGAAGAAGGAATATAAAATGGGGAATATGAAAAATGAAAAAAGAAATATGGGATTGAGCGAGCTACTGCAGCAAAAGCCTGAAAAATTGGTGGGCATCGGCGAAATCGGGTTGGATTATTTTTATGAGAATTCGCCTCGAGATGCCCAGATAAAAGCACTTGAAGAGCAGCTGCAATTGGCGGTGGAGTATGATTTGCCGGTGAGCTTTCATGTACGCGAGGCGTATGCCGACTTTTGGCCGGTATTCGATAACTTTCGGTCCGCTGGCCAGCAGATAAGGGGTGTCTTGCACTGCTTTACAGATACGATGGAGACCCTGGAGGAGGCGCTGAAGCGAGATCTATACATCGGCGTAAATGGCATCAGCACCTTTACGAAGGACGCTGGGCAGCAGGAAATGTTTGCCGCCTTGCCTCTCGAGAAAATGTTACTCGAAACAGACGCGCCATTCTTGACGCCCAAGCCTTTTCGTGGTAAAATCAACGAGCCGGTGTACGTGGTAGAGGTGGCAAAGCATCAGGCGAGCGTTCGAGACGTTTCGCTAGATGAAATTATTGCCAAAACTACTGCCAACACCCAAGCCTTATTTGCGCTGTAGTGGGCGCCGCGCAATCACAAATATTATGTGATTTCTGGAGAGCGAGAGATGACAGAGGTAAACCCGAACCCAGCAAGACAAGAGGCGACGCCACTTACACATGGCGCCGATATTCTCTTGAATGCCAGCGCTTTGCCAACGAGGAAAGAGTTGGAGGAGTTGCGGTCTCGTCAGGAACTTCGTACAGAGGCTGATCGTGCATATACAATAGTTTCTCGGATAAGAACTGGAAACGGACACGAAGTTACAGAACAGTCGACCCCTTATAAAATAGTTAATTTTGCTACGCATGCCGTGACCAGTAATCGCCAAAAAGAACTAGAGCCAGTTGAGTTTTGGCGAGAGGCAGCGTAAGGAAAGCTTATGAGTGGAATGCTAGGAAAGATAGCAAGCCTTATAGTCGGTGATGATGAGCAGCGTCAAAAGGAGCAGGCGACTACTGCAATTATGACATCGAAGTTGACGGATCGTGAGCTGCTTAGAAAAGAGAGTAAGATTGGATCGACTCTGTTTGGGCCTGTACCAAAAGGGCGTAGTC
>JAUIHN010000032.1 GCA_030432305.1 bacterium | reverse complement strand
CCGAAGGTGCTTGTGCCACTGGTCGCCTCTACACCTTTGAGCTACTCCAGGCGCAATCGTCTATCAATGAATCCTGGATAACCAACTGCCGCAATATCACTGGTTCGTTTCGCGGCGAAGCTGTCTTGATACGCGACCTTTTCTTGGATCAGATTCCTGACAGCCAGGATCTGCTTCGCGACGTCGATATTTAGAGCCTACTTGAACCCTCGTGCTACACTAAAAGGGTGATTCAAGCAGTTATTTTTGATTGTTTCGGCGTGCTCGCGACCGATGGCTGGTTGCCGTTTCGCGATGCGCATTTTGGCGACAAGCCGGACTTACTGGAAGAAGCCAGGGCGAACAATGTTCGCGTCGATAGCGGACTGATGTCGTATGAAGAATTCATGCGCTGGCTTTCTGACACCACTAAGGTGCCGTATGACGATATCGAGCGCGTTATCACTGGTAATATGCCGAACCATCAGTTGTTTCAATATATCCGCAGCGTTATTTCGCCCGCGTACAAAGTGGGGCTTTTAAGCAACGCTGGCGCCAACTGGCTGGACGATTTGTTCGAGCCGTGGCAAGTGGCATTATTTGATGAGGCGGTGCTGTCGTACGAGATAGGTGTGGTCAAGCCAAACCCGGTGATGTACGAGACGATTGCCACACGACTGGGTGTATTGCCTGAAGAGTCGGTGTTTGTTGATGACCGTGTGGAGTTCGTCAGCGGCGCGCACGCGGTAGGGATGCACGCGGTGCACTACCAGAGTGTCGAGCAGGTGACGGCTGATTTAGAGGCGCTCCTGCATGCCTGAGCTGCCTGAGGTCGAAACGGTTCGACGTGGGCTAAAGGAACTGATTGTCGGCAAGGAAATTCGCTCGGCTGAGGCGCTCGAGAGTCCGAAAAGCTTTCCGAATAGCCATGAGGACGTGGCGGCTTTTTTAGTGGGCGCGAGTATCACGGATGTGCGCCGTCGAGCCAAGGTGCTGCTGATTGAGCTCAGCTCGGAGTATACGTTGGTGGTGCATCTTAAAATGACGGGGCAGTTGGTGTTTGTGGGCGCATCACCGCTCCTGTCGTCGCAGCCACAAGCGGCTGCACGTAAGTCGCTAGACGCGGGTCCTGCCGTCGAGTCCGCCCCATCTTTTGAAAAATCTTCTAGAGAGATTTCTTCAAAAGCGGGTGCAGCCCCGCTCGACGTCACCCGCTTAGCTGTAGACGATAGTACGAGCCCTTCCTTTGAGCGTGAGCGCTTCGGCGCTGGGCATCCAAACGATAGTTTGATCGGCGAGCTGCCGGATAAATCGACGCGCGTGATTATTGAATTCAACGATGGTTCGCACCTGTTCTTCAACGATCAGCGTAAATTTGGGTGGATGAAACTCTATCCGAGTATTGAAGTGCCGAATATAGACTTCATGAAGAAAGTCGGGCCCGAACCGCTGGAAGACGATTTTACAGCCGAAGTTCTGTACGAGCGCTTGCAGCGCCGCAAGAATACCACCATCAAGGCGGCGATACTCGATCAGACGGTGCTCGCAGGCGTGGGTAATATTTACGCCGACGAAGGTCTGTGGGGCGCTCGTGTTCACCCGGCGATGAGGGTGAAGGATGTCGCAAAAGAGCAGGTGATAGAGCTATGGCGCGAGCTCCGTGAAGTCATGTTGCTTGCTATCGAAAAGGGCGGCAGTACCGATAAAAATTATGTGGACGCTGAAGGCAAACGCGGCAGCTATATGGATTTCGCGCGTGCCTTTCGCCGCGATGGTCAGCCGTGCCCACGCCACCCGGATGTGCTGATTGAAAAAAGCAAAGTCGCCGGACGGGGCACGCACACCTGCCCGGTGTGTCAGATGCTATACTAAGAATATGACGCTAACAAAAGCAGATATTAAACAAGTTGGTGAAATTGTCGTCGAAGTAACGACGCCTATGTTCGAGCACGTTATTGAGGTGCTATCAGAGCGGATGGACGGCTTGGATGGCCGGATGGACAAGCTTGAGGGCCGGATGGATGGCCTGGAGAGTGAACTGAGAGACTTTAAGACTGAGACACGTACAAGATTTACAGCTCTTGAACAAAAAATTGATGACCAGACGCTCAGTATCAAAGAGCGACTTGATAACATGAACGAGGACATTGAATATCTTTATAAACTGGTAGATATTTTAGAGCACGGTACGCCCGCCGAAAAACAATTCGCAAAATTAACAATTGAAAAGCAAGTGCCTCTACTATTTCGCTCTCTCAAGACCATAGCGAAAAAGGCCGGCGTTGAGCTGCCAAAAACCTAATATATTGGCGGCATGAGATACTTCTTAACCGATAGGTAGGCTGGGTGATTACAGTAGTAACTGGCGAGAATAGCTACGAGATTGAGCAGGCGCTGGCGGGCCTCACTGCTGACTTTGGTGGTGAGCCGGAGTGGTTTGATGGCGCTGAGCTGGAGCTGCGCCAGTTGCCCGATCTTTTGACAGGGCTGAGTTTATTTTCTAAGAAACGGCTGGTCGTGATTCGCGGGCTGGCGAGCAACAAACAGGCGTGGGACGCGTTGCCGGAGCTGCTAGAGCGCATGAGCGATGACATTCACTTGGTGCTGGTCGAGCCGTCTGTCGATAAACGTACCAAAACCTATAAGGCGCTGCAAAAAGCGGCGACGATCAAGACATTTGAACTATGGGGTGAACGCGACAGTCGCCAAGCCGAGCGCTGGGTCATGGAGGAGGCAAAGCGTATGGGCATGAAGCTCGACGCGGCTGCGGTAAAACTACTGATACAGCGTTCGTTTTTATTGTCAGGAAAAGGACAGCCAGTGATTGACCAGTGGCAGGCAAAGCACGCGCTAGAGAAGTTGTCGGTGCTTGATGAGGCCACGCCCGAAACAGTTAAAACCTATATCGACGAGCAGCCGGTTGAGACCGTATTTGCGGTGTTCGAGACGGCGCTACGGGGCGATGAGGTGAGACTCCATCAGCTGTTAAAAGATATCGAGCCGAAGGAAGAGCCGTTTCGGGTGTTTGGGCTACTGAGCGGGCAGGTGTTTCAGCTCGCGGCGCTGCAAGCCAGCGACGTGCCTTCGAACGAGGTGGCGAAGGCAATCGGCGCGCATCCCTTTGCCGTCAGTAAGCTCGCGCCATTCGCTAAAAAGCTTTCCAGGCAGGATGTGCGGCGGATAGTCCTCGCGTTTAAAGAGGCCGACGAAGCCATGAAGCTCTCAAAAGCCGGGCCGTGGGTACTCATCGAGCAGGCGCTGGCAAAGGTCGTGCTAACCGTAAACGGCACATAAAAACCCCGCTGTTTAAAGCGGAGTTTATGAGTCACTGGCCGAGAACTATTTCTTGGTCGTCTTTTTCGCAGCTGGCTTTTTGGCTGGTGCTTTTTTAGCGGCCGGTTTCTTGGCGGCAGCTGCTTTTGTAGTTGTTTTCTTGGCGACAGGCTTTTTAGCGGCTGTTTTCTTCGCTGGCGCTTTTTTAGCTGGAGCTTTCTTGCCGGTTTCTAGCTTGACACCAGCTTCCTTGGCAACCTTAGCTAGGTTGGCCTTGCGGCGAGCCGCGGTGTTTTTAGAAATTAGATTCTTTTTAACAGCGGTGTCGATCTCGCTTTGCGCGGCTGATAGGCCAGCGGCAGTTGGTTTTTCTAGGAATGCTTTGGTGGCGTTTTTGACGTCACGCTTGGTGCCGGCGTTGCGCTCGCGACGCTTAATCGTCTGCTTCATTCGCTTGACGGCTGATTTGATGATAGGCATGGTGCTTTTTACCTCTAGTATCGTTTATATCTATATCAATACGCGATTATAGAGAAAAACGGCGCTTTTGTAAAGGGGCGGGAAAAGTGTTGACGCTTATGTATACGCTATGCTACACTGAACCCAAAATCCACCAAAATAAAAACGCTATAAAAGCATGGAACCGCCGCAATGAGCGAGACGAACCCAAAACAACAGATTGCCGACAAGATAAAAGACAGCACTAATATTCTTGTTACGGTTAGCAATAATCCTTCGACAGACGAGCTGAGCGCGGCGTTAGGGCTTAGCCTGCTGCTTAATAAATTGAAAAAGCACGCCACGGCGGTCTTTAGTGGAGAGATACCGCAGGCGATAAATTTCATGGAGCCGGCCAAGACGTTTGAGAATACGGTGGATTCGCTGCGTGATTTTATTATCGCGCTCGACAAGGAGAAGGCCGACCACCTCCGTTACAAGGTAGAGGGCGACGTGGTGAAGATATTTGTCACGCCGTACCGCACGACGATTACAAGCGATGACCTCGATTTTAGCCAAGGTGACTACAATGTCGAGCTAGTGCTGGCGCTGGGTGTGAAGCACCAGGAAAGTCTTGATAAAGCACTCGAGGCGCACGGGCAGATTTTAGACGATGCCACCGTGGCAACGATTGTTGCCGGGAGTGAGTCGAGTGACCTTGGTAACATCGGCTGGCAGGATAAAAATGCCAGCTGTCTGAGTGAGATGATTGTCAATCTGAGCCAGACGATGAAAGTCGACAAAGGCTTTATTGACGAGCAGATTGCCACGGCATTTCTATCTGGTCTGGTGGCGGCGACCGAACGTTTCAGTAACAGCCATACTTCGGCCAAGGTGATGACGATGGCAGCCGATCTTATGAGTGCGGGTGCCAATCAGCAGCTGATTGCCTCGCAGTTTGAGGAGGCTGAAGAGGGTGGCGGTGAGGCAAGCGTTTCCGAGCCTGTTCTCTCTGACTTGGAAGCATCGGTGGCGCCAGAAAAAAGTACTTCCTCGCAGGAACCTGATGCACAGCAAAATTATGACGGTACAACCAATTTAGCTGAAGGCGAATCAACCAAGCTGGATAGAGACGACAAAACACCAGAGGAAGACGCCAAGCCGGAAGAAGCGCCCGGCGAAGCCAAGAATGACGCCGGTACGCTCAATATCTCTCACGAAAAAGAAGGTACACTTGAAGAAGTAGCCGAGCAAACGGCGACCGAAGGCCAGGCCGAAGCTACCAAGGCTGCCGAGGCTGCTGCCAGTGCGGCACAACCAGCACAAGCTGCTGAGCAAGAGCTTTCAGACGCCTTGCCACCGGTAGTCGCACCAGCTGATGGTGGAGCTCCGGCTGACATCTCGCCGGCAGATTTGCAAAAAGATATTGAAGCCGCCAATGAAGCGGTCGAAAAGGCTGCAGAGGCGCCGCAGCTACAAGGTGCGGTTAGTAGTGATGTCTGGAAGAACTCTAGTGAACCAACCTATGGCGGTACTCTGAACGCTACAACTGAGGCTGCTGCCGAAGCATCACGTAAATTAGAGGAAGCCGACAGAAACAGAACAATACTTAATCACGGCGGCGGCTACATAGCCGAGCAGATGCCAACCTATGATTCGCCGATTAACGCTGCCTCGCAACCACCAGAGCAAGAGGAAATGGTGGACCCGCTCAGCGACGGGCCAGCAAGTCCAACTCTGATGGCGCCACCGGTGCAGCCACCAGCGTCGGTGTCTGCTCCGACTCTAACAGAGATTGATGACCAAAACCGCGCGGTGAATCCGACAGGGTTGCCGCCGTTGCCGGATTTCTCTACGCTACCTCCGTTGCCGCCAGCTCCACCTCCGCCACCTGGAGCGCCTGATGGTAACGCACCAGCTGAAAAACTAGGCGATATCTTACCGCCAGCTGAACCTGTTCCTCAGGCGGCTCCCGTAGCGCCTGATCCGGGACAATTCAAAATTCCTGGCCAGAGCTAAGTTTTGACGATGAAGTAATTGAGGCCCAGCTGGTCGCCATAGAGGGCGAGTAGCTTGTCGCAGTCTGCTTGCTGGGTTTTATGGGTGCGCATAATCTTGATGATATCGTCTTGTAATTCCCGCGCATCGACTATTTCGTCGATTTCTTCCTCAGAACAGCCTTTTTCTGCGTACAGCCACTCCGTTCTATCGGCCGGGAAAAACGAGGCAGGCAGGCAGAGCAAACGAAGGCGCGTCAAGCGCTTCTCGGTCTCTTTTAGCTTGAAGAACGCCAGACAGGTGGCCCGAGCCGCCACAATGTGGTCGATATGGCCGCTCAGCCCTGTAAAGTCAAACGTTAGCAGTTCGATTTCGGCATCGCCGGGCGTAGTTGCAGTGACCTTTTTAATGCCCTCCATGATTCGCTCGGTAATTTCAACCATTTGATTATTACAGAGCTGGCCGTCGTTGTAGCCTAAAAATTGCGTGCTCGTAGCACCGAGCAGCTTGCTGGCCGCTTTCCACTCGGCCAGACGAACTTTGCCAAGATCGAGCTCGCCGGTCGGGTTAACGCCAGCGTCACCAGCGGTCAGGAGGATGAGGTGTACTTCGGTGTCGCTGCGGGCTTCTTGCAGGAGCGTGCCAAGCGGCCCAAAAGCTTCGTCGTCTGGGTGAGCAAAGATGCCAAAGAGGATCTTTTTCATACTAAATTCAAGTATACTAAAACAGCATGAAAGAGGAAAACATTGTTCTCATCGACAAGCCGGCCAGCTGGACGAGCTTTGATGTGGTAGCGAAACTTCGCGGCCAGATGAAACATGCGTATCTTGAAAAGGGAATACGGCCGACCAAGCGGCAAATCAGGGTTGGTCACGCCGGTACGCTCGATCCGTTCGCCACGGGTCTGCTGATTATTTTGCTGGGCAACGCCACCAAAAAGGCCGGCGAGTTCCTGAAGCTCGACAAAGTGTACGAAGCCGAAATCATCCTCGGCCAGACCAGTACCACCGGCGACCCAGAAGGCGATATTACGCCTACCGCCAACCCCCTTGCTCAAGGTCGGACCTTGAGCAAAACAGAGGTGGAGGAGGTGCTGGGGCGGTTTACGGGCGAGATTCGTCAGCGTCCGCCAATTTTCAGTGCTATCAAAATAAACGGGCAACGCGCCTACAAACTGGCACGGGACGGCAAGGCGGTTGAGGTTCCCGAGCGCATGGTGACGATTCATAGCCTTGAGTTACTCGAATATGAATATCCCAAGCTCAAAATCCGCACCCACGTTGGCAGCGGCACGTACATTCGTAGCCTGGCGGTCGACATTGGCGAGGCGCTTGGGACAGGGGCGTACTGCCGCGAACTACGGCGTCTTCAGGTGGGGAATTGGGATGTGACGGATGCTATCCAGCCTACAGACTTTGCCGCAAAGTAGGGGTTTGCTTGCCAAGCGCTCTACGCGAATGCTTTAATGATAAGCATGAGCATAAAAGCGATTCGCCCCAGAGGCTTTACTGTTGTTGAATTGGTCGTTGTTATTGCCGTTATCGGTATTCTGGCGGCTATAACCTACCTGTCGTACAGTAGTTTTCAGGAGCAGGCCAGGGAGGCGCGCATTAAGGCTGAGGCTAATACCATGAAAGAGGCGATAGAGCTGGCGCGCGTCAAAACGCAACAGTCGCTCCTTCATATAACAGGTACATCTTGGACAGGGCAGTATTGTTTATTTCAGGAGGGGACTGGTGTTCATGAAAATCCAAGTAACCCAGGTACGCCAATCCCAAATGGCACTGATTTCTCAGTGCAAAACAGCATGACGCAGGCTTGCTGGGATGATTTTTTGGCGGCGGCTCAGGCGATTAGTGATGCCAGCGGTATCGACGTGACCGGCTTTCGCGACCCGTGGGGGCGGCCATACTATATCGACGAAAATGAACAGGATAGCGGCATGTACGAGTGCAGCTCAGACGCGCTCGGCTGGCTGTCGCGTCCTTATGTGGGAGGATATAACCAAAACTGGCCGCTCGATCTTAACATCCCGCCGTATAAGCCAATCTGCTATACCTAGCTCACTCCAGTTGAATTTCTACTCCTGTTCTGGTATAGTACAGACTTATGATTACTAAAGACGATAAAGCTAAGGCAATTGCTTTGACTCAGGTCGGCAAGAACGATGTTGGCAGCCCACAGGCGCAAGTATCAGTTCTGACGGCTCGTATCAAAGAGGTGACTGAACACCTAAAGACCAACAAGCAGGACCACATGGCCCGCCGCGGTCTGATTCAGATGGTAGGGAAGCGTAAGCGCCTCCTCAAGTATCTCGAAAATAACGATTTCGAAGCGTACAAAGCAGTTGTTGCGAAACTAGGGCTGCGTAAGTAGAACTCTAATCAATAAAAATACCTATAAAAAAATAGGTATTTTTATTTTACGAGCTGTTGCTTTTGGGGCAGCTATTTTTCTTCACGTTTCTTTTTCAGCCGCCAAAGTATGACAAAAACAACACAAACGCCGAGAAGAAAGCTGCTTCCTAGCGCCTGAGCAAGAAAACTGTTTGGCTTTTGGGATGCATTAGCAGGCTCCGTGCGAACTCCTAGCACAAATACCTCGGGCTTTGATATGGTGCCGTTGAGACCTGCCGTAATTCGCACTGAGTAGTCTCCAGCAGCAAGTGCTTCGATCGGGGCAACCGACCATTCTCCATTTTCGTCGGAGATAGTAGTTAGCGTAGTGGCGGATGAAGAACGGCTGCCGCTGAGAAGTAGCTTGATGCTAGCACCTGGGCTAGCCGTGCCGGAGAAGACCGGTCTAGTATTTGTAGTCGTATAAGTGTGGTCTAACGATGCGGCAAAAGAACGACTATCTATCGTTGCTAGGGCGAGTAGTACTGTGATGGAATCTGTGGGGTGGTCTTTGTCATCGGCTGAGGCGGGCTTATGGTCTATAAAGGGTGGTATAAAAATTGGCAGAGGCTTGCTCGAGGCCAACACCACTATCTTTACGCTGGATGATGCGCACTTTTGATCCGCCATGAAAGAGTCGCATATCTGATATTCAAGTTGATCGCTGCCGCTGTAGCCGCTCCTTGGCGAATAAAAAATTTTGCCAGACTTAATGATGGCTGTTCCGTGAGCAGGAGGTGTTGTAATGCTAAGGTTCGCGCCGGACAGAGTTGTTTCGTCGTCGTCGTTTGAGAGTACATCTATAAGCCGTGGAGTATTTGAGTGTACGATAGCATGGTCGGGAGAGGTAGTCGGGGCTTGGTTGGAGATAGTGCGCCATGAAGCGTGTGTCGCCTTTCCATCAAATGTTAGCTGCTGAAGTCCTGTCCCGTCGCGGTTTATGACGTACAGGTTACTGGTAGTGCGTGCACTGCTGTCATAGCCGGTGAATACCAAGCTTGAGCTATCTCCTGACCACACCATGTCTTCGGTCATCACCACGCCGTTCGGGCTTAAGTCCAGCTCTTGGTTCTGTGTGCCGTCGGCGTTGATAAGGTGTAGATTTTCAAATGTGCTAGCATCGTCGCTGACGGTGTATGCAATTTTTCCGCCATCTGGAGATCAAACCGGTCCAAAATCCCAGCCATCTTCGGAAGTAAACTGTATTTCGTTTGTCCCGTCCCAGTTTATTAAGAAGATTGAGATGTCGCCTCTCTGACTATAGAATGCAATCCTTGTTCCGTCCGGGGAGAGTGACACGCTGTAGTCTCCTGCAGGGTCTGTGGTCAACCTCTGGATGTTTGCTCCGTCAATATCTAGGGTATATACATCAATCCAATCGGTGGTCCAAATTGACGCAGCTATCCTCGTCCCATCTGGGTGCCACTCGAAGTCAAGCACCCCATTGTAGAGTAGGTTATTTAGCGACAAGGTGGTATTAACAGGATTTGATCCGTCACTGTCAGCTACTATCAGGTCGTATTCATCACTGTCGGCCACATCGGATCGAAAGGCTAGTTTACTGCCGTCTGGCGACCACTGCGGGCTGAAGTCATCGTGTGCTGAATTAGTGATTCTAACGACATCTCCTCCATCCATATTCATGGTGTAGATTTCCCAGTTACCATCTCGGTCAGACGCGAAAGCGATTCTATTTCCATCGGGCGAAAC
>JAUIHN010000031.1 GCA_030432305.1 bacterium | reverse complement strand
CGAGCGGGTACGGCGTGTCAAAGTAGTCATCAAAAAACTCGATGGATTTTACGGAGTGTTCAAGCGCAAAGTCGAGCGCTTCTGGCCGCTGTGCTGGTGTAGCCCAAATACTGACATCAACGCCGTTTTTGGTCCTTGCCGACTTACTATGGAGTTCGCCTGTCACCCACGCAAGCAGGTAAGTGCTCATACGCGGCGTGGTCTGAAATGCCGTGACAAGCTTGTCGTTCTCAACGCGCTGACGCTCGACTGGCTGGTTACCTAGGATAGTGATGTCAGTTTCGGTCGTCAGCGTCACATCAAAAGTAGCTTTGGCTTCCGGCTCGTCAACACAAGGGAAAACCTCACGTGCATGATGGCTCTCGAACTGTGTCGCCAGGAGTTCTTTCTTTTTGCCACCGTGTTCGTAGTAACAAGGATACAGACCGTGCATGGCGTCGGTGATTTTGCCTGAAAAGGCGATGACGATAATATGTTTGCCGGTTTTTAGGCTAGCGTGTGTGATAGTGAGTTCATCGTGCCGGCCGCTGCTGTGCTCAGCTGCTTTGCCGTCAATAGTAACGCTTTCTATTGTTAGATCTTTGGCGTGTAGGACTACATTTTCGTCATTTATAGACTCGCCTTTAACAGTGACAGTGCCCTTAAAGACACGAGCTTCGCGCTGTAATTCTAGAGATAGTGTATAGTTTTCGGGAACAAATGTTTCAATAAGTCGACGTACGGGTTGCATATATTCCATTGTATCAGAGGTATACTATAAGTGTATGAGAAGAACGCATGCCATTCGGCGAACTATAGCCGTGCTCGTGATGCTCATCGTGATTACGATTGGAGTGGCGGGCAACCCTGAGCTATACCAGACAGAGCAGGTAGTCGACGTACCTCTAAGTGGCCAACAAAGTGAAGCCACCGCTGCACTGGCGGAGCTAGAGGTAAAAGGCCGCGCGCCGAAGACGGGCTACGAACGCAGTCAGTTTGGCGATGGCTGGAGCAATTTCCTGGGGTGTGACACTCGAAATGAGATACTACGGCGAGACCTTACGAACACTATCGTCAACGAAGCATGCCAGGTGGTGAGCGGTACGCTGGTTGATCCGTATACGAATAAAACGATAGCGTTTCAGCGCGGTAGTTGGTCGAGTCAGGCAGTGCAGGTTGATCACGTCGTGGCTCTAAGTGATGCTTGGCAAAAGGGCGCGCAGCAGCTTACCTTTGCTAGACGGGTGCAGCTTGCCAATGATCCACTAGAGCTTTTGGCGGTAGACGGACCGGCTAATCAGCAAAAGGGCGATGGTGATGCCGCCACATGGCTGCCACCGAATCGATTGTTTCGCTGCCAGTACGTGGCCCGGCAGATTGCCGTCAAAAAGAAGTACGAACTGTGGGTGACGGAGGCTGAAAAACAAGCTATGGGGCGAGTGTTGTCGTCTTGTCCGGGGCAGAAATTGCCTTACGGTTCGTAAATGCAGCACCTCGCAGCTCATTTTTCGCCATCGTGCCATCCTAAAGAATCTTGAGGCAAGCCTCAGGAATCTTCAGAGATGGCAGCGTAGATTGTCAATGGCTCTAAATAAGCCGCGAAGCGCTGCACGTAACGTGTGATGTATACTGGTAGCGATGACAAAACCATTTGGATTTAGTATAACCTCCGAGCTCGGAGGTGAAAGTTTGGCGCGCAGCGGCGTTGTTTCCACACCTCATGGCGATATAAAAACACCGGCGTTCATTGTGGTTGGCACCAATGCCGCCGTGAAAGCGATGGTGCCAGAACAGGTAGCAGCAGTCGGCGCTCAGGCTGTGCTGGCGAACGCCTACCACCTGTACTTGCGGCCAGGGCACGAGCTGATAGAAAAAGCCGGCTACCTAGGAAAATTTATGAACTGGCCTGGCCCGACGTTTACAGACAGCGGCGGGTTTCAGGTGTTGTCACTCGGCAGTGGTTTTAAGAAAGTGCTTGCCATGACAACCGACGTCGAAGCAGAAATCGCCATCGCCAAAAAAGGCCAGCGGCATGCCTGGGTGGACGATGACGGCGTGATGTTTAAGTCGCATCTCGATGGCACCATGCATAAATTTACTCCCGAATTTTCGATGCAAGTACAGGCTGGCATTGGTGCGGACATTACGTTTGCTTTTGATGAGCTGACGTCGCTCCTTGACCCGTATGAGTATCAGGTTGAGGCGCTTGAGCGAACGCATCGATGGGCTGAGCGTAGTCTCGCTGAAGTGCAGCGGCTGCGCGTAGAGCGCCCAGACAAGCCATACCAGGCGCTCTTTGCGGTATTGCAGGGAGCTAATTACGAAGATCTTCGCAAGCAAACGGCACACTTTCTGGGCGAGATGGATTTTGACGGCTACGGCATAGGCGGTGCGCTGGAGAAAGAGTCGATGGCTGAAATTATCGCGTGGGTGAATGAAATTCTACCAAAAAACAGGCCACGGCATCTACTCGGCATTTCTGAGCCGGATGATATTTTTGCCGCCATCGAGCAAGGCGTCGATACGTTTGATTGTGTGTCGCCAACCCGAGTTGCCCGAAACGGATCGTTTTATACATTTGACGGCCGAAAAAACATGCGCTCGGTAAAGTACCGCGAGGATTTCTCGCCACTGGTCGAAGATTGTCAGTGCTACACCTGCCAGCACTACACCAAAGCCTACCTTCAGCATCTTTTCAGAGCCAAAGAGAGCCTGGCTGGCACGCTTCTCTCTATTCATAATGAGCACTTCATCGTTGGCATGGTTGACTCGATTCGTCACAGTATCGAGGACGGCAGTTTCTATGAAGTAAAAGACAGCTGGCTAAAGCGTTACTACGCGTAGCTACAGCGAAACTTTTGTCGGGGTAAAGTCGGTCTTTTTATCGTAGGCGTCGACTTTTTCGTGTTTTTTAAGAAAGCCAATAACGCGGTACGTGATTGGCAGGAATATAATTTCCACACCGGTTTTAAGTCCCCAGCCGACGGCGATGAATATGAGCATATCAATACCTGTCAGGATGCCACCGAATGCGACAAAAGCAAACACGATAGTATCGGCAATTTGCCCAAAGAAGGTCGAGGTAATCAGCCGCAACCACAGAAGCCGGCCCTCGGTTTTAATCTTGAGCTTAGCGAGCACGTAGGCATTTATAAACTCGCCTACTAGGTACGCAAGCAGGCTCGCTAGAACGATCCGCGGCAAGAAACCAAGAACGGCCTCAAAGGACGCCTGGTCGGTGTACATAGCAGCTGGTGGCATATAGCGCACAATCGTAAATGCAAGAATGGCAAGAAGCATTACGCCAAAACCTGTCCAAATTGCACGCCGAGCGTATTTGTAGCCGTAGACTTCCGTGAGGATGTCGCCAAAGATGTAGACAAGAGGGAATAGAATGACGCCCCCATCGGTGATGATTGGGCCGAACGCCACTAATTTCGTGGCGGCGATATTTGATATAAGCAGGCAAGCGGCAAATACTGCCAGGATAAGGTCGTAGTAACGGTAGGTATTCTTTTTCATAGCTGTTTATTATAGCACTATGGATTTAGTAAAAACTATGCTATACTATCACCAGTAGATCCGGCCGGCAGGTCGGATTTTTGCATAAGACACGAAAAGAAAGAGGAAATATGGAAGAAATTAATTTAAAGCAGCTGATGCTGGCTGTTCGTACCATCGCTGACGAAAAGAACTTGCCTGAAGATACAGTATTGTCTGTTATCGAGCAGGCGATTGCTGCCGCGTGGCGACGTGATCACGGTGACCGCGAGCAGGAAGTGCGAGCCGAGCTGAACGTCAATAAAGGCACGGCGGACGTGTTCGTGGCTCGAGAAGTCGTCGAAGAAGTTGCTAATCCTGTGACTGAAATCAGTCTAGAGGACGCCAAGAAAACCAAGTCTGACGCCGCGCTCGAAGACATAATTGAAGAAAAACACGAAGTGACGTCATTTGGCCGCGTAGCAGCTCAGACTGCCAAGCAGGTTGTCTTACAGCGTCTGCGTGAGGCTGAGCGCGAAGTCGTGCTGGCTGAGTACGAAGATAAAATCGGTACTGTTGTGACCGGTTCGATCCAGCGTGTCGAGCCACGAATTGTTCGAGTTGACCTTGGTAAAGCCACTGGTATTATCCCGGTTAGCGAACAGGTGCAGGGCGAATATTACGGTATCGGCGGACGGCTCAAGGTGTATATCAAAGACATCGAGCGCGATAATCGCGGCCCGCAGCTGATTCTATCTCGCACCAACGAAGCATTTGTCGAATATCTTTTCCGTCAAGAAGTGCCGGAAATGGAAACTGGCGCGGTTGAGATTAAGGCGATTGCGCGTGAAGCTGGTCGACGCACCAAAATTGCCGTGAATAGCACGGTGCCAGGTGTTGACCCGGTCGGTACATTTGTAGGTGGCCGCGGTACTCGCGTGCAGGCTGTTATGAATGAGGTTGGCGAGCAGGAAAAGATTGATATCGTAACCTACGATGAGGATGCTGAGCAATTTATCCGAAATGCCCTGAGTCCAGCAGAAGTGAACAGAATCGAGATTGATGAAAGTGCCAAACAAGCCAAGGTATTTGTAAGCGAAGATCAACAATCGATCGCGATTGGACGCGGTGGCCAAAACGTACGTCTAGCCAGCCGCCTAACTGGATTTGAGCTTGATATTGAAGCTGGCGCTAAAACTGCCGAAAAGCCAGCCGAGAAAAAGCCAAAGAAGAACATCGAGGACAGCCTGCTCAACGCCGTTGAGGAATCGGGCGACGAATAAAAGCTGGAGACAGGAACCGTCAACTGAGCGAACCATACCAGGTCGCAAGACCTGGCTTTAGGGGGAGGAGTTCTCATTTTGGATTCATTCCAAAAAATAGAACGGAGGGGTGAGCCCCTCCTTAGCTACTAGCACTCTATTGACCAGAGTGCCAATATCATGCTACTATAAATTCAGCAGCAGGTGTAAAGCGACAAAATGCTTGCGCCTGAGATATGGAGGGCACATAATAGTACTATGTCGGATGAGTTCTCAGAATTTGTATCACGATTAACAGATAATGCACGAACGAGCTTGCAGCACGCCGATGCTATATCGCGCGGCTACGGTAGCTCATATATCGGCACCGAGCATTTATTGCTTGGAGTGCTGTCACAAGAATCTTCGGTCGGCGCGAAAATTTTAGCTGATGCCGGGGTGACACTGAACCGTGCTGAACTGGCACTTAACCTCACGCCGCGAACGCTTATCGTTAGCACAGGTAGCAGGGGCCTTTCGGAGACGGCCAAATTGACACTGAAGATGAGCTGGGAAATTGCTCAGGAATTCCACCAAGACTATCTTGGTACCGAGCATTTGCTCTACAGCATCTTGACCCAGAAAAATGCCAGGGCAACGGTGCTGCTTCGTGATATGAACATCGACATTCAGCAGCTCGTTAGTGAGCTTGAGGATTATTTTGAGCGGCAAGAAAACTCTGCCTCTGGCCCCGAATATATGTTTCAGACATCTGATGCCAAAAAGCGTGCCGGCAAAAAAGGCGGCGCACTCGATGTATTTGGAACAGATTTGACCAGGAAAGCCGCGCACGGCGAGCTCGATCCGGTGATTGGTCGCGATAAAGAAGAAGAGCGGCTCGTAACGATACTGTCGCGCCGCACCAAGAACAATCCAGTTTTAATTGGCGAGCCTGGTGTCGGTAAAACCGCCATCGTTGAGGGCCTCGCTCAGCGCATTGTGCGTGAAGACGTACCCGATAATTTGCTGGATAAACGAGTTATCCAGCTCGACCTTGCGGCTATGATTGCTGGCACCAAGTATCGCGGCGAGTTTGAGGAACGGCTTAAAAAAGTTGTCGATGAGCTTCGCTCGGCGAAAAATGTCATTATATTTATCGATGAGCTGCACTTACTTGTGGGCGCCGGTGCCGCCGAAGGTGCGCTAGATGCCGCTAACATGCTTAAACCAGCCTTGGCGCGCGGCGAGCTGCGCATGATTGGCGCAACCACGCTCGATGAATATCGCAAGCATGTCGAAAAAGATTCGGCTCTCGAACGCCGTTTCCAACCGATTGTGGTGAAAGAACCAAACTTAAAAGATACCACCGCGATTATTAAAGGCCTCAAGCCGTACTATGAAAAGCACCATAGCGTCAATATCGACGACGAGGTGATAGATAATGCGGTGCATATGGCGGATCGCTACGTCAAAGAACGGTATATGCCCGATAAGGCGATTGACGTGATCGACGAGGCGGCAGCGCTGGTGCGGGTGAAGTCTAATCTAAAGCCGAGTAAAGTTCGTGATTTTACTAAGCAGCTCAAGAACCTGAACGAAAAGATGGAAGAAGCGGTCGAGAACGAAGACTACGAACGGGCTGCACTTTATAAAACCCGCATTAGTCAGCTTAGCACCAAGCTGGAAGAAACCAAGCAGAAGCTTGAGAAAAGCTCGCCGGTTCACCTAGGCGACGACGATATCGCCCGAGCGATTGCGGTCATGACAGGGATTCCGGTGGAGCGTTTACAGCGTTCTGAAGCCAAAATGCTTCGGAATCTCGAGAAGCATCTTAGTAAGTACATCATCGGTCAAGACGATGCTGTCGAGAAAGTAGCCAGGGCTATTAGGCGCTCCAGGAGCGGCGTGGCCAGCGACAAGCGACCGATCGGATCATTTGTATTCTTAGGGCCAACCGGCGTTGGTAAGACCGAGCTGGCACGGGTGCTGGCCCGTGAAGTCTTTGGGAGTGACGAAGCGCTGATTAAAATCGACATGAGCGAATTTGGCCAACAGCATAATACTAGCCGACTTGTCGGCGCACCAGCTGGCTATGTCGGCTACGATGACGGCGGGCAATTGACAGATAAGATTCGACGCCAGCCTTATAGCGTGGTTTTATTTGATGAAATCGAAAAAGCCCACCCAGAAGTATTTCAGTTGCTCCTCCAGCTACTAGAAGATGGTGTTCTGACAGATGCTAAGGGGCGAAAAGTCGACTTCACAAATACTATCATCATCCTGACGAGTAACCTCGGTGCTGAAAAAATGATGAAAGAATCAAGCCTGGGATTCTATGCCTCTTCAAAGTCTGACGAAAAAGAGCTTGACGTGGCGCATAGAGAAAACAGCGCCGCGGCCGAAGCAGCGCTCGCTAAAGTCATGCGCCCGGAACTCATCAATCGATTTGATGGCATCATGACCTTTAGAGCGCTGACGCACAAGCAGGTTGGAAAAATATTTGAGAATCTGGTCAGTGAGCTGCGCGATCGTCTGGCTATAAAAGGTGTTGGCTTGACCATTAAGCTATCGGCCAAACGTCACATCATCAAGAAAGGCTACGATAAAAAGCTTGGCGCCAGGCCGCTACGGCGCACCATTCAGGATGAGTTAGAGCACAGTATCGCTGATGGTCTATTAGCTGGCAGCTACGAGAAAGGTACGATACTCGAGGTAAGCTCCCGAAAGGGAGCGCTGGTAATCGACGCGAAGCACGAGGGCGTTCTTGTTTAAGCGACTTGGCTCGTTTCTCACGCTCGTAGTCGTTCTGATGCTTAGTGTGCTCGCTGTCCAAAACGCACGGCTTTTGAGCGATTACGCGCGGTACTTCCAATACGAGCCGAGCGAGACGATGGCTTCTTTTGTCGACCAGACCGGCATGAACGATCAGGGGAAATTCCTGTTTTATACCAGCCATCCGTCTTTGGAGACAGCTGAAGCATTTAACCAGCAGTGCGAACAGCACGAGCATGCTGCCGCCATCCTCGGCTGTTATGACGGCGTCAATATTTATATTTATGACATTACCGATCCGCGCTTAGCGGGGATTCGTCCGACCACGGCGGCCCACGAAATGCTCCATGCCGCCTATCGACGACTAAGTACAGCCGACAAGCAAATGGTTGATAATCTCTTGGAAAAGGAGTACACCACGCTAAAAGATAATGAAGAGCTTACTGGACGGATGGCATTTTATGCTGCGACGCAGCCGGGTGATCGCACTAACGAGCTCCATTCTATTATCGGCACGGAAATAGCAGACATAGGCTCTGAGCTCGAAGAATACTATTCGCGCTATTTTTCGGATCGCAGCAAGGTGATTGCACAGCACCAGCAATATCATTCACTTTTTGAAGAGCTAAGTGAACGTGCCGATGCACTCAATCGTCAAATTGACGATCTGGCTAGCGCTATCAACACCAAACGAGCCACCTACAGCACCCAGGCGAGCGCGCTTGAGGGTGACATAGCGGCTTTCAATGCACGGGCTGAAAATGGGGAGTTTGATAGCCAGGCGGAATTCAGCGCCGAACGGCAAGCGCTGGTGGCACGTTCAAATAGTTTAGAAAATTTGCGCACAGGAATAAATGGCGATGTAGAATATTACAATAGTCTTGTAGCTGAGCTAAACGGTATTGCTGTCGAAACAGAGGACTTAAATCGTAGCATTGATAGTAGTTTGGAGCCGGCGCCGAGCCTGTAGAAATTGTATGGCGAAATAACGAATCACCTTTGTCTGTCAAAACTGTGGAGCCGCCTACCCGAAATGGCAGGGTAAATGTGATAATTGCGGTGAATGGAACACGATGGTGGAGCAAATGCAGGCGGTGGTAGGGAAATCAGCGGTCGCTAAAAGTGCTACCAGCGGTACTGTGTTGGCTCCCCAGACTATCGGCTCGATTTCCGTTGAATCTAATAGCGAGCGCATGAATACTGGCTTTGATGATTTGAACCTTGTGCTTGGAGGCGGAATTTTGCCTGGTGGCGTAGTACTCATCGCCGGGCAGCCCGGTATCGGCAAGAGCACGCTACTGCTCCAGTTAGCGAGTACTATTGGCAAAAAGAACCCGGTACTCTATGCCAGCGGCGAAGAGTCTGCTTCGCAGGTGAAATTGCGTGCGGAACGTTTAGGTGCGACTGATGACGAGTCGCTACACTTTGTTGCCAGTACGAGTGCGGATGACATTGCGGCGACAATTCGTTCGGCGGCGTATAATTTGGTAATTATTGATTCAATCCAAACGCTCGGGCTTGCCGAAATTTCCTCGGCGCCCGGCACTGTTAGCCAGATTACAAATAGTAGTAATGTCATCATCCGCGCTGCCAAAGAAAGCAACGCGGCAGTGATCTTGGTAGGCCATGTCACTAAGGAAGGCAGTATTGCCGGGCCGAAAGTGCTCGAGCATCTTGTCGATGTTGTCCTTCAGTTCGAAGGTGACCGCTATGGTGGCTTCAAAATGCTACGCGCTGCCAAGAATCGTTTTGGGTCAACCAGTGAAGTAGCGATTTTTGAAATGGGGGAGAAGGGGCTGGCTCTTGTAAAGAACCCATCGGCCGCCCTGCTGGCGGAGCGACGCGACGCTGATGGATCGGTAGTATTGGCAACCATGGAGGGCACACGGCCGCTTCTGGTGGAAATCCAAGCGCTTGTCAATCCAACGAGTTTCGGGTATCCTAAGCGTACGGCTTCCGGATTCGACCTCAATCGTCTCAATCTACTTATCGCTGTGCTCGAACGGCGAACAAAACTGAATTTATCGGACAAAGATATTTATATAAACGTTGTCGGGGGATTGAAGCTGAGCGACCCGGCGGCGGATTTGGCGGTGTGTATGGCGATTGCCAGTGCGGCGGCTGGACGAAAGCTTAGTGACGGCATCGTTGTATTTGGCGAAGTCGGACTCGGCGGTGAAATCAGAACGGTACAAGGTATAGACGCGCGGGTGGCTGAGGCCAAGAAACTTGGTTTTACTCAAGCTATCGCACCAAAACCGGCGCGTAAAAACTCATTTATCAAAGGCTCAGAGGATCTCAGGGCTGCACTCATAGATTATTTACAAGAAAAAACATAGGAAAATTATATGGAACCACTACTTATTTTTATTGCACTTATCGTAGTTATTTTACTGCTTGAAGTGTCGTACCTCGTTATTAAAACTCCAAAAACGCTACTTTCGCGCCGTCAGTCCGATCGCATCTTACTTGATACATCAGTGTTGATTGACGG
>JAUIHN010000030.1 GCA_030432305.1 bacterium | reverse complement strand
TCTTGCCATCTACGACTACGCGGCCATCCTGGTAAACGACGCCATGCTTAATGTCGCTGGTCTGGCCAGCCAGATCGCTCCTGGAGATGCCATAGTGCTGAAACACGCTCTGTACGCCGCTGGCATTTTGGTCATACTTTTGGAGCAGCTCTTTCTCGGTGATGGCGCCACCCTGGATGATAGCGTCGGCAGACCAGTTACGATAGGTGCCGACGCCTTGAGTGCGCGTGCTCGGCAGGTTGATGATAGCGAGTGTGCCGACAACAGCAGCTACCATGACAACGCCAGCGATAAAGCGCTTCTTCTTTGCCTGAGCAGCTTTGATGCTTGGCAGTTCTTCGGTGAGCATCGGCTCGGTCGGGTGGTTCATGTTTTTAGTTCCTTTTTTATTTTCGCCCCTTTTTCTGAACGGGGTACTACGAGATATATATTAGCATAAGCTTTTTAATATGTCAATATTATTTATATAAAACCTTTTAAACACATAGGATGATTCAGCCTTCGGGTTTCTTGCGAAGTAGGGTATAGTGAAAAGCATAAGTAATCTAGGTAAAATGTGAATAGTCAAAAAGCATTTACAATTATTGAACTCCTCATCGTCATCGTCATCATCGCTATCTTGGCGGCTATTATTGCAGTAGTGTATTCAGGCATTCAAGACCGGGCTGAAGAATCTGTTGTCAAATCCGATCTTTCGCAGGCCTCCAAGGTGCTGGCTGCTGATATGGCGATAACAGGCTCCTACCCAGCTGATACCGCTAGCGCGAACGAAGGGGGCGGTCTTTCGGCGAGTGATGGCATGACGTATCAATACACGACAGACGGCTCTAGTTACTGTCTTAGTGCTACCACAGATGATATTGGCTACCATGTCGAAAATAACGGCAGTCCCCAGGAAGGTGTTTGTGCCGGACACGACGAACCATCGGGTGGAGGTGGAGGATCGGAGGTGGCATGTTCGAGTGCTAGTATTGGTGATACCGGCCCGGGAGGGGGCGCTATTTTTTATAAAGATGGCGCTACCTGTTACGAAGCAGCGCCAAACGGCTGGTATGTAGCGACTGCACCGAACGACCCAGAGGCAGAGTGGGGCTGTTATGGCGTTGCTGTTTCAGGGGCGGATGGTGTGAGCATAGGCTCCGGAGAACAAAATACTGCTGATATGCTTGCTGCGGGCTGCTCATCAGAGGCGTCAGAAAGCCTATTGGCTGCGGAAATCGCTAGTGAGTATACTGGTGGCGGCGAATCGGATTGGTTTTTGCCGAGTAGGGATGAGTTTGTTGAGATGTACCAGCAAAGAGAACACACCGGTAGCTTCATATCGTCCGAGTACTGGACATCTTCAGAAAACCCTAGCTTTGATTTGGTCGCATGGCTCTACCACGTGACATATGAGAGTCCATATAATAATTTATCTAAATCGGCGACCTCTTATGTTCGTCCAGTTCGTAGCTTTTCAGATTAAATAGACTGCTTAGTGAGCTGTTCCGACTGAAAAATGCTATAGTAAAGCTTATGGATATAAAGACAAACCTGAGCGGGACTTTTAAGGGCGACCTTGACAACTCCCCAGAAACACTCGATTTTTACTCTCACGACGCCAGCCTGTTTGAGCTGCGGCCGGAGATAGTGGCATTTCCTAAGAGTGCCGACGATGTAAAAGCAGCGGTGAGTTTCGTGCTTGCCAACAAAGCGGCCAACCCTAAGCTGAGCATTACGCCGCGCTCGGCCGGCACCGACATGTCGGGCGGCGCTATCAATGAATCTATTATTCTTGACGTCTCGCGGCACATGACGCAGATTGCAGAGGTCACACCCGAATCAGCGCGTGTACAGCCCGGCCGGCTCTACCGTGAATTTGATGTCGAGACCAAAAAAGTCGGCAGTATTTTGCCGAGCTACCCGGCTAGTCGTGGCCTCGCATCTGTTGGCGGCATGGTAAGCAATAACTCTGGCGGCGAACTTGGGATTCGTTACGGCAAAACCCAGCGCTACGTAGAGGAGATTTCTGTGGTGCTTGGCGATGGTAATGAATACATAGTGAAGTCGCTGAATAGGCAAGAGCTTGATGCCAAATTGGCGCAAAATGACTACGAAGGCGAGCTCTACCGGCGCACGTTTGAGCTGATAGAGCAGCACTACGATGAAATTCAGGCAGCACGGCCGCGCGTGGCGAAGGACTCGACCGGCTACCGTTTATGGGACGTCTGGAACCGCGACACGCAGGTATTTGATCTTACGCAGCTCTTCATCGGTGCCCAAGGCACGCTGGGAATTATCACAGACATCAAATTCAAACTGGTGCCGAACCCGATGGCGCATGTCGGTACGCTAGCGGTGTACGTGAAGAATACCGAGCATCTGGGTGCTATTACTCAAAAAATTATGAGTTATCAGCCGTTTGCGGTAGAGGTGTTTGACGATAAGACCTTGATGCTTGGCATGAAATTCATTTTCGCTTTCCTGACGCGCATGTCGTTTGGTCAGTGGCTGATGATGTGTATTCGCCTGATTCCAAATGGTTTCGCGATGCTAAAGGGTATTCCAAAGCTGGTGCTGCTGATTGAATTTGACGGCAAAGATCAGGCTGAGGTGAGCAAAAGAGTGCACGAGGCACGCGTCGGCCTGAGCGCCTTTAAAAACATCTCGTACATGGAAGAGGCGAATACGTTCGCGAAGGCGGATAAGTTTTGGAAGATGCGCCAAGAGAGCTTTAACCTGCTGCGTCAAAAGGTGAAAGACAAGCACACGGCGCCGTATATCGACGATTTTGTGGTGCCGATTAACAAGATGGAAGAGCTGCTACCGAAAATCGAGGAAATCATTAACAAATACCAGCTGATGGGTACGATTGCCGGGCATCTCGGTGATGGCAACTTCCACGTGATTCCGCTGATGAAAATCGAGGACCCGGAGGAGCGAGCCAAGATTGAGCCGTCTATGAAAGAAGTCTACGAGGCGGTGCTGGCACTCGGTGGATCGATTTCGGGCGAACACAACGACGGGCTGGTGCGCGGGCCGTGGCTGGAGCGCATGTACGGGCCGAGTATGCTGGGGTATATGAAAGAAATCAAGCAGCTGTACGACCCGCAGAATATCTTTAATCCGAATAAGAAAACTGACGCTAATTGGGATTATAGCTTTAGTCATATTCGTCAGAGTTTCTAGGTAGGGAGCTTTGACCTCCGCGCTTGCCACCATTTTTCCTAGGGTACCGTTTCACGCCTGTTATTTTTGCTCCTGGCTAAAAATAACAGGGCTGCACTTCGCTTTTAGTACCCTTGGAAAAAGGTAGCAAGCGCCTGCTTGAAGATCTAGCACTCTTTACTTTTGAGTGCTAGTTTTCTATACTTATAACAGATGTCAAAAAAAGATTATTATGACGTATTAGGTGTTTCGAAGAGCGCTAGCGCCGACGAAATAAAGAAGGCGTATCGCAAGCTGGCCGTGAAATATCATCCGGATAAAGATTCGGGTGATGAGGCTAAGTTCAAGGAGCTTGGTGAAGCCTACGAGGTGCTAAAAGATCCTTCTAAGCGCCAGCGCTACGACCAGTTTGGCCATGCCGGTATGGGCGGCGGCGCGAGTTCTGGTGCCGGTGGCGGCAATCCTTTTCAGGGATTCGGTGGGTTTAACGCCGAAAATATCCAATTTGATTTTGGCGGCGGTGGATTTGAAGATTTGTTTGGCCAATTCTTTGGCGGTGGTGCCTCAGGCCAGCGGCAGCGTCAAAAGCGCGGCCGTGATGTCGAGACGAGTGTGACGCTGACATTTGAAGAGGCGGTTTTTGGCGTGGAGAAAAAGCTTTCGCTCGCCATGGAAGAGGAGTGTGCTCACTGTAAGGGTAGCACGGTCGAGCCGGGGCACAGCATGAAAACCTGCCCGGATTGTAAAGGCGCTGGGCAGCAAAATCGCACGATGAATACGGTGTTTGGCCAGATCCAGCAGGCGATTGTGTGCCCGACGTGCGAGGGTGTGGGCAAAGTGCCAGAGAAGGCCTGTACGGTCTGCCGCGGCAGAGGTACGAAGCGTGGCGAGGAGAAGGTGAGCGTGAAAATTCCGGCCGGAATTGATGATGGCACCACGATTCGCCTAAGCGAACGCGGCGAAGCGATTCCAGGTGGGCCACGAGGCGACCTATATGTACATATACGAGTGAAGCAACATAAGCGTTTTAACAGAAAAGGTAGTACGATTACCTCTGAAGAGCGCGTCACTATGATAGATGCGGCGCTGGGTACGGAGATCAAAGTGGATACGATTGACGGACCGGTGCGAATGAAAATACCGGCCGGTACTCAGAGCCAGACAGAGTTCAAGCTCTCTGGACACGGCATACCACAAATGGGCACGAAAAGTCGCGGTGCTCATATCGTGAATGTGGTCGTGGAAACGCCGACCAAGCTCAGCAAGAAACAAAAAGAGTTGCTGGAGCTGTTTGGAAAATCTGGCAAAAGAGGGATTTTTTAGGTTCTTTAGAGAGGGGCGCGTAGCGCTTGTCTTGTTTTAAGGTATAATAACGGAATGGTCTTTCGTGTACTTAAGGGAAACAATAACGGCGCTGGCATAACGGTCGGCTCGTTTGAAGTCGTCTCTTTGCCGGAGCTTAACATCGCAGACACGGTCGCGAAGATTGATACCGGTGCGTATACCGGCGCCCTCCACTGCGAGGCGATAGAAGAAATCAGTGAGGATGACAAACAGAAATTGCGTTTCACGTTGACCGAAGATCACTCGCCGCACACAGCAGAACACTACGCGAAAACAAAAGTTCGAAGTTCGAATGGTCAGCAGGAAACACGGTATATTATCGAGACGGATGTAGTCATTCAGGGAAAGACCTATCCGCTGAAAATCGGACTGACGAATCGCTCTGAAATGAAGCATGACATGCTGATTGGCCGACGTTTTCTAAGAGAAAACTCTATGCTGGTAGACGTACGTAAGAACCAAAGTTATGATACAGACGGGATGAATGAAGAATGAAAATTGCGATACTTTCGAATGGACCAGGGAATTACTCGACGAAGCGCCTCAAGGAGGAGGCTTTGAAGCGCGGGCATGATGTGCGGATTATAAAGTACCGCGACTGCTACGCGTCGATTGAGCAAAACAATCCGACGGTCAGCTATGACGGCGAAGATTTGAATGATTTTGATGCCATTATTCCACGAATTGCCAGCCACATGACGCGCTATGGCACGGCGATTGTGCGCCAATTTGAGATGAAGGGGATTTACACGATCAGCAGCTCGATTGCGATTACGCGTTCGCGCGATAAGCTACGCACGTTGCAGCTGCTCGCCAAGGCCGGGGTTGGTATTCCGAAGACAGTCGTCTCGCGTAACACGACCGATATTGATGACTTGCTGGAGAATCTTGGCACACCTGTGATTATTAAGCTGGCGACTGGCACGCATGGCAATGGTGTGGTGCTGGCCGAGACGAAAAAGGCTGCTAAGTCGACATTACAGGCGTTTTATCTGACGAATGATGAGGGCACGAACATTTTGCTGCAGGAATATGTGGAAGAATCCGCCGGTATCGACATCCGTGCATTCGTGGTGGGATCTCGCGTGGTGGCGAGCATGAAGCGGCAAAGTCTTGATGATGATTTTCGTTCGAACTTGCACCAGGGTGGTGCAGGTACGGCGATTAAGCTGACCGACGAAGAGCGCAAGACTGCCATCAAGGCAGCCAAAGCAATGGGATTAACCGTGGCCGGTGTCGACATGATGCGCTCGAGCCGAGGACCGTTGGTACTGGAAGTAAACGCCAGCCCGGGCTTTGGTATCGAAGAAGTGACTGGCCGCGACGTTGCCAGCGCGATTATCGAGTATGTCGAACTAAACGCCAAGCGTCGCGTTCGCAAAGATAAAGTCGGCGCCTAGCCGCACCTATTTTCTGGTGGTACAATGAGACCGATGAGTAGTGGACGCGGAAGGTGGGGCAATAGAGTTATTGGCGTCTTGATGCTGGTCTTGGCTGGCGCGCTGATAGCCGGAGCGGTGAACGCATATTTCGTGACGCCAAAAGCCGTCATGCACCTGGCTGGCGACCGCTACGAAGTGCATATACTCGATGACGAGCAGTCGCGTATACGGGGCTTGTCCGGAACAGATAACCTGCCAGCCGATGAGGCGATGCTATTTGTGTTTGATTCGGACGCCCGGTGGTCTATTTGGATGAAAGATATGAAGTATTCGATAGATATTGTGTGGCTGGATAGTTCAAGGCGGGTAGTGGATTTTGTTACCGACGCGGCACCTGATAGCTATCCGAACAAGACGTTCATGCCGAAGGAGCCAGCCCGCTATGTAGTTGAATTTGCGAGCGGCACGGTGAAAGAAAAGGGAATTGAAGTGGGGCAAGAAGCGGTGTTTAGCGGGACGGATAGGCAACTATGAGTTTTTTATTGACAGCCGGCGGCGCACTTTTGGTGCTATTTTTGCTAGCATATCTGCGAGCTGGTAGATTTGGCTCGACGGTGCTTTCATTTGGCGTTGGGTATTTGCTGGCGCTAATGTGGGCAGACAAAGGGGTGTATGAAGATGTTGTCTTGTCAGCGCTGTCGCCGACTGACACGGTGTATCTCGTGCTAATTATTGTGCCGGGAATCTTGGCGATGTTCTTTAGCTCAAAGCAAAAGAGTTTGCTGCCACGCATCGTACAGGCGTTCGCGATTGCAGTGCTCGGCGTGGCGATGTTGCTGCCGGTGCTGGGGCTGGGAGGTGGTCATATCAGCGATCTTTACGGCATGGTGGAGCAAAATCGTGAAATGATTATTTCTGGGCTACTCGCCTTGGGGCTCGTGGATATGGTGCTTTCGCGTTCCGAGAAATCGTCCAAACACAAGGGACATTGACATTTACCCCTATAAAATGGTAAAGTCTTTAGGGTTACCGTAGGTAACCAACCAAAACTTTAAACCAAGCAGCTTGCTGCTGTTTGAAGTTTTGAGAGGAGGAATAACGAAGAGACGTAGCTTTTGCCGCTGGCGGCAAAACGAGGACTCGAAAGTGAATTCCGACGAGGGTCCATAGCTCAGCTGGTTAGAGCACCTGCCTTTTAAGCAGGGTGTCCCGAGTTCAAGTCTCGGTGGACCCTCCAAAGTAAAATCCTCACCACCGCGTGGGGATTTTACTTTGGAAAGCATCGCTGTACTTGGCTTGGGGCTTTTTGCTTTAGCAAAAATAGTCCCGAGGTCGCGGAGCGCGGTGTAGCCAGAAAAGCGCGAAGTATTTTTCTGGCAAGCAAGCGGAGGAGCGAAACGAAGTGGAGCGATAGTTCTCGGTGGACCCTCCGCTCATCTCAACCAGGTGTTATACTAACCCCATGCTTGAAAGGCGCTATCTTCAGTCGGTGCATCCGTCTTGGCTGGTGGCTGTCATGTGCTTTGGAATTACGCTTGGACTTATGACATCGCTAGCGATGGAGTTGCCCTTTGCTTCTTTTGAGTGGTTGATTGCGGCTGGACTTTTGCTGGTATTTGGATTTTACAAAAGAAAAATGTATGTGCTCCCGACTATCATCGTAGCTGGCGCACTGATTGGCGGGGTGCGCGGGAGTTGGTATGAGGCTCAGTTGGCGCCATATGCTGCAATTACAGGTGAGACTGTAGAAGTGCAGGGCAGGGTGGCGGACGATTCGGATATCGGTAGAAATGGCGAGATTGTTCTACGACTGAACGACGTCGTGGTGCATGGCCAGTCAATTGCCGGCGCCGTGTGGCTGAGTGTAGCTGGAAGCGCTGAGATAAAACGTGGCGACACGGTCGTGGTGAAAGGCAAGTTATCCGAAGGCTTTGGTAGTTTCGCGGCGAGTATGCACCGGGCAGAGCTGCTGAGCGTGGAGCGGCCAGTGCCGGGCAGCTTGGCGCTGCGGCTCCGCGATATGTTCTCGAGCGGTGTACGCCAGGCGATTCCTGAACCAGAAGCAAGCCTGGGTGTCGGCTACGTAGTGGGGCAGCGACGCGCTTTGCCCGAGGAACTAGACAAAGCCCTACTGGCAGCAGGGCTGACACATGTGGTAGTGGCGAGCGGCTATAATTTAACAATCCTCGTGAATGTGGCAAGACGGCTCTTTATGGGAGTATCGAAGTTTCTGGCGACGTTTTGTAGCGGCGGCATGATAGTGGCGTTTATCGCGGTGACGGGCATGAGTCCGAGCATGTCGCGCGCTGGATTGGTGGCGGGGCTTGGTCTGTTGGCGTGGTATTTTGGTCGGCGATTTCATCCGATTAGTTTGCTGCTACTGGCGGCAGCGGTGACGCTGCTTATTAACCCAGCGTACGCGCGCGGCGACCTGGGCTGGCAGCTGAGCTTTGCGTCGTTTGCGGGCGTTCTTATCGTGGCGCCGCTTTTGAAGCAATACTTTTTCGGCGCCAAAGAACCGGGAGTGATGCGGCAAATATTTTTTGAAACTTTGAGCGCCTGGGTGTGCACGGTGCCACTCATCGTGCTGGTTTTCGGGCAGTTTTCGAACGTGGCGATTCTGGCGAACTTGCTGGTGCTGCCGCTCATACCGCTGGCGATGCTACTGACGTTTATCGCCGGAGTGGCTGCACTTATCGTGCCGGCGATTGCAACTATTGTAGGTTTTCCAGCTCTGCTGGTGCTCGGCTACATGACAAACACAGCGACGTATCTTAGTGGCGTACCGTGGGCGCAGACGACGCTCGAAGTTGGCCCGATGTTTTTGCTACTTTACTACGCGGCGCTGCTTGTTTTTTGCGGGTACATATGGCGGCGCACAAGGTTCAGCTTCATGAGATCAACGGTAGGCCAACAGGGATCGAATCTGTTACAATAAAGAGAATATACCGAATAAAACGGAGTGTTCTTTATGGCTGGACATAATAAATGGTCGAAGATTAAGAGAGAAAAGGGCGCCAATGACGCCAAGCGTGGTGCGGTGTTTACGAAAATCGGTAATCAGATTGCCATTGCGGCGAGAGGTGGCACCGACCCGGCCAGCAACTCGGCGTTAGCGCTTGCTATCGAAAAAGCCAAAGCCGTGAATATGCCGCTGGCAAACATTCAGCGCGCCATCGACCGCGTGGCTGATAAAAACGCCGCTCAACTGGAGGAAGCGGTGTACGAGGCCTATGGCCCCGGCGGCATCGGACTGATTATCGAAACGGCGACGGACAATAAAAACCGAACCTACCCAGAGGTGAGAACGGCGCTCACCAAAAATGGTGGCACGCTGGCGGACCCAGGTAGTGTGGCGTTTCAGTTTACACGTAAAGGCGTGATTCGTATTAGCGAAACCGGCGAAGAAACGCTGCTGGCGGTGCTCGAAGCTGGCGCCGAAGACGCGCTTGAGGAAGATGATGGCATGACGGTGTATACCGAGCAAAAAGAGCTCGGCAGTGTGCGCCAGGCGCTGGTGGAGGCGGGATTAGCTGTGAAAGAAGCCGAGTTGCAATACGTGCCGAATATGCCGGTAGAGGTAGGTGAGGCCGACGTGGCGGAAAAAGTGCTGAAGCTGCTCGATGCCGTGGATGATCTTGATGACGTGGTGAATGTTCATACCAATGCTGATATCACAGCAGATATTGCATAGACTGTAAAAATTGTTATACTTCTAGCATAACAACCTAATCAGGCGGTTTTTGGTAGATGAAACGTGTCGCGCTGTTTTCGGTCATTGTGGGTTTAGTTATTTCATGCGCCGTCCCCTCGGGGACGGTTTTTGCTTTAGATGACAGCGTGATTCCTGAGTTGCTCCCTGAAGAAACTACTAACGAAGTGGTGGTATCTGATGATGGGGAGCTTGAGATTGAAGAAGAATTAATCGAGAAGCCTGAGCCAGCTGCACTTGAACAGCCTCCAGAGGCGCCAGTACCCGGGACTATCGAAGAGCCCCCTACGGAAGAGGATGAGCCTGCGACAGTATTTCCTCATATAGCAATTTCTGAGCTTCAAGTAAATGGTAGTTGTGATGGCGACAGTTGGTGCACGGGGAGTAACGTCGAATTTATCGAGTTACACAATCCGAATGCGTTTGATGTTTCGCTTGAAGGGTGGAAGTTGCAGCGGCAAGCAACCGGCACGACCAGCCAGCCGACGAATCATGTTGTGTTCGGCGACATTGGACTGTTCGGCGGAGAATACGCGCTAGTATCGCTTGGCCTCGTAGAGCCGGCTGAATCGATTATTGCAACGTTTACTGCTTCACTGAATAATTCCGAGGGAAGTTTACTGCTTGTAGCACCGGATAATACGGTAGT
>JAUIHN010000029.1 GCA_030432305.1 bacterium | reverse complement strand
ATCATCAACACCGCCACCTACGAAATGTACATTGTTCTCATCTTCAATCTGAAGCAAGTATTTGCCCTTGCCGTCGGTGATGATGGCATCGACAACCGGCCTGTTCAGCACCTCCATGTCATCACGCGGCGTAAAAATTCCTTTTCCCGTTTCATAAGTCGCCACAACTTGCTTAACTGGGAGATTATATTTACTGGCAAACTCGTAGTCACGCTCATCATGCGCCGGCACTGCCATAATCGCGCCGGTGCCATAGCCACCAAGCACGTAATCTGCTATCCAAATTGGTACTTTCTCACCGTTGGCTGGGTTGATGCCATAGCTGCCCGAAAACACACCAGTCTTTTCTTTGCCTTCGGATTGCCGCTCAATTTCAGATTTCTTGAGCGCTTCCGCCACGTAGGCTTCGACCGTCTCACGCGTTTCATCGCTTATAAGCTTCGAAATCAGCGGATGCTCCGGCGCGATCACCATGAAGGTGGCACCAAAAATCGTGTCTGGGCGAGTCGTAAATACTGTTAGTAGTTCATCATCGAGGCCGTCAATTTTAAAATCTATCTCAGCGCCTTCGCTTCTACCGATCCAGTTTTCCTGCGCAGTCTTGATTTTGTCTGGCCAATTGAGGGCCGGAATTTCGTCGAGCAGCGCATCGGCATAGTCAGTGATTTTGAAAAACCACTGCTTCATCGATTTCTTTTCGACCTCATTGCCGCAGCGCCAGCATTTGCCGCCTTCTACCTGCTCGTTGGCAAGCACGGTTTTGTCTACCGGGCACCACCATTGATTGGCTTCTTTTTGGTAGGCCAACCCTCGTTCGAACAGTTTGGTAAATATCCACTGCGTCCACTTGTAATACTCGGGGTCGGACGTCCAGACTTCGCGTGACCAGTCGATGCTCGCGCCCACACGTGTAAGCTGGGTTTTAAAATTCGCGATATTATCTGCTGTGGCTTTCCCAGGCGAGACACCGGTTTTTATGGCATAGTTTTCGGCCGGCAAGCCAAAATTATCAAAGCCCATTGGGTACATAACGTTGTAGCCAAGCGCGCGACGAAAACGCGCCTCGCCGTCTACTATCGAATGTTCAAAAAAGTGCCCAGTGTGCATGCCGGCACCGCTCGGATACGGAAACATGCCTGTCACGTAGTATTTTGGTTTATCGCCGCCACCACGTGCTTTGTAGCGCTGATCTTCAGCCCAAATGTGCTGCCACTTCGGCTCGATTTCAGATGGATTGTAGCGTCTCATATAGTAACTATAGTAGCACACCTCTGTCAGCGAGACCTGTGCTTACCCTTCCCGAACCATTAAACAAGCACGCTGGCATTCTGTAGATTCCTGAAGTTTACATCAAGATTCTACATAATGCCACGATGGTGAGGGAGGGTGAGCGCAGGTCTCGCCCGAAGGCCTACGCAAATTTTGAGAAAAAATCATCTTTGATCTTAAGCCAGTGCGAATCTTGACGAACAAGCTCGATATCTTCGCTCATGAGCACCAACACTTTCACGGCCTCTTCGCCGTAGATATCGCCCTGCGAGCCTTTCACCAAAATGGCTGCCCCTTGCTCTGAGACGCTGCGCGTAAATGCTCCCGCGTCAATCGCGCTCTTAAAGCTCTTCACCTGGCAGCCACGAGCACGTGCTGCCGGCGCTAAATATTGCTCGGCGTCATCGCCAATTGTAATCACCCACGAAAGCAGGCTTGGATCGCACAATTCACCGAGCTTACGGTGCTCCTCCTCGGAGCTGGAGCCAAGTTCGTTCATACTACCGAGTACGGCTATGCGCTGTGGCGCCTGAACACTATAGAGCGCCTGTATCGCCGCGCTAGCAGCCGCCGGACTGGAATTATAGGTATCATCGATCACCATCGTGCTATCGATGCCCTTTAGCACATTCATACGGCCCGGCACTGGACGAATCGCGGCGAGGCCTTTTTGGATTTCCTCTGGCGTAAGGCCGAGCTTCAAGGCTACGGCGATAGCACCCATGATCGGGCGCAGGCTATGGTCACCAAAAACGTCAACCTGGACGGGTAGCGGCTCAGTCAGCTCGGGCGCGATTATTTTTCCAGTGTAGCCATTTTCAACGGTAAAGTCAGCCTCTTCGAATCGATACTCGGCGGCGCCCGACGTACCGTACGTCGTGAGATTTGTGTTCGTCAGGTA
The DNA here is from genome assembly GCA_030432305.1 of bacterium. Lineage (GTDB taxonomy): Bacteria > Patescibacteriota > Saccharimonadia > Saccharimonadales > Saccharimonadaceae > JAUIHN01. The sequence continues at coordinate 8,304 of JAUIHN010000029.1, read as the reverse complement.
CTTGGCAAACTCGCCCTCAATGTCATCTCGATTGATGACAGCTAGCTCTGAGTAATTAGCAGCGCTCAGCTCCTCCTGCGCCACGGCGTCAATCGTCCCAAAAAACTCCATGTGCTCTGGCGTCACACCGGTAACAACGGCAATATCGGGCTTCAAATAATCGCCAAAATGCGCCACCTCGCCAGGACGATCTGATCCAAGCTCCTGAATAATAACGTCGACACCGGTTGGGCTATTGATGCGTTGACGCGCCGCATCAAACACAGCCAGCCACGCCCGCGGATCTTTAATTTTGCCCAGCGGATATTCGATACCTAAGATACCAAGTGGCGCGCTCATCTCGGTGTTATGATTGTTATTTTCCATCTGCACGCGGTAGCGCTGCGAGAGAAGTGTCGCGAGTGCCCGCTTGGTACTCGTCTTGCCTACGCTGCCCGTCACGACCACGAGCTTTACTTCTGGATGTTTTTTGAAATACTTTTTTACGTAATTTTCGAGCCTGTTTTGGACAAAATTCTTAAACATATCACCTCTTATAATACTGCTTGTACTCCTTTTACGCCACAGCACCAGGAAAATAATGTGCTTGTTTTTATGATTCTCATGCTATATTTAAAAAATAATGATAGAACAACATGTGCCGTCTCCCCTAGAAGACGACGGTTCCGGAGCACCTCGGCACGAGACTGAGGCTTCAAATGTTGTTTACCTGGACGAGTACCGTCAACAGCGCGAGCTACTCCAACAAATAGGCGCCGTGGCAATGACCTACTCCACAGACGAGCGATTCAGACCTGAACCCTTGTATATGACCGAACACCCCGATGGCAGCATCACCGTAAAATTCTGCGACTATCAACCAGGTTTTACTGGGGACGGTGGCGGCCTATACCACTCCGAGGGCTGGAGTGGCGAGGCGGAGACGAGGCGACTACTGCGAGTGCATTATAGTGCCTATTCAGGGGAAATCACATCTGGCTACGTAGGTTCGAGAAACCTACTTTATGCTATGCTCGATGCCCAGAGCAAAGAAAACGCCGGTGCCACCGAAGCTGCTCTTATCGCCCTGCAGAACCACATGAGAAGCTAGGATTTTTAGGCCGACATAGCGTATAATACTAAGGTGTTATACGTCCTCATTCGGTCAAAAGAGCAAGCTCTTTGACACTCATATCGTAGTATAATTATTACCTGTCTATGAACGCCTTTCTTAGTCCTCACCCGGAAGATGAGCATAAATCACACCGCGCTGCGTGGCTGCGCGCTGCTATGCTGGGTGCCAATGATGGCATTGTGTCTACTTCTAGTCTGATGCTTGGCGTGTTGGCGGCCTCGGGCAACAACCCAACCGCAGTCCTCGCGGCTGGAATCGCCGGGCTGTCTGCCGGAGCGCTCTCGATGGCGGCCGGCGAGTATGTTTCTGTCAGCTCGCAGCGAGACTCCGAGCTTTCAGATATCGCAATCGAGAAAAAATCGCTCGAAGAAAACCCGGAAGCCGAGCTCAAAGAACTCGCTGGAATTTACGAAAAGCGCGGCGTCAACCGCGCACTCGCCCTACAAGTCGCCGAGCAGCTACACGACCACGATGCAATCGGCGCCCACGTCAGAAGCGAGCTTGGTATCAACGACAAAGATTTAGCAGACCCAATCCAGGCGGCCGTGGCATCGGCCGTAGCTTTCGCCGCTGGCGCAGCCGTCCCTATCGTGGCCGCTCTTCTCGCCACTCAAGAAAGTGGAGTCTGGGTGATTTCTATAGTCTCGCTCTTGGCGCTGCTCGTGTCAGGTGCAGTCGGTGCCGTCATCGGTGGCGGTAACAGAGCAAAAGCCGCCCTGCGCGTTGGTATCGGCGGCGGTATCGCTATGGCCATCACATTCCTCATCGGCCATCTTGTCGGTGCTTCTGTGTAAAGCTACTGGTGCTTGACGCCCGTGTACTTCGCGTCGCTAAAGCCGAGGTGGATTGTGCCAACCGCCTGGAAAAAGAAGAGTGCTAGGATTCCATAGGCTGTGCTCTGGCCAAATCGATGCGCCATTTCCACCGCAGCCCTTCCCTAAACGAAGATATTTACGAAAGGAATGAAAAGCAGCAATACACTCCAGCCATTTCGGCCGGTAATGCGGAAATAAGTGTAAATATTATAAAAAGGGATAATAGACTTCCAGCCAGGTTCGTCGGCTTTCTCGAACATCTTCCACATGCCAACAATCGAGGCAATCGCCAGCGCCAACACGGCAAGAAAATAGAGCGCCCACCATACACCGTTCGTTCCAGTTGATTCGTACATTTCGTATACTCCCATCTAGGTTTATTATCCGTATTATACACCTATATCGAAGTTGCGGTTTGGATTTCTAGGCTGGGATGAAGTAGATGTGGAGTCGTTTTATGAGGGCGTCTTTAGCGGTACTCACAAATGTCGCCACGCTACAAAAGTACAGCTCGTCACCATCGGCAAACAGTAATGTTCCTTCGCACATCGCGCCGTTACCGTGACTTAAACCGTTCGTGACATGCATGGCGTCGACGTCAGGTCGCTCTTTTAGGGCGCTCTCGAGTGTCTCAAAGCTGAGTACTTCCTCTCCACCTAGCTCACTCCACACAAAGTCTTCCCTGATGTGTTTTTTGGCAGCCGCGGCATCTTTCCTTGCCAGGGCGATGGTCAAATCAATCACTCGCTCCATCTTCGGAGCGTTGCCACAGTGAAGCATAACTTCCGTTTTCATATATCTAGTGTAGCAAATTTCACTAGCTCAATATCGCTCTTTAACGACGCGTGGACCGCCGCCATCAATTACGGCGTAGTTGCCGAAGCCAAAACCGATAAAACCAGAGTTCACAAAGCGATTCACTAGGTTTACTTCTGGGTAGTGGCTATGTCCGGCGACAAGAATCTGATCTTCCAGCAGGTTTTTATGCACCCAACTCGACATCGGCTGATTGATAGCGCTGCCTTCTTTTAAAAACCGTTTCCCGAAAAGAGATTTATGCGCAGCATCAATTTTTGAACCAAGCCTGAGTGGCGCCTTACGATTCAAAATTGGATACTTGTCTTCGAACGACGTAAAAACCGTGTGTCCGTGAGCGATGTGATACGACTGGCTATTCGCCTTGATAGCTGTATCCATGCCATTCTCCACCGAGAATAGCGACACCCGCTCGTCGCACCATTCCGGACGATCGTGATTGCCATACAGGTAGACTGCTTCTTTTTCTAGAAGCGCCGGAAAAAGCCACTGCCACTTGCTCGAAATAAAATCATCGAACGATGTCACAAACCCATCCCAAAAATCCCCCGCGATCACTACCTTATCTGCATCGTCGACGACAGACTTTAAGTAGTCAAACTTTTTATGACAAAATTTCGGTGAGAGATGTGTGTCGGAAAAGATAACCGTTTTCATTATGCTCCGTAATGGTACTTGATTGGCGGTGTTTTTACAAGTTAGGAGGTAGATAATCGGGGCGACCTTAATCTAGCCTTTGCTTTTAACGTCCTCTCGAAGTCGCTCTTTCATCAACCCTAATCCTTTACGAAACGACGCGTAGTTGAGCGCCTGCATGAACACCAGCGGGCCGAAGTTTTTCGCGACGTCCATGGCACCATCCGGTGGGTTTAGTAAATTTGCGGCGGCTCCGCCTACAGCGATAATGCCAAGCGCAAGATTTCGCTGCGTTCGTTTAAACGCGTGGCTGTCTGCCTCTAGAAACAGCTTTCGTACTTCCTCAGGATCCATCTCGCGCTCAAACTCCGGCGGCACAAAATTCCGTGGCGTGCCATCGCCCCGTAGATATATGTTATCTAATAAATTCGACATACCATCAATATACGCTACCGGGCAAGAGTTGTCGATTACGTCTCCGGAAGGACTGTCCTTCTAGCAGAATTGACATGGTTTATATTATAATGTATAATATATCCGTTCTGTATCCCTTTAGTAAAGAGGAAGTAGCCATGAACGCACCTTTCCGTTTCACCCCCTCCGCTTCTCCAATCAATAAGCTCAGGAGGAGGCTAGAAGAGATTCGGCCGCTTTTCGAGGATGGACGCGGCTACTTCCCGCGCACCACACCAAACGGCTCGGCGTCGAACGCCTGGCTCCAAACCCGGGGGTTCAAAAACGTTACAACCTTTGGGAACGGCTTTATTGCTGACCTACCAGAAGGTTGGTCAGCCAACCCGCCGCTTTATGTAGTGGGTCAGAGTCTTGAGGTTGAAGTTCGCGACGCCAACCGGCGCGTGGCTCTCACTGTCAGGATGGGCATCGACCGCAACGGCAGAATGAGCGAGGCTATGGTACCAAGGGGAGAGTATTGGTACGCCAATCAGCGCCCCAGGCAGTACCCCATCTATAGCCGCCCCGAACCGAGCCTTTGGCCGGTAATTCTGCTGAACGTTATAATCGTTGCCGGAATTCTGTCGTTCGGGACGATGGCCATCCGTAACCGGGTAACCTTCGACCGCGCAGAAAGCCGCATCGCCGAGGTTCTGAGTGTAGACGAAGTCGACCTCGTCGACCACTCCGCCAATCAGTTCCTCATCGGAGAACCATACGAAGTAACGTTCAACGTTCGGACTGCGGACGGAGAGATCATCTCCGTCCATTGTCAAGACGGGATATGGAAGAGCTTGTTCTGCACCACGCGGGACAGCTAGGCTAGACTGCCAGCCAAAAAACTGCAGTCAACAGGCATGATCCAGCCTCAGAGGATCTAGCTCGCCGCTTCGGGGAGCTATTTATTATCTTTTCTAACACTAAGCTTCCGGAAGGACTGTCCTTCTAACAGCTACTTTTATGGTATAAGCTTCCGGAAGGACTGTCCTTCTAGCAGCTACTTTTATGGTATAAATAGTATATGCCGAGCCGCAACGTCCTAAAGATAGATATCCCGAAAAGCTATTACCACGTGTACGCCCGCGGTCATGCAAAGCAGAAATTATTCCGAGACGAAGCAGATTTTGAAGTGTTTTTGAACCTGTTTGCCAGGTACCTATCGAAGCGAGTTGCGACCGACGCATATGGCAAGCAGTATCCGCACCTGCGCGGTGAGGTGCAGCTGCTGAGTTATTGCCTCATGGACAACCATTTTCACCTGTTACTCTACCAAAAAACCGAAGGCGCGATGAGCACTCTCATGCGCGGGGTAATGACAAGCTACAGTCGCTACTTCAATAGCAAGTACAGTTTGTCAGGTTCGCTTTATGAAAGTCGGTACAAGGCCTCCCGCATATCTTCAGACGCGTATCTGATGCACATCAGCCGCTACATTCACCTCAACCCCAAGGACTGGATGGCGTATCCACACTCCAGCATTCACTCGTACTTTATAGGTGCTCCCGAGTGGCTTGAGACGACGCCGATTGTCGACCTTTTTGGTTCGCTGCCTGTGTATGCTGATTTTTTGAATGATTATGCTGACTACAAAGAATCGTTAGAGGAGATTGCTGACGAGCTTGCCAATTAAGGCTCAACGTATTCTACCTGAAGGACAGGCCTTCTGGATGTTCGAAGCACTAGCAATATGTTATAATAGGAACACCATTAAGGACATGTGTGTCCAAGGAGGGGGTGAAATAGTATGCATATATCACAAGGTACTCATAAAAAACATGTGCTAGGAACGGTAGGCTTACTACTTATGGCATTTGCCTTGGTAGTGGCTACTGTGCTGGGTATCACTAGCCAGGCTAGTGCAACTTCACATGGGCAAAGCTTCGTCTTCACACAAGCCGAGCTCGACAACAACTGGGAAGCTGACAGGCAATTCCCCTCTGACGGAGTTAGCTCTGTGTCAAATTTTGGCAGGGATGACGTTGCCAGGCTAGGCATAGACAGCTCTGCTACTACGAGTGGCACTTTTACGCGTACAGAGGGCATCAAAACAGCCGGTTCCGATAACTTCGGAAATGAAGTACAAGTAGATCTCTACGTTGACCCAGACTGGGAAACAAAAGCGGTTCGAGCAGGACTATGGGTAGTAGGCGATGATGGCGCCGGTGAGCGCGATGAGTTGTTTGGCATCATAGAGTTCGTCAATTTAGAGCCAAGCACTTCTGGCGCATCAGCACAGGGTGACCACGAAGGTTGGCGGTACTGGGATTCAACCGTAGGGTGGATAAACCTGGGGACTGAATTTACATATGGCGAGTGGGTAACGCTAGCTATCGAACTAGACACCACGACCCAGCAGTACGTATACAGCATTAATGGCGACGAGGTTGCCACGGCGACTGGCGGTGAAAACTTTATCCGAGAAGTCTTCCTAAATAGTTACAATTACGGTCTTGATGCATTCCCGAACCTCAGCAACGCTAGCTATGCTGCGCACTGGCATGGTGGCATCGTAGAAAACAACCCAGAAAGCAAGGACGAGTGTAAAAAAGGTGGATGGCAGACATTTGGCTTCCGTAACCAAGGTCAGTGCATCAAGTATGTAAATACGGGCAAAGATAGTCGCTAGAGCAAAATACAGCCTATCTTACTAAAAGGAGACCCGCGCGGTCTCCTTTTAATGTATTATCTTTAGTTTATCGAAGTATCGAAAGGTATCGTAAGGCTGTCCTTCTGGGTGGTATTTTTATGATATAAATACAAAACCCGGCGCGGGGCCGGGGTTTATGTTGGTGCAAGTATAGATACTTATCTTAAACTTTTGCATGAAATCTGGGCCAACAGTGAAAGCTTATCAAGTGTTCCTGAATTAACTACTTCTTGCTTGAAGCCAGAAGCCATAATCTACTGATTCATACGAGCAACGTAATGTAGCTTAAACTCTTTGAGAGTATTTTAAATACTGGGCAATATTAGGCAGCTAATACAAATTGTTTTCTTAATCTGTTAAGCTGAAAAGGACATGGCGAAGTATATTAAGAAGATTAAGCTTCATAATTTCAAAAAGTTTTCAGATTTTGAAATTGAACTTGACGAGAAGATGAACATTCTTGTTGGTGATAACGACGCTGGTAAAAGTTCTATTCTCTTGGCTATCGATCTTGTTTTAAACGCAAGCAACAGTCGTCTTACTACTATTGGTTATGAGAGTCTTATAAACGCAAAGGCTATAAGCGATTTTCAAGACGGTGAGAGAACAATCGAAAACCTACCCGATATGTGGATTGAACTATATTTAAGTGAACAAAACAAAGAGGATCTAGAAGGTAAAAATAATAGTGACGGAGTAAAGTGCGAAGGTCTAAGACTCAGTATCCAGCCTAACGAAACCATGCCGACTGAACTAAATGAGTTCTTGGCTGAAAGCGGTGATACGTTTCCTTTTGAGTACTACCACTCTACTTTTACGACATTTGCATGGGAGCAGTACTCGGGCTATAAAAAATATCTGCGTAGCACGATTATTGATAACACCAGAGGAAGCGACGAATATGCTCTAAGACAGTTTGTTAAGAATGCTTACGAACAAAACCTTGTTAGTCAGGAAGAACGAGCTAAGCACCAAGCAAGTTATCGTGCGATGAAAGCAGATTTTACAGCAAATAGGCTTGATGAGCTAAATGCTCGTGTGGACGGCGATTATGTATTCCAGCTTAAAACCAGTAGTAAGTCTAATGTTGATACGGATTTAACCATAGCAGAAAACGGCGTTACCTTAGAAAACTACGGTAAAGGTCAACAAGTCGTAATGAAGGCAGAAATTACTTTAACAAGTAGTGTCCAGAATCCTGATGTAGTTCTAATCGAAGAGCCTGAGAACCATTTATCGCATGTGAACATGACTAAGCTGATTCACGCTATCAAATCAAACTCTGGTCAATTAGTTATCTCTACTCATAGTAATCTGATTTCCTCTAGGCTTGACCTCAGGCACTGCATTCTTATTAATAGTAGTTCACAAAATCCACTAAATCTTGAAAGCATTACCGAAGATACTTCTGAATATTTCATGAAGGCACCGCCACACAATGTACTAGACTTTACACTGTCCAAAAAAGTTATTTTAGTTGAAGGTGCCGCAGAGTACATACTTCTTGCAAAATTTTATGAGCAACAAAAAGGTCACAGTCATGCTGAAGACAACGTTCATATTATTGAAGTTGGTGGTACTGCATTCAAACGCTACTTAGAAATCGCTAAAAAGTTAAACATAAAAACTGTAGTACTGAGAGATAATGATGGTGATAATAATCAAGCGTCTAGATATGACGACTGGCTAAGTGATGAGCAAAGAGTTTTTACCGACGAAGACACTAATAACAGCACATTCGAAAAAAGCTTCTATAGTTGTAACCGGGCTTTTTGCGATAACCTTTTTTCTGGAGACAGACGTACTTTAAGTGTCCAGGATTA
>JAUIHN010000028.1 GCA_030432305.1 bacterium | reverse complement strand
TACCGCCGCTTTGCCGACATAAATAATCTCACCTTCTTTAGCCTTATGAAAATACACACCTGGGGTGCGCGGCAAGGCCTTTAGCTTGGTTTCGAGCGCTTTGTTCACCTTTTTAGTATACAAGAGTCGGGAATCAACAAGGTGGCGTCTAAGGACCGGTTGTCGGACTATCTTTCGCCTGACCTTCAATTTCTACTCTCGAGACTTCCTCATTCTCAATGTAAAAATTATACCTACCAAAGACAAAGTCTAGTGTCACCGGCAGAGGCTCGTCATCGCGCTGTACCACACGTGCCGGTATATTAGCCTGTTTTGCCTTCTCGAGCGCCTCGTCCTCTTGTAGCCCGACATACTCATCAGCACTAGCTGGCTCGAGCGGTTTCTGATCTTCATTGATAAATGCCAAGTCGTTTATTCTGCATTCCTCGGGATATTTTTCCAAAATCATTCCACCGGCGGCCTTGCAGTCAGCAAAACTGTTTATCGTGTCATCTTTTTGAAATGACGCTGCCACGACGCTTAGCATGATAACAACCAGCACGAAACACAGCGTGAGTACCGCCCACTTCACTGAAACCACATTTTGCTTGTTTTCCATAACTCTCCTTTTTAAACCCGCAGGATTTTCTCCATCGGCTTTCCTTTTGCTAGCTCGTCGACAAGTTTGTCCAGGTAGCGAATTTCCCGCATCAAAGGCTCTTCAATCTTTTCCACGCGCACACCGCAAATCACGCCCGTGATACCGCTTCGGAGTGGGTTTAATCTCGGCGCTTCATCAAAAAATGTTTCAAAACTAACCTCGCTGGCTATTTGTTTTTCCAACTCAGCCTGGCCGTACCCTGTTAGCCAGCGAATAATTTCATCAACTTCGTCTTTGCTGCGGCCTTTTTTAAGCGCTTTTTGAACATACATAGGATAAACGCGTGCGAAGGCCATTTCATAAATTCGATGATTCGCCATACCTACAGTATACCTTGTTGCTGTAGAATGGGTATATGACAACACAAGCACTTTCGGTAGGCACCATTCACGACAAAATTCCAGCAGATTTAAAAGAAATACTGGTAAAAAATGGTAAAGCCCGGGCTACCTGGGAGGATATCACGCCTCTTGCCCGCAACGAGTGGCTTTGCTGGGTAGAAAGTGCGACACTCAACGAAACAAGAGAGCGGCGCGTCAAGCGAGCCGATGAAGAACTAGCCGGCGGCAAGCGCCGCCCCTGCTGCTGGATCGGCTGTATTCACCGGACAGATAAAGACATCAGCCCTTCGGTCAAGGGAATTCTCGCCAAACGAAAAAAGAAGCTGTAGCTTCTACTCGATATGAAACCCGTCCGGGAGTCCAGCGCCCTCCGGTTTCTCTCTTTCATCCTCTTCGTCGTCTAGCTCGGCTGCACCAGCCAAACCTTCGTCGTACAACTCTTGTTCATCGATATCACCATCGGTTTCGGGCCGCGTCGACACCATATCGTCCATGTCAGGGTCTGGACTGCCAAACGGTGCACCGTTTTCGTCTGGGCTATTAAAGTTTGTGTCGTCTTCGTTCATAGTTCCCTCCCTTATTTGCCAAGTGGCCGCTATGTATCTGATTTTATTATAGCGGCTTTATAGCACGAGAGCTACGACTTCGAGGTAGTATCTGGTCGGTACTCTAAGATATCACCCGGCTGACAATTTAGCGACTTGCAAATCGCTTCGAGTGTCGACAGACGAATGGCTTTGGCTTTGCCATTTTTTAATATCGAAATATTCGCCATGGTGATACCGACTTTCCCAGACAGCTCGGTCACACTCATTTTGCGCTTTGCTAGCATCACATCAACGTTGATAATTATCGCCATGGTTATACCGTTAAATCATTCTCATTTTTCGCGTCTATGGCTTCTCGTAGCAGCTTCTCGAGAACCGTCGTCAGCACGGCGATAACAATCGGCGCAGCGGTGAAGCCTAGACCTATTACCACTAGACCTGGCGCGTCCTCGACGTCAGCGACCATGTACATAATTGGCAGAAACAGCACGTACAGCGCACTAAAGCCAAGAGCACTGTACTTTATTTTCTTCAGAGCACCCACCGATAGTGGCGAGAACGCTCTATTTGCGTCGATACACCTGAGCAAGTTCATTGTTTGATACAGCGCCACGAAAAACGGAATCAGTGTCGCGCCTAGAAGTAGTAGCGCTGGGTACTGTAAATGAGCCAAGCTTGGATATTCCCGCGCCCAGCCGCTGTATATTGCTGGTAAAATAAGCGCGCCCAGCCCCAAGGCAACAAGTCCAAGTATCACCAGTACCATTCTCAGGAATATTGTTGAGCTGTTTCGTATTTTGAGATGTCTGTTCATGTGATAAGTATAGCATGTATTTGTTCTGTTACGATAAGTTTATATTTAGAAATAATAAACGTGCATATGTTGAAAATTAGCACTCTTGACATGAGAGTGCTAGATATCTACAATAGTATTTGGAAGCCTTTATGCTTCTCTACGTTATAAATATGTAACAAAAGGAGGACTGTAATGAGCAATCTAGTAAAATGGGATCCGTTTGCAGAGCTTTCTGCCCTACAAAAACAATTTTTTGGCGACAACTGGACAACACCGATCAAAGCAGTAAATATCCCGACAACCGATGTGTACACGAAAGATAATCAGCTGATGGTCGAAGCTCACCTGCCCAACTTCGAACAAAAAGACATCAATATCCAAGTCGACGAAGGCGCGTTAGTTATTAGCGCTGAGCGCCACGAAAAGGAAGAGGACAAGGATAAAAAGTATGTCGTGCGCGAAAGTTCAAGCAGTTTCTATCGCCGAGTGGCTTTACCAAAGCGGGCCGATGCCGACAAAATAGACGCGCATCTTGATGACGGTGTCCTTAGGGTCGCCATCCCCCTGACACCGCTACCAGAACCAAAGAAAATTGCCATCTCTTCAACGAAGAAATGACCTACTATGTCAACGAAAAAGGAGCTTGCCCTAGAGCTCCTTTTTCGTTTGTTCACGAACTAAGCTTGGCTAGTTTCTTGGCCGTTGTAATATTGCGGATAGTCATCTGATTATATAATTTCGTGCCGATGATTTTTTGAAGGCTGCCTTTCATCTGATTTGCCCGGGTGATATTTGCGAGCACCGCCCCGTCAACGTAGAGCATCGTCTCGATCTCCGGCCGGTAACCCAATTTTTCTAGAATAGCTGGGCTATTAACCTCGTCAAACAAATACAGTATGTCCGATTTCTGGCCAGATTTGTCCGGTTTCGGCGTATCGTTCGTCCACTCCGGCGGAATTGCCTCAGCAATTCTCTGCACGGTGTCGCCACGAAGCAGTAAGGTAGGGATGGCAAATCCGAAGTGCTCTTCGAGCGCTTTTTGCACTTCGCTTGCAGTCGGTTCATGGTTACTCGAAAACACCGCGTTACCTGAATTTATATAAGTCTGAACTCCATAAAACCCTAAGTTTTCAAGCACCTTTTGGAATACCTTCTTCGGCACACGGCGATTGCCGCCAACGTTCACTCCACGGAGTAGCACGACATATTTCATGGTCTTAGAGTAGTGTTATTTCAATTTTGCAAGATGCCGCATACCGAGAAATACAAGAACTATCATGATTAAAGCACCAGAGATAGCAGCCATCGCAGCATACTTCGCAATCATGGCAAATGTCCAAAAGGCGTAGCCTGTACCCAGGAGCATGCCACGCAGGGTCTCACCCTGAAAAAGCGAGGCTTTTTGTTGCTGCAGTTTGGCATCATCAGGATTCGCTCTAGCTTCCTCGCTGATTTCGGCATAGGTCTTACCTCCACCAATATTCTCAAGGTGCGCACCTATATAGTTATTTGCATACACCCTAGCCTGTTCACCGGTGGTCAACTGCTGACCAGCAAACCGCCCCACTTCGGCTTGATCTTCATCGCTCAGAGCCTCGAAAGCGGCGCTACCTCGTTCTGGGAAATATATTTTTTGCGCCGAAAGCTGGTCTGCAACCATGCCACTCGCGAATGTGTACCCATACCACGCCAGGGAGGCAATCGTTACTAAAGTTACCGTCATTGCTATGCCCAGCAGGATAAACACACTGTCTATCGCTTTTCGCTCGGCGTTTTTTGATTTTGCCATATCACCCTTTCATTTTGTTTATGCTTTTATAGTACAAGGGAAGTCCTGTGCTCGCAAATAGAAAGGGTTGATGGTCGCTAGTACTCGGCGATAATTATCTTGTGCTGGTTCATCATTGTCTTGTAAGCATCCGGCTTTTTCATAAGCTGCTCCATGTTTTCCGGTACGATTTGCCAGCTAAGACCATATTTATCTTTGCACCAGCCGCACTGCTCGCTTTCGGGTACGTGCGAAAGTTTTTCCCAATAGTAATCGATTTCCTCCTGGTCTTTGCACGGCACAGCAAACGAGACCGATTCATTGAACTTGAATTCCGGACCGGCGTTGATTGCGAGAAAACGTGTGCCCAGCAGTTCAAATTCGACAGTCAAAACTTTGCCCGCCATATCGAGCTGAAAATCAGCCAGCCCCTCCTCGGCGCTGTTCGGGTAATACTCGGTGCTCATGATTTTGCCGTCAGGGAATATCGATACATAAAAATCGGCAGCTTCTTTGGCGTTACCATCAAACCATAGATTTGGAACTATTTTTTGCAACATGTTATGTCCTTTCATTTCGGTTAGTGGTATTTGCTTTAACTTTATACGCGGCGATTTCGGCGATCAGCTCATGCGGAATTGGCCGATCAAGCGGAAATTGCACAACGCTGATTGACGTTTTGTAACCCGCTAATTTATCTTTAAACACCTCCATCGTTGGCGGCGGCGAAGCAAGTGATATATGCTTCTTGAATCCACTAAAGTATACGACAGGACCATGATGGCTATAGGCTGGAATCTGGTAACTGATACCCTCCTTTGCTTCAGGGATTGCTCGTTTTATCACGCCGCGAACTTCTTCTAATTTTGTTTGCACCTCGGCAGGGAAGGTCGCAATATACTCATCAACTGACTTAAAGTCTGTTCTTGCCATAGCTTTGTCTTATTTTTCCGCTAACAGCTCTTCAAGTTTATTGAGCTGGCTTGAGAAGCCTTCTATCATGCCCATCTTTATAAGTTCCTCAATTTGCTCGGCGCTATCTGCTAGGCAGCGTGAAATGATACGGGTCTTTCCACCTTCTTCAACAAATTCATTCGTGACAGTCATGGTTGGCATTTCTTGATTTAGCGCACCGTTTTCATCGGAGAAATAATCAGTATACGAAAAGCCGCTGCCTTCATCGACCGTCTGGATGTCCATCAATCCCCAGGAGTGTTGACCATACCACTCGCCTTGATTCTTGTCGACACAGTGCATGTCATAGTGCACGCGACCACCCGGCCGAAAATCAAACTCTTTCGCAGTTGTCTCCCAGCCTTCTGGGCCCCACCATTTTTCAAACTTTTCTTTTACGGCGTATGCCTGCCAAACCTTCTCCTTGGCCCCGTTCGCCACGTATTCAATAACCAGTGTTTTGTTTTCTAGATCTTTTGTTACATTTACATCTGCCATGTTATACCTCCTCTTTTAATACTGCTTCGAGTTTATTGTAACGGCTCTGCCACATGCTGCGATATTGCCCCAAATATTCATCGGCGCTTTTTAATGTTTCAGGTGCCAGCGACACCATCTGTTTCCGCCCCTCCTTTCGTTTACGAATTAAATACGCCTCTTCGAGCACCTTTAAGTGCTTGGAAATTGCTGCAAAGCTAACGTTATGATGTGCGACAAGTTCGCCGACAGAGTATTCTCTACGAGCCACGCGTGCAATGATATCCCGCCTGATTGGATCAGCCAGCGAATTAAACACGGAATCGAGTGGATAGGTATATTCAACCATATGGTTGAATATTAGCATGACACATAGTAACCGTGCAAGTGTCTACAGCCGGGACGATGTATATTTAACAATAAATATAAAAGGGAAGGGTAAAACTATACGCCCATCAGGCCAATAACTGCTGCCATGGCGAGCATCGTGACGAGTTCGTGCGCCGCATTGAGTCCGGTCAGCTTAATTGATCGACCCTCAAATGAATCGTGCGTCAAGAATCGTAGTGCCGTAAAGCCAAGCCACGCCCAGGCAGCAGTGATGAGAGCGGTCGAGAAAAAGCTATATTCTTCTTGGTAAAAATCAAACGCGAGATAAGTAAAGTGCGCCAAGACAAATGCCAGCACAAAACTCGTCCCGATAGCTATTACGAGTGGCGTCCATCCGCCCTTCTCCACATCTTTTTCGCTCACCTTGGCGAGTTTCATCCAAACTTTGCCAAACGCCGGACCGTACCAAATCGATCCAACAACCATACTTGCGACCGTCGCAATCAGTACTGCGAGCCAGTTAACTTCTACCATTTTCCCGTCCTCCGTTAGTTTCCTACAGTATAGGACTATTCGTCATCGGCTTCAATATTTGCAGCCGCAGATTGTCGCGTTGGAATATAAATCATGAAAGCGGTGCAACAAAGCGCAGAGAAAACGACGAATGACGTAATCATAATGTTGCGGGTTAGCAGCCCGACGGCAACTGCCGATACCCACGCGCTGCCTATTGCGATAATTTTGATACGCCAGTCTATGCTTCGTTCACTCTCGAATCTCTCGGCCTCTTTCAGGGCATGCTTTAGAACCGGTAGGCCAGCCGCCCATGCGTGTAATCTTTCGCTTGATTTACTAAACGACCACAGCGCCACGATTAGCGGGAATGTTGTCGGTATACCTGGCAGCCACACGCCCAGTATCGCAACCCCCGTCGCAAATATTCCAAGCCCCATAAAGAATAATTTCTTGCCAACCACTCTGTCCTCCTACTCCTTTGGTGCGTATTCTTGTATCTTATTTTACACTACTATGGTTGCGGCACAACTTTTATAATTTTATCATCCACGCCATTGTCGGTCGTGAGATACAGACCATCTGGCCCCTTAGTAGCACTACGGATTCTGCCAAAATCGCGCGCGAAAAACGGTTCTTCGCCCACAAGCTCATAGTCACTCTCTGGGTCGAATTTCAGTATGCGTAGATGCTGGTTTTTGAGCACCGCCATCGCTAGCGCGCCGTCATACTGCCCCCACTCTTCGCCCGCGATAATTCCGCCACCCGACGGCGCAATCGTCGGTCTACCTGAACTCCAAATAGCTTCTATGGCATCTGGAAACTTGTCGGTGTCAGTCATCGGTACACTTTCATCATATGGCGGCAGTGGATCCCAGCCAAAGTTGCCACTCCGTAGCATGTTCACTTCGTCGTCTTCGTTCGAGCCGTGCTCGATACTATAGCCGTAAACACCGTCCATCGGCTCGTCAAAAAGCGCAATCCCCTGCACGTTTCTATGCCCGTAGCTAAATATTCGTTTGTCCCCTCCCTCGATATTGCCGGCTACCGGTTCGCCGTCACGAGTCACTCGTAGAATTTTACCGCCAAGACTCTGTAAATTTTGCGGATTGGCGCTCTGCGCAGCATCGCCGGTGCCTATCCATACAGTACCGTCACTAGCTGATTTCACCCGACAGCCCGAGTGTCGACCGCTTGTATTCGCAGGAATACCGTCCACGATGACCGTCTTGTCGCTGAGGTCGGTCAACTCACCATTCAGCATCCAGCGAACCACGCGCACATCACCAGCGCTAGAATTGTAACAAGTGTAAACATAGCTATTGTTTTCAAAGTCACTATCGAGCGCCATGCCGGTAAGGCCACCCTCACCCTGCGCCCGAACGTCATCGATGTCCTGAATCAAAACTTTCTCGCCATCAACCAACTTGCTAAGCTCGCCGGCGCGCTCACTAAAAATGAGCGTGCCGTCGGGCAAAAAGCCCACATCCCACGGATTGCTCAGCCCATCAAGAATCGTCTCCGCCTGAAGCGATACGTTGCCGCTACCCTGCTGTACCGCTTGCTCTTTCGTAATTGGCGGTGCCCAAATAAACCAAGCCACCCCGATACCTGTAGCCAAAAGAGCCAAAAGTGTAATCGTAGTGATAAACCATGTTTTTCGTGACATACCATTACAGTATAGCAAACAGCTTTGGCCATAAATTTGCTAAATAATAATGCTTATGATATAAAAGATTGTAATACTATATATGCAGTCTATCAGGAGAGCCCAATGAAAAAATTATTAACCAGTATGGCTATAAGCGCAACTATTGTAATAGCTATATTTGCCATTAACATCGTTTCAGAAAGTCACGTCAGCGCATATGATGTGATTGCACAGGCGAATGATGAAACCGTAAATGAAGCTACAGAAGAAAATTTCGAAAACTATGAATATACTGCTCAACCAGGTGACTCCTACATTCAGATGGCTCGAAAAGCGGTGCAGACATACGGTATTGAAACCGACAGTCAAATCGGTGCTGCTGGTGTTTTGTTCGCAGAAACGAACCTTGCCAGTGCGGCAGGTTGGCCGATACTAAACGAAGGCCAGACCGTGCAGATTTCCAAAGAATCGGTTAAAGAGTGGTTTGATAGAGCTGGTGAATTAACAGATAGCGAGAAAGCCGCCTGGAACTACTACGTGCCATACGTTGATTTCAATACCAATCGCGTTGGAGAAGCAGCGAATTAAAGCAGCTAGTTATTAGTACAGGGGCTCACGCAGCGGCGTGAGTCTTTGCTTCATGCTTTTCTTTACACTCAAGGGTATGAAATAGTAGGTCGGGATTCTTTTTACAGGCTTCGCAGATCAGCACCAGGTCGTTACACTCCATGTGGGCGCAGTTTTCAAAGTTACTGGTCTTACCCTGGCAGTGCGTGCATTCTCCGATTGTCTTGGCGTGGTCGCTAAAATCCACCGTCATGCGGTCATCGAATACCCGCAAGCTTCCTTCCCATAAGCCATCATCGCCGTAACTCTCGCCGTACTTCACAATCCCGCCGTCGATTTGGTACACGTCTTTAAAACCACGTTTCTTCATCATGGCGGAAATCACTTCGCAGCGAATACCACCCGTGCAGTATGTCACGACTTTCTTGTCTTTGATGTCGTCGTACTTATCGCTCTCAAGTTCAGCGATAAAATCCCGGCTGGTATTTGTATTTGGCACGACAGCATTTTTGAATTTACCAATTTTTGCTTCGTGTGCGTTACGGCCGTCAAAAAACACTACGTCATCGCCGTACTTTTCGATAAGTTCGTGAACCTGCTTCGGCTTTAAATGCTCGCCGCCGCCAATCACGCCGTCCATGTCAACATCAAATTCGTCTTCAGAATTTTGAAAACCAACCAGCTCGCGCCGCGTCTTGACACTCATGCGCGGAAAGTCTTCGCGCGCACCATCGCTCCACTTAAACACGGTGTCCTTGAACCCAGGGTATTGCTTGGTGGCTTTTATATAAGCTTTTAAATCTTCCATTTCACCGCCCAAGGTACCATTTAGTCCGTGCTTGCTTACCAAAATCCGCCCACGTAAATTCAACGAATCCGCCAAGCTCTTTTGCCACAACTTCACAGCCTCCGGGTCGCCTAGCGGCGTAAATTTGTAATACAGGAGAATCTTTTGCATAGCTACAGTATAGCGCACTTCACCTCTGTCGTCACGCCTGTGGCGTTTTAGGATTTAGCATAAAACGCCGAGATTTGACGATATGTTTTTGAACCGAAGGCGAGCAGCGCCACCGCCACCATAATAAGCCCTGACACGAAGAATATCAGCGCGATGCCCCTTACCTCACCATCACCCAGCAGCCAGCCGAAACTCGCTTTACCATCTGCAGATTTCATGAATGGTATTACGAAGAACTGAGCGATTGGCGCGACCATAAATGCCGTGACTGGTGCAGCAGCGGATTCAAGCGCCTGAGCAAACCCAAATACGCGCCCCTGCCTTTTATACGGTACGACTCGCTGAATAACGGTTTGCTCTGTTGCCTCCATCAATGGGAAGAGCGACATATAAATCCATATGCCGAGCACATACAGCCAGCCCCACTCACGAATCGTAAAGAATGCACCAAGCATGCCCATGATAATCGCCGCATACAGCAGCGTCTTGATTGGATTTTTACCAAGACCAAACTTGGCAATCAGTATGCCACCGACAATAAAGCCAGTGCTCGCGAAGCCAAAGATCAGTCCCCACACCTCAACTGAAAACAGTGTCAGGCCGTATGGATCCATCAACGCCATATATGATCCGCCAATAAAATTGTTGAACATAGAGAAAACTATCAAACCAAGCAACCCGGGCACTGCATGAATGGCCCGAAAGCCGCCTTTGATGTCCACTTTTTTATTTTCCAGCTCAGGATCGTGCGCGATTCCCTTTTCAGGAATCTGGATAAATAGCATATGCACCAGCGCCAATGTTGTCAGCACACAGGCAATCACGAGCGTCCAGCCCATACCCAATAGCCCGATAGAAAGACCACTGAAGACGCTAGTAATAATAAACCCAATTCCCTGCACCGTCCCTACAAGCCCATTGGCGTTGGCACGCTTTTCTTTATCAACCAGCAGCGTGACGATAGTCGAAAGTGCGATGTTACGCATATTCTCAACCACAGCGCCGATTAAGATGATGCCTGAGAAAATCCAGAACCACGGCTGCGTGAGGGTTAGCAGCGTCTGCTCAGGCAGTAGAGCAAACAGCAATCCGGATAGCAAAAAAGCACCAAGCGTAAACACCGAAGCGAACAGCATAACACTGCGCTTTTTGTGCCTATCGACAATCGTGCCAAACCATATACTACAGAGCGCAATCAGCAGCATATACGAGCCACCAATATAGCCAGTCGCCAGTACCGATCTGGTCTCAAGATACGCCCAAAATGTCAGCGCAAACCACAGGTAGCTCGTCGTGACATTCGCGATGAGTGTATTTATAAGTACCTGATAAAAACTCTTCATTCCGGACTAAGTATACAGCTAAAACCCCTAAAGTCATGTATTTTTAACATTTTCTTGCAAGGATAGTGCCGAAGTGACATACTAGGAGCACTATGACCCTGCATCCTTGATGCAAAAAATTGCGGGATCCTCTACTGCGGATGGTGCACACCCCTCCGTCACTTGACTAAAGCTATCAGATCAACATGAAAGGATTTGCTACTTGAGCACAAATCAA
>JAUIHN010000027.1 GCA_030432305.1 bacterium | reverse complement strand
GATAGTTTCTTCGCGCACACGTGTCATCAAAAAGATATTGTAGTCTATACCAAGCGCGACAAGGAATACAAATCCGTAGATGATTATCGATGGGTCAGATCCCGGATATCCCCAGACGTTATAAAACAGAAGTGCCGCTACGCCAAGCGTGGCGCCGAACGACAGCACGGTCGTAAGCAGCAAAATGATTGGCGCTACGACTGCTCGTAAAAGTAGCATCAACACAACTGTAATCACCGCCAGAATCAGTGGAATAATTATTTTGAGATCACGCTCCGCCGCAGTGTTTGTATCAAGCTGGATTGCCGATACACCACCGATACTCGTCACTGGAGAGATCTCCTTGGTAGATGCTCGCAGTCGCTCGATCGTCTGCCTGGCTTCAATTGAATCTGCCGGGTCTACCAGGGTCGCCTGCAGTAGTACGTTATCATCTACAACTTTTGCTTCCACGCCTGCAAAAGGATTGATATCAGCCACAAGCTGGTCGACAGACGGCACGTTCGACGCTGCCTGCTCGTAAGCTGCGTCAACAGCACTTTCTGGCGCGCCGCTCATGCTAGCTTCAATTCCAGCCCGCAGCTCACGGAGCTGCTGTGCACGGCCTTCGGCTACATCTTCGCGTATCGAGGTTAGTACCTCATCTCTCGCCTCACCCACCGGAACGGCCGGTATGGCTGGGTTGGCTGTCGTGACGCTGACGCCATCTACGCCTTCGTCTTCTTCAAGTGCGGCGACTACTTCTGCTTGATTCTCCGCCGGTGTCAGTACGTACGCCGGAGAGCCTGATCCGGCAGCGAAGTGCTCATCCAGCATTTCTTGACCATCGCGGGCTTCTGATTCGCCCAGTACGAATTCACTCTGTGCAATACCATCAGCTTTGAACTGCGGAATAAAGAGACAGGCCAAAACAAGTAATGCCGTAAAACCAACCCATAGTCGACGCGGGTGACGACTAACGAGCTGACCAACTTTATTCCAAGCTGGATGCGCCGTACGATAATCGGCCTTCTTGGCGGTTTCTATCTTCGGCATCCGCGGCCAAAAGGCTCTTCGGCCAAGTAGTAACAAACACGCCGGCAAAAATGTCAGCGCAGACAGAATAGCAAACGCCACGCCGAGCCCGCCTACCGGTCCAAGCGCTCTATTTGAGCCAAGATCGGACACCAACAGACACAAGAGACCAAGCGACACCGTTCCGCCAGCAGCCACAATCGGCTCCCACGAAGCTTTCCACGTTACCTTGGTCGCTTCCCAGGCGCTCTTTTGCTGCGCTATTTCTTCACGGTAGCGAGCAATGTAAAGCAACGCGTAATCCGTCGCCGCGCCAATTACCAAGATAAACAAAATACCCTGCACCTGCCCGTTCAGCTGCAGTAGTTCGGCATTCGCCAAGTGCCAGACGACCAAAATCGCCGACGACAGTGCAAATATCGCACCGAGCAGCGTCACCACCGGCAAGATTGGCGAGCGATACACGATGAGCAGGATCACAAACACCACCGAAAGCGCCGTCACGAGCAACAAACCATCGATACCGGCGAATGCTCTTACGAAATCTTCGGCGAACGCTGCCGGCCCGGTGAATTTATATGTTAAATCTGGATCGGTCGCCGCAATCGCTTCTTTTAATTCTGGGATAGCTTCATCAACTTCCGCCTCGGCCCCCAGTGGCAGGACGATAAACGCAGCTCGGCCGTCTTCAGACGGTATCGCTGGAGAAACATCGCCTTCCAGCAATCCAGTTTCTTCAGCGGCAGCAATCGCCGCTTGAATATCTGCGTTCTGCTCGTCCGTCAGTTGCCCCGAAGATTCAAATACGACGATGGCCGGTAGCGTGTCCGAATCGCGGAATTTCATAAGCTCGTCATTAACTTCTGTAGATTCGGCATCACTCGGCAAAAAACTCAGCATGTCATTGCTCGACACCTCCTCGATCCGTCCGAAATACGGCCCGCCCACACCTGAAACGCCAAGCCAGGCTAGGATAATAAGGAGCGGCACGCCAACGCGCAGCCAAAGCGATGTTTTATTCTTTTTTTGCATAAATTTAGACCACCTTCTGTTGCCTCATTATAGCACCATGGCAAAATTACCAACGTAGCGATGCGCTATACCTGAAACATACGCCAGAAGCGCTAGAAGGACTGTTTCTTCTAGTCAAAATAGCGAACCGGTATACTGGCTGTGCAAACGGAAAAGAAGTTACAGTATCACCGACATCGCTACATTGGTGGCGTCTTAGGACGATGAGTGGGCACAGTATCGGTATCAACTTGACAATTTTTCTAATCTGACGCGATTTCATAGCTTATAGCGTCAAACTGATGCGGGAGCGGAGAATGCATCTGACCAGGAACTTTATACTTTTGGTGGACAGCAAACATTTCGTGTAATACTCCTAAATCGAACTCTCCTCTTTTAAGCTCTGTGGACGCTGCAAGCGTGCGCCCAGAAGTACGACTAAGCTCGGCAATATAAGCCACGAGTTCTTCGTATGTATCCAGTCCACCAAGCCTCACCTCTTTTTCATTCACGTCAACGATAAGAGGGGGCAAATACTGTCCCGTTCGGTATATTATGCCATGCTCCCCGTATACGACACCATCAACAACATTCGCATCGATATCAAGAATAAGAGGACCTTCCTTGCCCTCTTTATTGACTTTATTCAATGCTTCATCTATAGACGCGGTACCATTGCCGCCTCTGTGAACATAATTAAACGGTTGACCGTCAAAAAATTCTCCGGACGGCTCGTAAAGTAGTTTACCTATAGGTGAAAGCAGCGACAAGATACTTTCGCTACCATCTTCCTCTATGGTATTCATGGAAAACAACTGAATGCCTTCGGCTGATTTATTGATAAGCATGTCTTCCACGATCAGCGGAGGGGGATCAAGGATTATCCCCATTTCTAATCGTTGTGCCGCCGCCCCTACTGCCGCGACCCCGGCAAGAGCAAGCAATTTCCGCCTCGAAAGTCTTCGCGCGGCTCGTTCGGTTTGTATGGTCTCTGCAGACAGCAAGTATTCTGACATGAAATCAGCCTATTAACATGGCTTGTTGCTTAACAAATAGTACCCCTACTGTACCACATTCATCCCTATAGCCGCTCGTTGATATACCCCGTCACCCGTAAACGCTCTGAAGCTGTATATATGTATGGTCTCGGAAGGTCTCGGAAGGACAGACCTTCTAGTTAATGTTTTTGTTTTATAGTATATTTTTCCAGCTCAAGTACTTGCTTCCTGCTGGGGATGAGAGATATAACTGCGCTGTAATGCACCGTTAGAGGCGGGCATTATCTGCTCCGCTCCTCCGCTTGCTCATTGTCTTGAAAGTAAACTTTCAGACAATTTCACTGCGCTTCGCCGAACCCCGCGTTTGTTTTGCTTCGCAAAACCGGGTGCTTGCACCACACAGTCTCGGACAAGAAAAGTACCGACCAAATAGTCGGAACTTTTCTTGGCTGGGGTTGAGGGGAATGAGATTTACGAACGCATTTTCCCTGGCTGGGGATGAGGGATTCGAACCCCCGATACTGGGACCAGAACCCAGTGCCTTACCACTTGGCCAATCCCCAATGAATAGCCAGGGAAAGTGCGCTCGATATTAATTATAAAGGATTCGAGTCACCTTCGGCGACCCCGCGAGTTCACTGTTGGCGATTAATCGCCACCGGAACATCGCTCTCAAAGTGCCATTGGCACTTTTCGTCCCGATCCTGGGACCAGGCCACGTTCCGCGGCCCTGGAACTTCGTGATTGCAAACACAGCTTGCATCAGAAGGCTCCCTTGCGAACTGCCACTGGCAGTTCTCACCCGTTGCCTTACCACTTGGCCAATCCCCAATGTTTCAATTTACCCTGAAAATTATACCACTCATCCACCTCTCTGAACAGTGTGGAGCGCTCGCTAGTTTGACTAAGTACCAAAAGACGTATATAAATATGGTTAGTACTAAGGAGGTTACTGGAATAATGAAAAAACTTATAATCCGGCGCGTCGGTGTGTCATCTTTTGCAAACTTTATTGGAGCAGCACAAGCTATTTGGGCATTTATCTTCGCCTTTTTCGGCATGTTCGCAGCCTTCGCGGTCATATTTGAAAACCAAGACCTAACGGTTGGCGGCAAAATTGGAGCTACCCTCGCCGCAGCGGCAATCGCGCTTGTCATTGTACCCCTGCTCGCCTTTTTGATTGGCTGGTTATACGGTGCTATCGTGGCGCTTATTGCTAACTTGTTCCTGCAAGCCGCCAAAGGTATCGAGGTTGATGTCGAGGAAGTAAAGTAGACAGTTCTGTTGTTTTTTTGTCATAGTAGTTGCTTTTTTTGAAAAGCTTATGTATGATTACAAACAGCGAAGTTACAAAAACAAACACAACTCCAAAAAATAACATGTGACGATCGCTCTACGACATCCACCACAACCTTAGAATGGAGGGGCTTGCCCCTCTGTTTTATTTGTGGACAATTTGTAATATTTGACTTTTTTGTAGATTTGCAGTATAAATGTATCAGCTTTGCTCACGAATTGCTGAGCAATAGTTGTCGCTTTCGAGTAGCGTCTGGAGGTTCTCGTGGTTCAAATCATGAAGTCCGCAATTCGTCTTTCGGAGGTCGCGGTTGGCCGCTTGATAATCTTCGGCGCTCGCGTGTGCGAGAGCCGAGGATTTGGTATTGCGCTCACCGCATATATTCTTCTGCTCCATGCAGCGATGGCTCTTTACGTCGTTGTCGGTGTGTGGCAGCTCCATGAAGGCGAAACGATGGAGGGAGTTGTTCTGATTGGGGTCGGGCTATTTTGGATCAGCCTTATCATCGGCACGAAACTCCTCGCACGACGAGCTCGGCGCCCTCGGAAGCAATAGCTCCATCGAGAAAAGCTCGCCGTAGCTTCGTCGCTCCGGTCGCGGCTCTTCTCGAGGGGCTTTTCTCATTTTCAGGCTTTTTTGCTATTCTCTTCTCGCCATTTTGCGATGGCGGCGTGGTTGCCGCTCAACAGTACTTCTGGCACTTTCATATCTCGAAACTCCTCTGGACGGGTGTACTGCGGAAATTCGAGGGTTTCGCCGTCGCTGAAGCTCTCTATCTCGGCGCTGGCTTCGCCGCCAAGCACTCCAGGCATGAGGCGCACAATACTGTCGACAATCGTCATGGCTGGCAGTTCCCCGCCTGTTAGAACGTAGTCGCCGACAGACAATTGGGCGTCGACCAGCGTTGTGATGCGCTCGTCGTAGCCTTCGTAGCGGCCGCAAATAAATATGTAGCCATGCTCCGCGTCGGCATATTCCTGCGCCAAGCTCTGCTTCCAACGCTGTCCGCGCGGTGTCATTAAAAGCACCTTCGCGCTTGGGTCGTTCGCCTTGGCGTGCTCGACAGCTCCAAAAAGCGGCTCGGCCATTAGTAGCATGCCATCGCCGCCGCCATATGGCGTATCGTCTACGGTCTTTCGCGGACCAATGCCAAAATCCCTCAGATTGATGATTTCAAACTGCACCACTTCATTCTTCTGAGCCTTCCATAGCATCGAAGTGTCAAAAACGCCCGAAAACATCTCGGGGAAAAGCGTAATGACTTGCATCTTTCTCATCTGTGACCATTATAACAGGAGGGGCTCGCCCCTCCACTCGCTTTGGAAGTGAATTCCAAAGCTTCGCTCCTCCCCCTAAAGCTCGACTTACGTCTCGTAAAAATGTCTGAGACAGTTGACTTTTTTGTATTTTAGTGATATATTATTAGTGACTTTGCCCAAAGAAAGGGTGAAGTTCGCCCTTGTCTTTGAGCCAGATTGGAGTAAACCATGTTCTTCATCTACGCTGTATTGTGTGCCGTGAATATCTCTTTCGGCGTAAACAGCCTCCTGGACGGATCATGGCTTGCGCCTTTTCCCCTGGGTGCGGCCACCCTAATGGCGCTGTATTCGCTTCGCGAGGCGCTACTGGAGGTAAACAAGGACGGGTAAAGTCCGCTCTCTGAGAAAGGCTCGCTGTCGAGATAACCAACTCCAGCTCGTAGCTCCTCAGGGGGCTTTTCTCATTTATTGACATTTTTGCACATCAGTTATATAAGTAAAGCAGCTCGTTGCATCTGCTCCGAGCACACCGAGGAGATACATGATGAAGGAAATTTTCTTCGGAATTGCCTTCGTACTATGCATGGCGAGCCTCCTCCTGCTGGCATTCCGGCGGCTGGACGGCTTTATCGGCGGGACATTCGTCGGTCTTGTGTTCGCCCTCTTGGCGATGCTATGACAGACATGAAAGCCCACCAGAAGTAGACTCACCGGATGGACTCACTAAAGTCCACGCCAACGAGCCCTTCCGGTGGGCCTATTTCTTTTTTAAACCAAAAAACCGCCCTAAGTAGGCGGTTTCTTGACACATACAAGGCTCTCAACAAAAGTATATTGTTGCTCGCATAGAGCTTTCTCGCAGTTCAAGTACGTTGTTTGAACTAATGCCTATTATATATCGAGGTCATCGAGGTCTGCAAGCTCTTTTCGAGAGTTTTTTGCAAAATCTGACTCCTCGTTTTCCACATCTTCATCTGGCGAATTATTCACAGGGTCGCCATCCTCGGCTTCAGATGTACTGGTATAGTTTTCGCGGTCGCCGTCGTTGTTTACGATTTTGAGGTTGTAACGGGCATCGTTTTTAGTGCCGAGCGCGCGAAGCAAGGTGCGAAGACTCTGAGCCGTCACGCCGCGCTTGCCAATAACTCGCCCTAGATCCTCTGGATTCACGGTGAGACTTAGCAGCACGCCCTTTTCATCGATGATGCGCTCTACGGTGACGTCATCGGGACTATTGACAAGTGATTTGACGATATATTCTACGAATTGCTGGTCGATGGTTGACATTGGTATTTCGCCTCCCTAGTTACTGGTTATGCTTCTATTGTACTACGAAACGAGAGATTTCAATGAAGATGTGCTGATAAAAAGAAGCCCCTTTAGAGGGCTTCTTGAGATTACGCTTTAAAAGGTTTTTACTCCGCAGTTGCTTCGGCAGGTTCCTCAGAAGGAGCTTCCTCGGCCGGTGCTTCTTCGGCTACTGGCTCTTCCTTAGGCTGATTCTTGCGAAGCTTCTCAGGGTTTTTGGTCGTCTTTTCGCGCTTCTCGTGACGATTCACCCACTTAGGCAGCTTGACGCCAGCTTCTTCGAGTAGCATAACCACACGAGGTGATGGCTGAGCACCATTATCGAGATATTTCTGAGCGGCCGCTACCTCTACGTGCGTCTCTTTCGTATGAGGGTTGTAATTACCGACGTAGGCGACAACCCGGCCGCTGGCAGGCGAAAGCTGCGCTTCCTGCACCGCTATGCGGTAAGTCGGGTAGCCTTTGCGGCCAGTACGTTGCAAACGAATTGCGAGCATAAAAACAAAAACTTCCTTTACTAATTTATAAGTCTACTAGTAGTTAATTCTAGACCATTCTACACTTTTTTCTGACTAGAGTCAATCGCCTGGTACGCCTCTAGAGCGGCGCGAGCGGCTTTTTGCTGGGCAACCTGCTTGCTCGGACCCTCGCCGATGCCCATTTTCTTCTGCCCCACGAACACACCGAGGGTAAATATCTTGTCGTGATCCGGCCCCTCTTCTTCAAGCACTTTATACACCGGCGTCTCGCCATCGATACGCTGCGACACTTCCTGAAGATGCGACTTTGGATCGCGCCAGCTGCCTGACGCCACGATGCCTTCGAGCTTGGAAAGAATGTGCTTGCCGACAAAATCCGCCGCCGCGTCGTAGCCTTTCTCGAGGTAGATAGAGCCAATAAGCGCCTCAAAGGCATTCGCCAGTATTTGCTGCCGCGCCCGAGCACTACCCTTCTTTTCGCCGCGGCTCATTCGAATCAGCGGCTCGTAGCCCAAGAGATCGCCGGCCACACCGATACTCTCTGTATTTACCAAAGCCGCACGCCAGCTCGTCAAAATCCCCTCTGACTCCGTAAAATTTTTGTATAAATAGTCGGTCACGGCAAGTTCGAGTACGGCATCGCCCAGAAACTCCAGCCGTTCATTGTGCTCACTGACACTTTTTCGGTGTTCGTTCACGTAGCTGCGATGCGTCAAAGCCGTCACCAAATAGTCGATATTGTCGTACTCAAAGCCAAGCTTCTCGCGAGCGAATTCCTGATATGGTGCGATTTGCATACCTGACATACTATAAATTCTCCTGCCTTATCCGTTTTTTGGCCAGCAACATCAATTTACCGATGTCCTCATACTCGATAGCGTCCAGTGCGTCCTGAAACGCAAACCACCGCACGTCTTTCATCCACTCTTCTTCTTTAATATTATCGGCGTCTTTACCGGCGCGCACCAGATAAATTTGCGTCGTCATCAGCACCAACTTATCCAGACGACGGTAACGAAAATGGATTTTACCAAGCCAACCCAGAATCTCGATATCAAACAAGCCAACTTCTTCACCAATTTCGCGCTTGGCGGTCTGTTGTGCACTTTCACCCGGCTCGATATGACCCTTTGGTATCGTCCAGCGATCCTTGGCATCTTGAATCAGCAGTATTTCTACCTCGTCGCTCTTTTTATTGCGACGAAAAATAATACCACCAGCTGTCGGTTCACGAACCACTTCCTGAATCGACGGTCGGCGATTAAAGTACTTTTTGAATTTATCAAACTTAGGATTTTGCATCGGCATCGGTTCCTTCGACGAGTGTTCTAAAGGCTGTTCCGAGAACACCATTTATAAACTTGCTCGAGTTATCAGAACCAAACGCTTTGGCAAGCTCAACCGCTTCGTTTATCACCACCTTCGCCGGCACGATATCTTGCATGTACAGCAGCTCGTAGAGCCCCATCCTAAGAATTGTACGGTCGATACGAGCGATCTGCTCGATTGGCCAATCTGGCGCTATCGGCTGGATTTTCTCATCGAGCTCGCTTTGGTGCTTCAGCACGCCGTCCACGAGATCACTGATAAACTTCTTGTCGTCAATCATCTCCTCGTAGCGCGCGAGGTTACGTGCTACGATATCCTTGCTTTTAAGCGCAGTGTCACCAGATTGCACACGAAACTCGTACTCATACAGGCTCTGTAGTGCAACGATACGTCCAAGATGCCGATTCGAGGCCATAAGCTTTTTTGGTTCTTTCTTTTATTTTAGAGTTAGCTTGAACAATCTCGCACTTATTTTGCGAGAGCTTTGCCAGTTTCACGCTTAGTCGTCTTCACCTTCACCGGTGAGGTTGCATTTACCCGACGCGCTAGCTTCAGAACCAAATGACTGCGTCGCAGACCAGTCTTTCTTGGGCTACTTTGCTTTTTCGGTTGTGCCATGTAAAAGATCTCCTATCGTAGATTCACTTTTTAAAACTTGGGGTATATTGTAGCGTATTTTGAGCTAATTCTCAAGTGCCCATGAACAAAGTGCTCTCGATTGCCACCCTCCAGCCCGAGTAGATCCCGCCCCTTTTTTCGTCGATGTGAAAACGTCCGAGGGAGGGGCGTTTTCATTGACTGATACGCCATATTGACTTTTTTATATATTTGTGATACTATAATAAAATGAAAGAGATTATCACATCGCCTGGTCAGGAAGAGTCCCTTGGCAACAAATTTGCCAAGAAAGCCGGTCAGGCAGCCGTAGCCCTCGCCGTTGCTGTCGCTACGGTTGCCTGCGGCGACAAAGAAGGTCCAGTTGCAAGCAACGATTCTGGATATGAAACGCCGGAAAATATGGCCGAGCCAGTTCCACCTACGGAGACCCCACCAGCGACGCCTACGATGCAAGTCGAGGTTATTGCGCCTACAGAAGAAGTTAAGTTGACAGAAGAAGAGAAGCTGCTCCCATACATTGATGCGAATAGTCCCCCGCCAAACCCTACGCAGACCCCATAATAACGCTAGCTAGACGACAACGTTCACCAACCGACCAGGGACGTAAATCACCTTGGTCGGTTTTTTATCGCCAATGAATTTAGCGGCATTTTCGGCCGCGATAGCCGTTGCCTTAATGTCGTCCTCTGAAGCGTCGCTGGCCACTGTTACTTCGGCGCGGAGCTTACCATTTACCTGGACGGCGATGGTCATGCTGTCGCTGACGATTTTGCTCTCGTCCCACTCCGGCCACGGCTCAAAGTCAAGCTGACTGTCGTGTCCAAGTTGCTCCCACAATTCGGCAGCCATGTGTGGCGCGAACGGCTGCACGAGCTGAATAATAGATTCGAGCGCGGGCTTCCACTCTTTTGAAAAACCGTCGAGCTTTAGCTTGTAAAGCTCATTGACGCATTCCATTTGCGCGGCGATAGCGGTATTAAAGTTCAGCCGACGCAAATCATCTGTGACTTTTTTGATAGTTACGTGCGTTATGCTTTCAAGTTTTTTGCTGTCAACCTCAGCTGTTTTATCAGACTCGTCATATTCTTGCACCAGCGTCCAAAGGCGATTTAGAAATCGATATACACCAGCGATACCAGTGCTGCTCCAGTTGCTGTTTTCGTTAATTGGCCCTAGGAATAGCTCAAACGTGCGCAGCGCATCAGCACCGTAGCCAGCGTCAATTACCTCGAGAGGATCGACCACATTACCCTTGCTTTTACTCATCTTGGTGCCGTCTTCGGCATTGATGTAGCCGTGGTAAACAAGCTGCTTCACCGGCTCTTTGGTCGGCACCAAATCCATGTCATAAAACACGTGATTCCAAAAACGCACGTACAGCAAATGTGCCACGGCGTGATCGCCACCGACATACATATCGAGCGGCGTCCAGTATTTAGCTTTTTCCGACGCCCAGGCTTGTTCGCTGTTGTGCGGGTCGGTGTAGCGCAGCAAGTACCAGCTGCTACAGGCGTAGCCATCCATAGTATCAGTTTCACGCGTGGCTGGCTTGCCGCACTTCGGGCAGGTTGTACTGAGCCAATCGGTTTGGCTAGCGAGTACACTTTCGCCTTTTGGCTGGTAGTCATCAACTTCGGGCAACACAACCGGCAAATCTTTCTCCGGCACAGGCACTGCACCATGCTCATCGCAGTGGATAATCGGGATAGGCGCACCCCAATAGCGCTGACGGCTGATAAGCCAATCGCGCATTTTATACGTCGTCTTCACTCTGCCGAGGCCTTGCTTTTCGAGCCAAGCGACGATTTGCTCACGAGCATCGCTCGACGGAGTGCCATCAAACGCGCCAGAGTTTACAAGAAGACCCTCTCGCACCTGAACATCAACTGTTTTGCCCTCAAGATACGCTTGCCACATCTCCCTATGGGAATCCCAGCTGAGACGCTTTGTCACCTCGTTTTTGTCTACCCAATCGATAGTGTGCAATCCTTCGTCGATCTCACTCTCAACTTGCACTGATGGGTCAACGACTACCTCGTAGCATGCACCCCACACTTTTTGGTTACGATTTTTGGTATCGCGATAATAAAGCCCTGCCCTAAAGTGCGAAGCCTGTTTGACGCTGATAATATCCGTAAACCCGACCTCTTCGATAACTTCACGACGCAGAGCAGCCTCGAGAGTTTCG
>JAUIHN010000026.1 GCA_030432305.1 bacterium | reverse complement strand
TGCTGGATAAGCTGACTGTTGTCGGCTACTAGAATATCTTCCTTGAAGAGCAGCGTGTGGCCGCCTTTTTTCGGTAATTCGGCGGTAATAAAGCGGATTTCCGTCACCAGTGCCTGGAGACGCTCAAAATCTTCGGCTGCTGCTTTGTCGTAGTCGACCGCCTCTGGCCATGATTCTTTCATAATGAGCGACGATTGCCACGAAAGCGTTTGCCAGATTGTTTCGGTGACAAATGGCGCGAATGGATGCGCTAGCTTCAGCGATGTCTCCAACACCCAGGCGAGCATAGCGGGGTTTTCATCGGTTTTACTCGCCTCAATGTACCAATCGGCCACGTCGTCCCAGATAGCGTGATAGACCGTCTCGCTAGCCTCAGCGATACGATAATCGGCCAGCTGAGCATCAACAGTGTTGGCGGTAGCGGTAAGCTGTCTGATAATCCAATGATCGGCCAGTCCGCTAGGTTTTGGCGTGGTTGCTTCATAGTCTTCACCAAGTTTATCGAGGATAAAGCGGGAAATATTCCAGAGTTTATTGGCGAAATTACGCCCTGCCACTACCTTGGCGATGCTGAAGGCTTGGTTCTGCCCGGCGCTGCGACTTGCCAGAATACCAAGGCGAAGCGCGTCCGAGCCATATTCGGCGATGCTTTCCATCGGGTTGATGACATTTCCCTTGCTCTTGCTCATCTTCTGGCCTTTTTCATCGAGCACCATACCGTGCAGGTAGACATGGCGAAATGGCACTTGGTCGGTGGCGTAGAGGCCGAGCATAATCATGCGCGCCACCCAGCGGTCGAGCAGATCGGCGCCCGTCTCCATAACAGAGGTAGGATAAAAGCGCGCTAGGTCATTACCTTGTAGATATTCGGTGACAATGTAAGGCCATTGACCGCTACTGAACCACGTGTCAAAGGTGTCTTCTTCGCGCTTATATGTTGTGTCATCCACAACGATAGTCGGTTCGTCAACCCGCGGATCGAATATCCATTTTTCTGGATCAGCTGTGTTCTGAAAGGCCGGAATCGGAATACCCCACGGGATTTGCCTGGAAAGATTCCAGTCTTTGAGACCGTGCAGATACTGCAGGAGCACAATCTTCTTGTTATCGGGAGTAAAGGTAATCTCCCCTGCCTCAATGGCCTCGATGGCGCGGGTAGCGAGCGGTGCAATTTTAAGAAACCACTGGTCCTTTACAAGCGGCTGAATCACGGTATCACACTTGTAACAGTGGCCAACACTATGCTCGATATCCTCTTCGCCACGCAGCAGTTCGTTTTCTTTTAGAATCGCCAATACATGTTTGCGTCCGGTTTCGACATCGAGCCCCTTCAAGTCAGCCGGGACATTGACGAGCTTGCCCTCAAAGCTAATCACCTGAATGTGCTCTAAATTATGGCGCTCCCCTATCTCAAAGTCATTTGGGTCGTGCGCCGGGGTTACCTTGACGGCGCCGGTGCCAAATTCCGGGTCGACGTGTTCGTCTGCGATGATCGGAATTTCGCGCTCTACCAGAGGTAACTGTGCCCTGGTGCCGATTAAATGCTGGTACCGTTCGTCGTCTGGGTGAACGGCGATGGCCGTGTCGCCAAGTAGTGTCTCTGGGCGCGTGGTGGCGACAATAATTTCGCCGATTTTATCGAGTGTTGGATACGCAATATGCCAGAGCTTCCCCTGCTCAGTCTTATGGTCCACCTCAATATCAGCAAAGCTGGTCTGGTGCACCGTACAGTAGTTAACCATGCGCTCACCTCTGTAGACTAGGCCATCGTCCCATAGCTTACTGAAGGTGTTATAGACGGTATCGATAACCTTATCATCCAGCGTGAAAACCAAATCGCGCCAATCAGCGCTGGCGCCCAGCGCACGTAGTTGCAATTCCATGTTTCCGCGCTGCTCATCGACGAAATCCCAGACCTGGCTATAGAGCTGCTCCCTGGTGAAATCAAAGCGGCTCTTTCCCTGTTTAGCCAGTTCCCTCTCGTAGACCACCCAGGTCTCAAACCCAGCGTGATCCGCCCCTGGAATGTAGGCGACGTCATCGCCTTTCATACGACGGTGTCGTGCCAGCACATCCTCAATAGCGATTGTTAGCGCGTGCCCGATATGCAAGTTGCCATTAGCATTGGGCGGTGGCATCACGATGCTGTACGGTGTACCCTCCCCTGTCGGCAGAAAAGCGCCAGCCGCTTCCCACATGGCGTAAATATTCGGTTCGTATTCATTGGGGTCGTATGTTTTGGCTAGCTTCATCGTCTCTCTCGCTGTAGGAAATTACACATGAAAAAACACACAAAAACCACTAAGCATTTCTCATGAAAATGCCCACGTACCTCTGATGATTTTCATGTGTTTGTGTTCCCTTTTATTGTACCACAATGGCAGTGAATGAGGGAGTGTATTATACTACTAGCAATGATACGAGTTGAGCGGTGTAGTGCCTGGCAACAGTGGGATGGTGAAGTTCTCGATAGGGGAGGGCACCCATTGCAATTGTGGGGTTGGGGTGAGATAAAAGCGCGCGGTAACTGGAAGGTGGAGCGAGTATTCGTCTACGACGACGATCAGTGTATCGGCCTGGCTCAGATACTACTACGCACGCTGCCGTGGCCTCTTAAGAACCTTGCCTATGTTCCTAGAGGTCCTGTGGCCCAGCTGGCAGACAGGGCAGGTGTTCTTGAGGCGCTTGCGAGCTACAGCAAGC
Organism: bacterium; assembly: GCA_030432305.1. GTDB lineage: Bacteria > Patescibacteriota > Saccharimonadia > Saccharimonadales > Saccharimonadaceae > JAUIHN01. The sequence goes on along the minus strand of JAUIHN010000026.1, from coordinate 8,824 downwards.
AGCAGCACGGCGCTGTGAGCGTGGTAGTTGAACCTGACTGGGAAGCTATGCCAGAGGTGAAAGGCTGGAAGTCGTCGCCAAACCCGATCTTGATGGCGCGCACGCTCGTGCTTGACCTTTTGCGCTCCGAAGACGACCTATTAGCCGACATGACCAAAAAGACGCGGCAGTATATCAGAAAATCAGAAAAATCAGGGGTAGAAATACGGCTAGCCAAGAATCTCGACGATATCGCGGTGTGTCTGGCTATCTATAGAGAAACCGCCAGACGGGCTGACTTTCCGCTCCATAAAGATAAGTACTACGAAACGATTTTTGAGACGCTCGGCAGCAATTCTCAGGTATTTATGGCCACCTACGAGGGTAGGGTGGTGGCGTTTTTATGGTTGGCCGTGAGCGAGGCGGTGGCCTTCGAGCTGTATGGCGGCATGAACGACGAAGGCCAGCAGCTGAGAGCAAACTATATCCTGAAATGGGAGGCGATTCGCCGCACGAAAGAGTGGGGGATTGCTCGCTACGACATGAATGGCCTCCTGAACGACGGCGTTAGCAAGTTCAAGCAAGGCTTTGCTGGTCGCGAGACTCAGCTCGCCGGCAGCTACGAAAAGCCGCTCTCACCTCTGTACGTCGTGTGGGCCAAGGGCTTGCCAGCCGCCAAGAAACTGCTGCGTCTTGTGAAAAAGTGATGTATCTAATACAACATAACTAGACTGCCCAGGCAGTTTTTGTCATCGACAAACTAGGTGCTACCTCGAGGTTTCGAGGGTCTGTTGGCTCAATTTGCTGCGCCTGGTAGTAGCCAAGGGCAGCTATCATGGCGGCGTTATCTGTACAAAGCGCCATTGGGGCGTATTCGATAGCAGTTGGGAGACGACTCGATAATTCTTGCCGTAGAAGTTGATTCGCCGCTACGCCGCCGGCAATAACAACCGATTTGGGCGAATAATCGCGAAAAGCGCGCTCGGTAACATCGATAAGCGTCTCGATGGCGGTTTTTTGAAAACTAGCCGCAAAATCATACCGCTGTTGGTCGCTGAGACGCGCTGCAAGCTCGTATGAGGGAAAAGTGATGTCTACGCCCGCCTCGCGCTGTACGGCGCGCAGTACAGCCGTTTTGAGGCCGGAGAAGCTAAAGTCGTACGGGTTATCTAACCGGGATTTTGGCAGCTTGTATCTATTTGGGTCGCCCAGCTCGGCAGCCTTGGCGATTGATGGGCCGCCAGGGTAGGGGAGGCCGATGATTTTGGCTACTTTGTCAAAGGCTTCGCCGACGGCATCGTCGCCGGTTTTACCGATGAGTTCGTAATCGCCGTGGCCGCGAAACAGCACGAGCTGGGTGTGGCCACCAGATACGATGAGCGCCAACAGCGGAAACTCCGGCTGTCTGGCTGGAAATACCAGACTGTCACCCCCCACGGTGATAAAATTCGCATAGACATGCGCTTCGACGTGGTGAATAGGGTAGAGCGGCTTGTTTTTAACCAGCGCCAGGGTGCGTGCAGCGAGGGTGCCGATGAGTAGCGAGCCGATGAGGCCGGGGGCGTAGGTGACGGCAATGGCGTCGATATCGTCCCAGGTAACATCGGCATCGCTGAGCGCCTGGTTGACGACCGGGTTTATCACTTCCACATGACTGCGTGCTGCCACCTCTGGTACCACGCCGCCGTATTGGGCGTGTACGTCGATTTGCGACGCCACAACATTGCTCAGCAGCCGCAGTCCCTGCTCGCCAGTGGATTCCACGACAGCAGCAGCTGTTTCATCGCAACTTGTTTCAATTCCCAGTATTTTCATCTGCCACTCAGTATAGAGGCAGCGTGAGTAAACCACAATTGCTAAAATTGGAAAAATATGATATTTTAAAGAAAATACAGGAGATACAGAGGCCGTGAAGAAGTTGTTAAAGGGTTGTATAGTGGTTGCGGCCGTAGGCACGCTTTTGACGGCGGTAGGTTTTCAGGCTCTAGGCTCCTTCTCGGCACAGGCAAGCGGCGGCTCTATATGGAGCACCACAAACCCGCCGACTATGACAGTTGATGAGAGACAGAAGTCGTACGAGTTCCCTTATGTGCCACCGGCAGAATGTTCCCGCGAGAAAATCTATCTAGGCAATGATCCTATAAGATCAAGTGTATGTCTTGTTGAGCGAGATGGCTGGCGATTTGGTAAGTACTCGTATCCAAATCTTGTTGCAGCTGCTGCTGATAGGTCTGGCTATGCGATAGGCTTTGGCCAAGATACAAAGATGTATAGGCTGCGCGGGCTCGAGCACCAAAGCGCGATGCTTGGCCCAAATACGAACGCATTTCGCCAAAGCAACGGGTACTATGATGTACTCAGTGTACTTTTAAATCCAGAGAGTAAGGTGCAAAAAATTACCAACTCCACAAACGGTGCGGTTGAATATAGATATAATTGGCTCAACAATCCAGATGTCGTATTGGCTGACCCAGCCGGACACGACTTACGGGTAGGTGTTATGGCTGTTACGCCTAATGGCCGGTGGCTGGCGGTCGAGGCTATTGGTAGGGGAATCGTATTTGTTGACCTGAAAACAGAAGAAATAAAGCTTGTATCTCGGGCAAGGGGTTCGTCCTCTAACAGAGGTCATCTTGCTCAACACATTGCCATTAGCGATAACGGCAGATACATCGTGACTGCCGGAATGAGCATGCGAGAAACCGTTATCAGTGTTACCAAAAATTGCGGAGTGCAATTGTCGGACGATGAGCAGCTTCATGGCGGTAGGCCGCTTAGTAACCCTTGTGAGGAGCTAGATCTGTGGTCGTATTTTCAGCACAATGTAGATACTTATGCGCACGCTGTTTTTCCGGTTTTTGGAGCTGGCGGCACAACACTGAATATAAACGTGTTTTCGTACACAGATGGCGCGCAGTGGGTGACCCTGAAAACGGGAGACGACAACCCTCCGCTGCCCACAGAGCCCGTCTTTCATCTTGACTATCTGGCACTAGGCGATTCTTATTCGAGCGGTGAAGGTGACACGGAAAAAGACTTGCTGACAGGGCAAAAGTATTATTTGCCACACACTGACACAGAGGGTGGGGGAACGGTCCCGAAAGAGAAGTGTCACATAAGTAGCCGCTCGTATCCTTTCGTACTTACGAAGATGATGGGCATTGCGAACACCAGAATGGAGTCAGTGGCCTGTTCCGGCGCTCTTGTGTCCAAGGATTATGCACAAGATAACGAGGACTACTATGGTCAAGGTGAGAGATTAAAGGCGCTTGGTTCTGACGGCATGATAGAGGCCTATAAAGCCGATGCTCTAAATGAATTCATCCCCGGACGGAATCAGCAGATTGAGTTTGTACGAGAATACCAGCCGAAGGCGATTACGTTAACGGGAGGTGGGAATGATGCGGGGTTTGGGAAGGTGGCGATTGCGTGTGCCTCCGGTGGCGCCTGCGACTTCTCTAATACTACAGAGGGGAAGACTAGGCTTGGAAAGGCGATTGGCAACCAGTACGGCCATCTCGCAAGTCTTTATCGCGACTTGCATGAGGCCTCTCGGCATACAAAAATTTACGTACTGGGATATCCTCAGTTTTTCTCTGAAGAACATGGGCTTTGTGGAGCCAATGTTCGCTTTAACCAAGAGGAACGCATCATGGCTCGGGCAGCAGTGACATATATGAACAATGTCATTGAAGCAGCGGCAGAAACTGCCGGCGTTGAATATATTGATATAGAACAAAGCCTAGGAGAAAACATCTTGTGTAGCGGGCAAGAATCTTATGTAACGGGTCTGGCGATGTCTGGCAAGATAACTGCAGATATACCTGAGCTGTTTAGCCAGGAGAGCTTCCACCCGAATGCGAAGGGACACCAGAAGATCGCAGAGGCTGTACGAGCCGCCTTAGGCGACACCAGATTGGACGAATATGAGTACTGCAATACCACCGGAGAAACAAACTGTCCCATTGCATGGTGGCTTGATGTAGAACCGGAAGTTCCAGACTTTTTCGCTGAGGCGATGAGCGGTGATGCGACAAACTATGTTCATTCTGAGGTGCTAGATAAGAACATTATCCAAAAAGGCAAAGATACTCTTAGAATCGAGCTAGAAGGCCTCAAGCCGAATACTGCGGTCAGCGTGTGGCTATTTTCCAGCCCAACCAACTTAGGCATCTACACTACGGACGTGTCGGGCAATCTTAGTATGGATATTCCAATACCAGAAAATATCCCGGCGGGTGCACACACTCTACAGCTGGAGTCTGAGACGTTCTCTGATGAACCCATCGCGCTTTGGCAGATTGTTTGGGTGGCAGGTCGAGAGGGCGACATCGATGAGGATGGCTCACAGGATACATCACAGGCTTGTCTATTCACCCAAGACTCGGGATTGGACCATGATAAGGACGGTGTTGACGATGCATGTGATCTGGAGGTTGAACGGAGCGAGTTGGCCTCAGAGCCGGAGCTTCCTTCCGACACAACTGGGCAGAGCGTCGAAGTTTATCCAGGAGAAAAAGTGAAAGTAGAAGAGAAATTAGAAGAAGATAGCCAAAAAGTATCACTTGTCGATGACCTGGGCGTAGTTCCTGTTCTTTCGAGTAAAGGTATAGGCAGTCAAGTTTATGCTACAGCTGACGTAGCGGATGCGGACATAAAAGGAGAGAACACAGAGAACCATCCTCTGGGGGTGTTATACATAGTTCTTGGTATCGGTGCCCTCACTATGCTTCTGTTATTACTTAAAGGTGTTGCTAGTAGCTTTATTGCCGATAGATGAGTACTATATTGTTATGGGCTCTAGAGAAAAAATACTCGACAACGAACGGCGTCCACAAAGGGGGGGTAACCTTTGGCTGGTGTTGTCGGTGTTTTTTGGCTTATTGCCAATAGTTCTCGATACGCTTAAGGATTGGGGTGACCCTATCTTTGAACTTCTCCCAATCTCTGACGTCTCCTCTGTTGTTCTTGTGCTGGCTCTGTCAATTATAATTCCTATAATCGGCGCCGTGAAAGTTCGAGGCTGGTGGAAAACCGTACCAATCCTTCTGGTAATCCTAAACTTGGTTCTCTCTTTTTTCGCCTACGCTCTATATCAGTGGGCTGAAAGTTGCGCGAACGGTGCATATCAATGCTAGTCTTCACCCGCAATCACCAATATAATTGGTAACTCCGGGTGGAGGGACAGAGGGTAGGTAACCCCTCAGCGGCGGCTCGTCCGAGCTGCCGCTGAGGGGTTGGCCTAGAGGAATCTTGCCAGTCGGCGCGCAACGCGCTCATGAAGCGTGAAGCGGCTAAGGAGAATCGCTTTTGGCAGGAGCGCCCGGAGCATCCAAGCCGACCAGTAATCTCCGTTTTGCCTCAACCACTCCTCCATAACGCGAAGATTGCCCTCGGTGAGCAGAACCGAAAACTTTTCGATTCCTCTATCCCCCGGGAAACAAGGAGCCGGCCACCCGTCGCGGTAAAACAGATCGCCCGATCCTGTGGTCGATTCCTTCGTGAAGCTCGTGGCGACGGGCCCAGTGACCGTGATATCGCCAGCCCATCGCCTCGGCGCACAGGCTATCCGTTTGTTAATGAGGTCGTACATCACGATCTCACGAAGGTCAACAGTCGATCGAGTAGCTTGCATGAGATCTCCTCTCTGTCCGAATTGTCAAACCGACGCATGCCGGTGACATGGCTCGATAATTTCTTATCGATGTGCCGTGTCTATGTTATGGCACATTTAAAATACAAAGTCAACAATGCTAAAATAGCACCATGACAAAGAAGCAGCAGGTGGTCAAAAAGGTCAGAAAAGCGCTGCCGGCTCCGGCGGTGAAGCGGCTTGAGGAGGGGTATCGTAAGGGGCGGACAAAGCTCGTCAGTGCTCGCTATGGCAACCCGGCGCGCGGTATGAAGGTGATTGGTGTCACTGGCACCAACGGCAAGACGACCACCATTAATTTCATCAATGAAATCTTAAAAGAAGCTGGGCTTAAGACCGCCATGTTTTCGACTGCACTTATTGAAATAGGGGGTGAAACCAAGCGAAACGATCTAAACGCCACTGTGCCGAGCATGAATTTGCTGATGAAATTCTTCCGCGATGCTCGGAAGGCCAGGGTAGACTACGTACTACTTGAGGTGTCGAGCCACGCCCTGCATCAGCACAAGCTCGACAACGTGAGATTTACGGCGGCGGTGATGACGAACATCACACAGGATCACCTGGATTACCACGGTACCATGGAAGAATACGCGGCTGTGAAGGCGAAGCTGTTTAAAGGCAGGCCAAAATTCATCGTGCTAAACCGCGACGACGAGTGGTTTGATTTTTATGACAAGTACCAAGCCAGCTCGCACAAAATTACCTACGGCACGCATAGTGAGGCCGAGGCGAAAATAGAGCACGTCAAGTTGTACAAAAAGGGTAGCGAGGCCCGTGTGCTGATAGATAGCAATACCAAGCTCGAGCTGGCGACGGCGCTGCCCGGCAAGTACAACGTCTACAATATGACGGCGGCTGTCAGTCTGGCGTATCTGCTCGGAGTTGACCTAAATCACATTATTGAGGGTGTGGCGAATCTCGAGGGCGTGCCAGGGAGGTATGAGCGGGCGGTCGAGGGTCTCGAGTACGAGGTCATCGTTGACTACGCGCACACGCCTGATGGCATGGAAAAGGTGCTTGAAGCGGCGAAATCCATCACCAAAAACCGTGTCATCCTAGTATTTGGTGCCACCGGCGACCGCGATAAACAAAAACGCCCGGTCATGGGCGAGATTGCTACTCGCTTTGCGGATAGGATTATCCTGACAGATGATGAAAATTACACCGAGGACGCCCAGGCGATTCGCGACCAAGTGATGGAAGGCATCGAGGCGGCTGGCGGTGGCGGCAAAACAACAGAGGTAGGCGATAGGCGAGAGGCTATCAAAAAGGCGCTCTCTATCGCCAAAAAAGGCGACACGGTGCTACTGACCGGTCTCGGGCACGAGATGTTTCGTATCACCAATGGCGAGGCTGAGCCGTGGAATGACGGCGACGTGGTACGTGAGCTGCTTGCTGAGATGAAAAAGCCGTAGTCTTTTAGCGCTCGCTTGTCACCATTTTTCTTCGGGTACCACCCAGAAAAAGGTGGCTCGCTCACTGGAGGTTTAGTACAAACTCTCGTGACGACGCCAATAATGCCAGCGTAGCGCCACGCGCTCGCCGATTTTATTCCATAGTTGGTAGCGGTACGGTTTGACTACGATGTCGTACGTGCCGACAAAATCCACTACGTTTTTAGAGAAGCTGGTTTTAAAGCGCCCAAAGCCGTAGTAGGGGTGATTCTTATTGCTAATCTGATCCGATGGCGGCGAACCGCAGAGGTCATGCACTGCCGCGCCGCGAGATTTTGCCCACTTGATAACATGCCACTGCAGTAAGTGGCTGATGCCATAGGCTGGTCGCTCGCGCATACTGGCGCCGTCCTTATAGGTGCTTTTGTTGCCGAATACCAGCGCATACGCCGCGGCGGAGAGCTGTCCATCGACATGAGCAAAAAAGAGCTGCCCCATATTGGCTTCGGCGAAGCTCTGCCAGAAGTTTTTGTAGTAGGCGTAGGGGCGGGGAGTAAACTGGCCTTCGGCGGTAATTTTGTACAGCTCGTACATTTTTTCGCAGTTTTCATCGGTCGCGGCCACCTCCGTGACAATAGCGCCGTCACGCTCTGCTCGCCGGATAGCATGCCGACCTTTTTGGTTGAGACCAGCCATGACAGTGTCTAAATCACTCGAAATATCGAGAAATATCGTCGAGGCATTGGGCTGGATATTCCTGGTTTTTAGTAGGCCAAGCTTCATGAAGTCGACGATGGCTTCGTCGGTTTTCTCGATTTCCGGCTCGATTTTAATCATAAACACACCGTGTTCACCGGCGAACTTCTTGAGCTCCGACAAGAAATCATCGAGCTGCTCCGGAGAAGTGACGCCGGGGCCTTTGAGGCAATACCAGAATTTTCCAAGACCAAGCACGCGCCGCTCCAGCGCCAGGATAGCCACACCATCGGCCACAATATACCGTGGCCGCCAACCACCGCGAGCCTTAATATCGGCCATTTCAACGCTCTGTAAGATATTCCCGCCGTCGGGGTTGGCTAGAACAAGCTCATCCCAGGCAGCGATTTCGGTAGCAGATGCGAATCGAACGGACATAGTAAGTTGTATTATACATCGAAGAGGGAAGGTGGCGTAACAGACTATTCTTCATCAGGATGTTCGACATCAAGAAGTCTGAGAATTGACGGCAGCTCTCTATCGCTTGGGATTGAGACGTCGATAACACTAAGACTGTTATCTGGCGAGTGACCCTTGGCCTCTATGCTGCCAGTACGCGTATTACAAGTTAAGTTAAGAACTTGCATTCCCACTTTGCGTGTTTGAATTTCATCTGGAACCGGCAACTCCCCTTTGTAGATGTCTGCTAACCTGACATCGAAATGTGCGGGTTTGTTTTCGCCCAGTGCGGTGGAAAGACTTTTATAAACAGAGTCCGAACCGTCGATAATTTCGTAGCGTCTCTGGGGTACGGTTAGTTTTGGTTCGTCACTCATGCTTTATTTATTATAACATATTTTTAGTATATTGGAACGTAAGGCAAGGTTATGCAGCGCTCGTCGCAAAATTACCTAGATTCTGCCTAATACGACCGCTTTGAACCATTTTGTAATAACTCGCTCCGGCTTCCCGAAGAATCCTTGTCATCGGCTCGGCCTTAGCTTCTGCTGTTTGAGAATCAATCAATAGGTTGCCTTTTAGGTCTCTTAGGTCTACGCCCGACCAAACTGCAATTGTGTCACCTTTGACTGCGAAGGCC
>JAUIHN010000025.1 GCA_030432305.1 bacterium | reverse complement strand
TCGTCCTGTCATGAGGCGATCGAGGGCTGCTTGCACCAAATGCTCGGAGCGACTATCAAGACTACTGGTGGCTTCGTCGAGAATCAAAATCGGCGCGTCTTTTAAGAGCGCCCTCGCTATCGAGATACGCTGTTTCTGGCCGCCAGACAATTTGATACCGCGCTCGCCTACCAGACTATCGTAGCCGTCTTTTAGCTTAGCGATGAATTCATCGGCGTTGGCTGCCTTGGCCGCCTCGATGATTTCCTGTTTACTGGCACCTGGCTTGCCATACGCGATGTTTTCTTTGATCGTGCCGCTAAAGAGCGCCGGATCCTGAAAAACAGTGGCGATATTCTGCCGAAGACTCATCTGCGTAACGTGATTTATGTCTTTGCCATCAATCGTTATCGAACCATGCGACGGCTCGTATAGCCGCATCAAAAGATTCGAAATGGTGGTTTTGCCCTCACCGCTTTCGCCGACCAGCGCCAGTTTTTCGTCTGGCTGCATCGTAAATGAAATTGATTTTAACACTGGCGCACCGTCGGTGTAGCTAAACGAGACGTCAGAAAATTCTACTTTGCCTTTTTTCACCGTCAGCTTTTTAGCATCGGCCGCGTCGGTAATCGCCGGCTCAATACGCATGACTTCCGTGAACTCGTAGCTACCGGTGACAGCGCGTTGGTATTGATCGACGATGTAGCTCATCATGAAAATCGGTGTCCTGATGGTATTGATGAGCGTAATCAGCAGCACCATGACGCCGACAGTAAACTCGCCCTGAATGGTGCTTGTAAAAATAATCGCGTAAATACCGAAGAAAATAAGTGCCAACACACCGCCTCTGGCCACGTCCATGCTGTGCCAGTAACGCGACTGCTGGCTGTTTATTTTGACGGTTTTTAGGAATTTATCGCTGAAGTGACGGAGCTCAAGTTTTTCGCTGACATAACTTTTGGCAACTCTCATTTGCGACACGACCTCGGCGAAGCGGCCGCTGGCTGCGTCGTATTCTTCGTTTTTGGCGTGCTGGTATTTTTGCCACTTTTTACTGGTTCTGGTTGTTAGCCAACCAAAAATCGGGTAAATCGAAAGAACGAGGAGCGCCAACGGCCATGAATAGAACCCGACTATAATGATGGTGAAGACAGCCGTCAGCAGCATCTGCGAAAAGTTATTGGCAAACACATTAAGAAATTGCGAGACTTCATTGATAGCTCGACTGAGACGATTAATGATCGTGCCGGTCATTTCTTCGTCATAGTAACTCTGCGGCAAGCTCAGCAGCTGATTGTAGTAGTGCACCGAGAGTTGCATCTTGAGCTTTGTCGCCATGACATCGCCCAGGTAACCGCCAACGTTTCGAATCACGCTGCCGCCGGCATCAAACGCCAACAGCAAACCGGCTAGCACCAAAGCCTGCCCTATACTTGCTTCGCCGCCCTGCGCCACCACTACCACAAGATCAGTAGCTTCCTTTATAACAAACGGAATCGCTAGGCCAGTCGCCGCTGCTAGGATAGACGTAATAGTAATGCCGATATAATACGGCCAAAGATTCCTGGCGTAACGAAGCGCGTCGAGTAGAGATTTCACTCTACTTATTGTACCGTGCGGCCGCAGCAGGTGTCGAGACGAAATAATCGTCTTCTAATTCGTACGAAGCGCGCCAGACACCCAACGCATGACCGAGTGGCAATAGGTCGCTATAGCCAATGAAGTCGGCTACTCGGCGCATCATCGAAGCAGCTCTGCCGGCAAGCACGATACCGTGCCACTCGAACACCGCCCAACCTTCACCAACCGGCACAACGACCGGCGGCTTCACAGCTTTGTACTGCTTTGGCTGCTGGCCTTTATGTTGACGCTTCAGGTTGTCCGTCACAAACAAGGCATCGTGCAAGGCGGTCTGCGCCAAGCCGCTAAACGGCGTGTTGGCATTGTCGCCGATAACGTACAGGTCTTTGCCGGCTTTCATATATTCATCAACTTCAACCTTATTGCTCTTCGCCAAATTAAAGTGCTGCTTGTTGTCCGTGAAGAATGGATTATTGGCTACGCCTGATGTCCAGATGACTGTGTGGCTGCTAATATGCTTGCCGCTCACCACCAAATCATCGGCAGTAGCAGCTTCAACCATCTTACCGGTCTGGACTTTGACGCCAAGTTTCTTGAGCCGCTTCTCAACCTTCTGACTTGCCTTCTCGCTCATGCGTGGCAGTACGCGTGGCGCTGCTTCGATAAGATCAATGCAGAGACTGTGATCTTTCACTTTGAATTTCTTACAAAGTGCGCGAATATACACTCCGAGCGCCGCTGACAGCTCAACACCGGTCGGCCCAGCACCGATCACGACATAGTGCTTGTCGAGCTTACCTTCTTCGGCTACGTCTTTATAAATTTGATGCTTCAGACGAGTGATTTCCTCGGCCGATTTTATGCCGTAAGCATAGGTATCGAGCCCTTTGATACCGAAAAACGTTGTCACCATACCGAGCGCCATGATGCATTTTTTGTATTCATATTTTTCACCAGACGCGCCTGTAAGCGTTTTGGTCTCCGGATCAATCTTGGTAACAGAATCAAGAACGACACGAATATTCGGCTTGCCAGCAAAAATTAATCCCAGCGGCACCCAAGACTGCAAATGTCGATAGCCTGTAGCGGTACTAAAAAGCGCCGGGTAATATTGAAAATCCGGCTTGTCAGTAATTAATGTGATTTGATTGTGTTCGTTCTCTGCCAGTTCCAGCGCCGACTTTACGCCACCGAATCCGCCACCAACTACGGTGATATTCATATGCTTACTCATTGCTTATGAGTATATACACACACTCAGGATATGGCAATCTAGGCATAAGCGAAAAGACTAAACAACTTCAGCGCCGATAGACGCTTCGAGCTGCTCTACGCTACGAGCGATTACTTCGTTGACTTCGTCGCTCGTGAGAGTTTTGTCGTGCGAAGTGAGCGTAATGTGGAAAGCGACATTTTTTGTGTCGGAATCATCAGGCCTATAAATACTCACGGGCTCTATTGTTGTATCTAGCTCGCCAGTTTTTAAGGCAGCCTCCAAAGCTTCATGAACTTTTGCATACGAGAGCGAAGCACCTACTTTTAAGCTTATATCGCGATCAACGCTCGGGTAGCGGCTGAGCGGACGATACGAAGTTTCGACATCTGAGATGAGATCCAGGATGGCTTTTCTATCAAGCTCAAACCCAGCCGTATATTCAGGCAGTTTAAAGTTCACGGTTACTGCTTTTTTATATTCGCCGATAACGCCAATATAGAGTCTGCTTGTTTTGTCCGTCACGATAGCCGAACGTTTTGGTTCGAATGGCAGCACCGTAGGCGACGTAGATTCGCCACCAAGCGGCTCGTAAGCAAGCTCGAGCCCGCACTGACTCGCCAGAAATTCCAAGAAAACCTTTGCCCGGTAATAGGCGGCACCTTCGCCCGTATGCCTACTCGCATATACAAACGCCAGCTGCTCGCTCTCGACCGGCAGACTGTCTTCGTCCGTACCAAAACTTTTGCCATGACCTTTGCCGATTTCAAAAATTGCAAACTCATCATGACCAGCTTTTATATTTGGGTGTACTTTATCGAGCAGACTCGGCGTGAGGCTAAGTCGGTAGTATTGAAGATCTGGGCTTAGCGCATTTGACAGGCCATAGGCGTCGTCCTTGTTCTGATTCGCCGCTTGCAGTACTCGCTCGTGAACAAAACTATATGTCAGCACTTCATTCGCGCCCGCACGCATCAACACCTGACGAAGTGTGCTCTCGAGTTCGCGCTGCGCGTTGGCTGGCGTCGGTTTCGCAGAACGAAGCGGCAACTCGAGCGACAGACGGTCGTAGCCATACAGCCGACCAACTTCTTCTACGATATCTTCTGGCTCATCAATGTCTGTTCGCCAAAACGGCTCGTGAATACCAAGACCTTTCTCGTCAACTTTCACCATAAATTCGACATTAGTAAGTAGGCGTTCAATATCTTGGTCGTTTAATGCAAGACCAAGACGATCATTTATAAACTTCGTGGTAATGCCATGCGGAGAAGAAGCGTGGAGCTCAGAAATATTTTCACCGCTCACAAAAGTACAATCATCATTATAATTACCTTCGTCAAACACTTCGCTCGCTTGCATCCCGCCAGTAAGCTTCATGAGCATGTTCAGAACATAAGCATTCTGAAACAGCGATTGCCCCTTGTTAAAACGCGTCAAAGCGTCTGTAAACAACCCATAGCGCATGCTGCTCTTCCGCACGGCGTACATGTCAAAATTCGCGACTTCGAGCACGATACTTTTCGTCTCAGGCGAAACTTCAGAATTACCGCCGCCCATAATGCCAGCGAGACCAATCGCGCCTTCGTTGTCGGCAATCACAATATCATCGCTCGTTAGTTCATAAGTTTTATCGTTCAGTAGCGTAATTGTTTCGCCATGCTTCGCCATACGTACACCAAGTCTACCGCCGCGAATTTTATCGTAATCATAGGCGTGCGTCGGCTGCGCCGTGATGAGCATGATGTAATTGGTAGCATCGACGATGTTATTTATCGGTTTGCCGCCCATGGCGATAAGTGCACATTTCAGCCAGAGCGGGCTTTGCTTCACTTCTATATTGTTTAAAGCTACGGCCATAAATCGAGGAGATTTTTCCGGCGCTTCATTAAAGACTTCTAGACTTAACTCTCCTGAACCGTCAGAAAATTCGGGCATGGTTTTATACCACTCAGGGCTCGTGAATTGCTCACCAAAAATACCAGCGATTTCGCGTGCCACGCCGAGCTGACCGAATAAATCAGGCCGGTGCGTGAACATTTTATTCTCGATATCAATCACATAATCATCAAGTCCGAAAATTTCGGCGAAGTCTGCGCCGACTTCAAGGTTATTGCCTTTAGGCGCGTCACTTTCTAAAATCTCAACGATACCATCGTGGTCATCGCCAATACCAAGCTCGCGCGCGCTCGCCAGCATGCCGTTACTCATCTCACCCCGTAGTTCTCTGCTGCCAAGTACAAATGGCTCGGCGTCATCAAATGAAGCTGGCACAACTGATTTTGGCGGCAACCATGCTGCCCACATACCAGCGTGCACGTTCGGCGCGCCACAGACAACCTGAATGAGCTCACCCGTGCCGGCATCGATTTTACAAACAGAAAGTTTATCGGCATTCGGATGCTTCTCGCACTCAACAACTTTGACAATTGTTACATCCTTATATTTTTCGCCAAGATAAATAACTTCCTCAACGCCACCAAGCTGCGCGTTAATTTTTGCTACCAGCTCATCAATCGGCGGAAGTTCGAAGTCAATGTACTGTCGAATTACGTTTAAACTAACTTTCATCTAAAACTGCCTCAAAAAATCTAATTTAGCACTCTCAAAATGGCGAATATCTTCGATGCCGTATTTCATCATGACGAGCCGCTCAATGCCGCCGCCCCACGCGAAACCGGTGAATTCATTCGGGTCGATATCGGCTGCTTTCAAAACATTCGGATGAATCATGCCGCAGCCGAGCAGTTCGATCCAGCCTTCGCCGGAACAGACCTTACAAGCCTGGTCTTGACTCTCACAAAATGGGCAGCTGAGCGCGAATTCAAAACTCGGCTCGGTAAACGGGAAATAAAACGGGTTGACGCGCACATCGAGCTGCTTGCCATAGTACGCTTCCAAAAAACTTTTAAGCGTGGAGATAAGCATGCCGGCGTGCACGCCTCTACCTACATAGACGCCTTCGAATTGGTAAAAGGTGTGCTCATGCCGAGCATCCAAGTCTTCATTTCGAAACACTCGGTCGGGTACAACGACGGCAATTGGCTCGCCTGCTTCAAGATTCTTTTTGTACTTTTTCAGCACGCGATTTTGCATCGTGCTGGTATGTGCCGGAGCTATCAGCTGATCGCCCGCCTCGTCCGTCTCGACGGTCATAAATGTGTCGTAATCATCGCGCGCCGGGTGACCTTTCGGGAAATTCAGCGTCTCGAACATGTGATACTGATCATCAATTTCGCGGGAGCCTTCGATGGCAAATCCCATGCGAGTAAAAATGGCGCTCAGCCGCTCCATCTCCCGCATCAGCGGATGAGTCGTTCCCCCAGCCGCCGGCAGCAGCGTTTGTGGCTCAGTGTTTTCGTCCCACGGTGCCGTGACATCAATCGGCGCAATGTCGGCCGACGCCATAGCGGCCTCGCGAGCAACCACCGCTGCTTCCAGTTCGGCCTTTAGCTCGTTAATTTTTTTACCGTAGGCACCGCGCTCTTCCGCCGGCAGCGCACTAATACCAGCGTACAGTTCTTTTAACTGAGGTGTTTTTAAAACATCACGCGGGACAGCTTCAGCCGCAACTCGCTCAAGTAGTGATTGACGAATAGAATCAAATTTCTCCATACGTTGGTGTTAGTATATCACTAGAAAAGCGAGTAAAACAGGTGCCTAGCGAGTGACCACAAAAACCACAAAGCCCGCGATGGCGACAATCACCACCACGATACCAATCCAGGCATGCGGCGATGTCTGCTCCGTGTCTTTGACGTAGCGCGAATCTTTGGTTTGGTCAGGTGTGGCAGTGAGATCCGTTTGTTGCTTGGCCTTTTCGCGTAGATCAGCGGCCAAGCGTTCTTGTAACTGTGAACGATTTTCTTGTTGTCGTATAAAAAGTCCCATAAATCCAGTATAACATTTCACATTGTTGCTCCTCCTGTTATACTAACCTTATTATTTTCACCATTAAGGAGGGGAGATATGGCAACTAAAAAATCTGCTTCGGCTGCCAAGAAAAAGGGCGCCGCGAGCAACACTAAAAAAACTACAACCAAAGTAACAACCGTCAAGGCTGTTGAGTCTGGCAAGACTCGCTCGGCTGGAGCATTTTTGCGCGGTGGCCAGGGTGGCCTGCTGCGCACACCTGTAACCGGTGCGGCAATCGCTGAGTTTATCGGCGCGTTCCTACTGGCAACGACAGTGCTGATTGTTCGTAATGAACCGTTTTATCTGTTTATCGGACTAATCGGTATCTTCATGATGATCGGCGGCCTATCGGGCGCACACCTAAACCCGGCAATCACTATTGCTGCCTGGGTAAGCCGACGTGTTGGCTGGGTGCGTGCTGTTAGCTACATGGCGGCACAGTTCCTGGGCGCGATGCTCGCAGTCGTCGTCATGAACAGCTTCCTAAACCAAGCTCCAGATATTTCTGCCGAAGCCGCGGCATTTGGCCAGACAGCACCACAGCTCTTCACCGCAGCCACACTGCCTGAAGGCAGCGAATGGGCGGTCTTTATGGCTGAAGTTATCGGTATCGCAGTCCTCGGCTTCGCATACGCGAGCGTACTCAGGCCACGGGTTACCGACAAGCTTGCCGGTGCTTTCACCGTTGGTGGTGGCGCATTTCTGGCTATGGCCTTTGCCAGCACGGCAGCGACCTACGTCAGTGCATCGGTTGCGCTGAACCCAGCCATCGCTGTAACGCTAAACGCCATCGATATTTCAAAGATTTGGACACTGGTTGTCTACTTCCTGGCTCCAGCTCTTGGTGCGGTTATCGGATTCTTCCTGTATGACTTACTAAAGAGTGCTGAAGCGCAGCAAAAGTAACAGCGCAACAGATAGAAAAACACCTCGCGTTTTATGCGAGGTGTTTTCGTTTACTCGTCTTTTTGTGGCCGGTCGATTAAGAGTGGTTTCACGACCGGTTCTTGTTCGGCAATTTTAACAATATCTTTATCGACTTTTGCCAGCTCCTTGTGCGCCGAGTTGTAGTGATTGACAGTCGTAGAGAGCGACGAGCCAAGCTTTTGCATAAAGCCTTCGAACTGCCCAATGTGCTTGCCGAGCAGGCCAACCCGCTTCTGAATATCCTTGGCCTGTTCTTCGATCTGAAGACTCCTGAGACCTTGGAGCACTGTCTGTAGATAGGCCATGAAGCTCGTCGGGCTGACGATGATGACTCGTTTGTCACGAAAAGCATACTCGATAAGATCACGCGCGCTGCCATCTGCCCCGACTTCACCAACCAAAAGATTGTAGTACAGTGCCTCGCTCGGAATAAACATGAAAGCAAAATCCATGGTATTTTCGCTTGGTCGAATATACTTACTGGTTTCATCAATTCGACCTTTTAAATCGGCTTTGACCTTCATGAGCAATCGACTCCGCTCGGCTTTTGTCGGTGCGTCGACCATGCGGTTGTAATTTTCGAGGCTGAATTTACTATCGACAGGCAGGAGCTGGCCCTTTTCGAGAAATAGCACGGCGTCAACCACTTCGCCGTCGGCAAAGCTATGCTGCATGGCGAACTGGCCAGGAGCCAGGACATTTTCCAGCACGGTCTGTAAATAGTATTCACCGAAGACGCCGCGCTGCTTGGGGTTTTGCAGCACATTTTGTAACGTCTTGAGCTCAGTAGCGACATCGACCACTTGCTTGTTGGTTTCGTCTAGCTTGGCGAGGCGGGCTGAAACTTCTGAGACCAGCTTGGTGCTTTCGCTCAGCTGTTTTTGCATAGATTGCTGCGTCAGCTGGCCACTACGCTCCAGTTTGTCGCCAACGCTGCGCTGCAACTCCGAAACCGAGCGCGATAGCTCGGTAACATCGGACTTCATCAGCTCCACGGCCGTGCTGTTTTTAAGCTCTTTAAGGCGCGCATTTAAGAATACAATGACGACGCCGAAGCCAATCACGACCATTACAAGGACGAGTACTATGAGTGTTTGTTCCACCCTTTTAGTGTACCACTCTTCGCTTACGCAACGAGTGCTAGTCGCACTGCGACCACGAGAAGAATAATCACGAGTAGTGAGATCCAGAATTCTCGTATGCGCGCAATCCAGCTATAAAGACCAAACGCTAGGCCGTAGAGTAACACGGCAATCACGAGACCGGTAAACAACTCAAGATTCCAACCTATTTGCACCACACCCCATAGGCTCAGCACGCTGGCAATTAACACCAAAAGCGGCCGATATACCCGAAGGCGAATCAAACCCACCAGCGCCGCAATACCCCCGATGATAGTCGCGACCACCGCCGAATAATTTTTGGCACTCGCACACTGGCTGCTGAGCTCGCTTTGGCAAAGATATACGTCAAAAACATAGCGGTTCAGCACAAGTCCTAAACCCCAGATGACCAGTCCGGTAACAGCACCAAGCACGAGAATACTCATAAAATCACTCTGCAGCATCGGAATAATCGAAACCGGTTGTTCTGCTTGTTTTGCTTTGGCCATGTTATATAACTCCTTGTTCTTTAGGGTTATTTTACATCATTTTTGTTATTTTGGCGAGAGGTTGTCTTAGTAATCACACCACACGAACCAAAGTACGCTACACTGTAGGTATGTATAAACGAATCTTACTCAAATTATCAGGTGAACAATTAACAGGTAATCTCGACCACGGCATTGATCCGGAGTTTGTGAAATGGCTGGCCGGTGAAATCAAAAAAGCTGTGAGTACTGGTGCAGAAATCGCAATCGTAGTTGGTGGCGGTAACTGGCTGCGCGGTGCCACCTACGCCGAGCATGGTATTGAGCGAGCTACGGCGGACTATATGGGTATGCTCGCCACGATTACAAACGGCCTGGCGCTGATGGACATGCTTGAAGGCGAAGACGTGCCAGTACGCCTCCAGAGCAACGTGCGAATCGATCAAGTTGCCGAGCCGTTTATTAGGCGTCGCGCCATGCGCCATATGGAAAAGGGTCGGGTTGTTGTCATCGCCGGCGGTACGGGTAAACCATACATTACGACAGATACAGCCGCTGTCAGCGCAGCGCTGGAATTAAACTGCGACGCGGTTTTAAAGGCCACCAAAGTCGATGGTATTTACAATAAAGACCCGGCGAAACACTCCGACGCAATTAAGCAGGATGCAATGACACACCAAGAGGCGCTCGAGACGCCTTCGATACAGGTGATGGACCGTGCGGCACTTGGCATGGCCGCCGACGCTAATATGCCTATCGTCATCTTTAAGCTCGACACCGACACCATTGCCAATGTCGTGAGCGGCTCAACTATCGGCACGCGCGTCAGCCGCGACTAATATCTATAGATTGCCGCTACACCCGCGCCGCTTGGCATGCCGTCTTTTAGGACACCGACGACTTTGCCGCCATGATCAAAGACGGATCGTGCGCTCATACTAAGTTTGTCGTTTTTATACTCGCTAGAAAAGGCCAGCTTAGTAACTGTTTTGTCGCCGTCACCGATACTATCCTTGGTCTTAGTGAGAAATCCAATCAGCAGCGTATCAACTCTGCCGCCATTCGCTGCCGCTAGGATCATCTGATTCTCCAGAGACGCTCGGCCTGTCCCAAGTAGACTCTGTAGCTTTTCGATGTCCTGCGCCTGCTCGGGCTCACATAGCTCACTACGCACCAGTGGCCAGGCACGGTCATGAATTTCGTGTGCTGGGGTGTCTGTGTAGTTACCGCTAAGGCCACTCTCAAGCAGGCGTTTGCTATGGCTGGATTCCCTGTAGCCACTCGTCTCGTCATCGGTGCCGGCTAGCAGGATAGGCATGGTCTTATCAATTAGCTTTGACGTCAATAGCTTCTCGTCAATCAGTCGAAAAAATTTCAGGCGCTCTTCTTGGCCAGCTTGCTTGGAATCGCCTTGCCCGTGCGACTTTGCGCCTGGATTGCCGGGACCATAGGCTCCAGCGCGCATAGTATTGCTGTGCGAGTATAATTCGTCGATATGAAGTGCTTCCTCCGGACTTTTTGGTAGATCAATGGCAACACGCTCTAGGCCATACATATCTCCACGGTAGAGCACAGGATTTCTGGTAGCCAGCGCTAAAAGATAGTACGGTCTATCGCTCGCAGCAATTGCTAGAAGCGGTGCGATATCATAAGTGTCCCCTGCGCTAACGTGCTCGTCACACTCTATTGGCAAGTGAAGATATTGTACCCCGGCCGGACAGCAAAAAATCGCCACACCCTCGGTAGTGCGAGGCCAGAATATAGCGTTATTATAAATACTGTCTTGAAGATTGCCAACAACCTGGCTAATGGTACCGTCATCGACGCCTTGGCTCTTCAGCTTCTCCTTGCCGGCCTTTAGTAAATTCTTAAACCGAATCTTGTCTTCGGCAATATGTTCTGACGTCGGAAATCGGTGGGTAGGTAAATACAGACTGAGCGTGGTGTTGTCTTCTGCCTCAATCAATTGTTTAATCGCCTCTCGGCTGACCTTGTTCATGAGCAATACCTCCTACTGTTTTGGTAGTATCCTACATACGATTGTAGTCTCACACACAAGCACTAGCTGTAATATATTTTACTAGCTAGGGCAAACTAGGTAGAAAGGCGAAGTCGTGCCATCAAAGAGGCAATCAGGAGTCTGGTTCGGCGCTTCGGTGCATAGTACCATCTGTAAATATAGACACTTGCGTAGTATGCCAAGGTAGCATATAGGGCACCTAGAATAACATCGATAACATAGTGCTCACCCATGTACGTCACACCAATCCACATGCTGATTGGGTAAATATACACCCACCAAAATTTCTTGAGACCAAATAAGCCGGTGATGAACATCATCAAAGGAGCGCTGTAATCAGGACGATATTTACTTAGAGCTAAAACAGTACTTCTCCAACATTTCCAGTACTTTTTCATCACCTAACATATATGCCCGTTGTAAATCTTCACAGGCATCTTCCATTTCATGTAGCGTGCGGTCTTTTAA